>JBKDOR010000224.1:0-3165 GCA_046342775.1 Synechococcaceae cyanobacterium
CAACGATGCACCTGGGTGATCTAGCCGAGATCAAAAGGCCTGTGGCCTCCCTTGGCCGCCAGGAGGACGACGGCATCGAGGTCCGGGAGGTCACTCCCGGCGACATTGACGACTCCGGCAAGCTCCGCCAAGGCTCGAAGCGAATCCGGTTGCCGGAAGCTGCACTGGCCAAGGGTCGCCAGCAGTTGTTGGAGCCGGGGGATGTGCTGTTGTCGATCAAGGGCGGCTTGGGCAAGGTGGCCATGGTTCAGGACCTCGAGCACCCGACGGTGCCCGGTCAGGCGTTCTGCGTCGTCCGCCTGCGGCCAAATGCCCCCCTCACCCCAGCCGCCCTGGTGCAGTATCTCCGCAGTGCCGTGGGGCAGAGCCTTTTGGACAAGGCAGGCCAGGGAACGGCGGTAGCCTTCGTGCCCATGGGAGAAGTGAAGAGCCTGCCCGTCGTGATCCCTCATGCCAGCGAGCTGCAGCGGGCAGAGGACCTGGAGGCGGAGAGTGTGGCTCTGAGTCGGGAGGTCGAAGTTCTCAGTCGGCGACTTACAGAACTTTCCCGCCGTGGCTGGATGGATGATCTGCCGCCGTCTCTATTCAGCAACACCGAAGAGGTATCTGCATGAACACGGAGGCTCTGAATAGGGATGTCACAGATGTGATCATCGAGCTCATCCCAGAAGATGGATCTAGGCTCGCCAACCATGAGCTGCGCTCCAGCATCGAGAAGCTGCTCGGGATCACATTAAGCGATGAGGAGTTCAAGGCAGCAAAGGACACTGTCGTGCGAATGGGGCTGGCTGAGAAAGTCAAGGGACCGGGAGGGGGACTAAGAGCGGCTGGCAGCACAGAAGCACAGACGAAACCAGTGGCAACAAGTTCGAGCACACCTGGCGGGCCCCTGACTCTCTCCCAGCTGGAATCGCACCTCTGGGAAGCCGCTAACATCCTCCGTGGCAGCCCAGTGGATCGCTCCGACTGGAAGTCCTACATCCTGCCGCTGCTGTTCTTCAAGCGGATCTGCGATCAGTGGGACGAAGAGCTCTCAGCGATGCTCGCGGAGTATGGCGAGGATTTTGCTGACGAGCACCGTTTTCAGATTCCTGAAGGTGCCCACTGGAAGGACGTGCGCGTCACTCCAAGCAATGTAGGGACAGCGCTGGCCAATGCCATGCGGGCCGTAGAGGCTGCCAATCAGAAGCATCTCTATGGCGTGTTCGGTGACGCCCAGTGGACCAACAAGGCTCGCTTGCCGCGGTGGCTATCAGGAAAGTTGTCCGCTAGTGGTGCTGCTCTGAGCACCTGGTAATCATACATCAACCTGATGGTCACGGGCTTCGCGATCGGGAATCGAAAGGCGACATCGGCTGATCTGAAGCAGGGGTTGATGCGAAGGTTTTAGTGGCCGGCCCCCGGGCGGGGGATGAGGCCGACCCGCCTCTTGCGGGCGGATCAACCTCATCCCCCTGGGGCCTAGGTTACTGAGTTTGAGCTATCGCAAGATTGATGACATTTGTAGACCTGCTAATTTCACCATTCAATGATCAAGTTCTATCCTTATATTCAAAATCACTGGACCTTGCGGAGATTGCTTTTGTCTTTGAGGGGCTTTCCTGCGGAATTCGAGGATGGTTTACTTTCACAATTTGTGGCTGCGACCAGTCTCGAGTTGATCGGGACCAGCGGCGGGGATGTTTCTGCCGTGCCTGCTCGTAGGTTTCCTGGCGAGTGCGACAAATCCCCTCAGCCTCACCATAGTGTCGCTGGTCTGGCGTCACATACTTAATACCACTGTGGCGATGTTCCTTGTTGTACCAGTAAACAAATCCATCGGCCCAGCTCCGGACCGATAGGAGGTCTCGAAAACGCCGCGACGGATAGCTATCATGATATTTCATGGTACGAAATAACGATTCAGCATAAGCATTGTCATTGCTCACCCTTGGACGCGAAAATGATCTTCCAACCCCAAGTTCCGCCAGCTTTGCGGCCAGCGTGCTGGAACGCATCGGCGCTCCATTGTCTGAATGCAGAATCGTGGCTGAGTTGGAGCTGATGCCTTCATCACGGCACATGCGTTCAAAAAAGTGCTTGGCCAGCTCGCCGCTTTCGCGCTCGTGCACCTCGACGCCAAGGATGCGTCGACTCCACACGTCCATCACCATATAAAGATAATAAAACTGGCCCTTTACAGGGCTGGGCAACAGAGTGATATCCCAGGCCAGCACTTGGTGGATCCGGGTTGCCTGCAGCACGGGTGGTTTTCTTGGCTCACGCGGCTGGCGGCTTCTGCCGCGATGAATTAAGAGGCCTTCCTTTCGCATGATGCGGTACATCGTTGATTCGGATCCGACATAAGTTCCTTCCTCGGCAAGAATCGCGATGATCTGTCCAGGCGGTAGATCAGCAAAGCGAGGATCATTCACAGTTGACAAAACCAGCTGCCGCTCTTCTGCGCTAAATCGATGGGCTATCCACCTGGCTGCCCCCTTGCGTTGATCACAGCTCAACCCCTTGGCTCGAATCATCAACCCCCAACGCCTCAGCGTGCGTGTCGGTATGCCAAACAGCTGGGCCAAGGCTTTGAGTGTGGCACCATGGCTGATTCCTTCCTGCACCAAAGCTACAATCATTCCGCGATCTTCAGCTGGGATCAAGGCGCCTCGTCCGGCTGAAAGATCTCGTTGAACTTTTTTGACAGCATCAACAGCGTTGCTGCCTCCGTCAGTGCTTTTTCTTTCTTATCAAGTTCACGCTGCAGGCGGCGAATCTCACGCGCCTGTTCCTGGTTTTTGCGTTGCAGTTCCCGTTGATCAGCCATGCTAGGAGCGCTGGGGCCATTGGCATCCTCCGCTGCCTGACGCCATCGAGCAACCTGCTTGGGATACAAACCCCGTTCCCGGCAAAAGCTGCCAAGCTCGGGGCCGCTCAAACCTGTGCTTTGAATCACTGTAGCCAGTTTGTCGGCTGCGCTCCACTGTTCCGCAGGACGGCTCGTGGCCGGCACCAGCAGCCCTTGCTTCTGCCACTGGCTGCGCCAGCTGTACAACGTGGGAACCGCAATCCCTGTATCACGGGCAATCGCGCTCACACTCTCGCCATTGGGAGGGCTCATCCGCAAACGGACGGCTTCCCGCAAAGCAGCGTCATAAATCGGTTTCATGGTCGTCGGTTGAG
>JBKDOR010000225.1:0-39172 GCA_046342775.1 Synechococcaceae cyanobacterium
GGAAGGCCGAGTTCGGCCTGATGGCTGAGGATCGCGGCGTTGAGCTGGGCGTCGTCGAGGCCTTCGTGGTTGAGGGTGAGGCCGATGACGCGGGTGGGGGCGAAGGCTTCGATCAGGCGGATTTCGCTGGCGGCGCTGGGCATCGGCAGGAAGGGGAAGTCGCTGAGCACCTGCCGCGCCGGGGCGTGTTGCAGCACCACCGCCTGGGGGCGGGCGCCGCGCAAGATGAAGCCGGAGGAGAGGTAGGCGGGGTGGCTGAGGGCGCCCTGGCCTTCGATCACGATCACCGCCGGGGATTCGCTGCGAAAGGCCTGCACCACGGCGGCCTCCACTGCGCCGGAGCAGTACTGGGAGGGGATGGCATCGAGGGGGATGCCGTAGCGGCCACCCTGGATCAGGCCGGTCTGGCCGGTGCTGACGAGCACGGAGCGAATGCCGGCGGCGTTGAGCGCCTGCACGAGCAGGGTGGCGGTGGTGCGTTTGCCGATGGCGCCATCGGTGCCGAGCACGGCGATGCGCAGGCACTCGGCGGTGGTGATCGAACCATCGAACAGGCGCAGATCCCGCAGGGCGGGCGGCCGCCGCACGTCGCGGATCGAGACCTGATGGCGCCGCGCAGTATCTCGGAATTCGGGATCGTCGTTGAGGTATTCGCGCATGCCGCTCACCAGATGCAGGCCAGCGGCGAGGGCGGAGAGCAGGGCGCGGCGATCGGCGGCGCTGTAAAGCCCATCGGCGGGCGCCATGCCATAGATCAGGCTGTGGGGTCTGGCCCCCGGCAGGCGGAGCGCCGCCTCCAGATCGGCGACGATGGGGATTCCCTGGAAGACACCATCCAGCACCAGGCCGGCATCAAGGCCGGCGCACTGGCTGTCGATCACAGCCTGGATGGCGAAGGTTTCAGAATGGCGAATCAGGCCATGGGCCGTTTTGCCATCGAGACCCGCAAAATTTTGCTCACAATAGATGATGGCGCCGGGTCGCTCCTGGGGGCGACGACGCAGAAGCGATGGAGGGCGGACAGGGACGGGGAGCGAAAGCGTCAATCAGCACCAGATACGCAGCACAGGGGCACAGGAGTGGCCGCTGGTGCGTGTGGTTTGATCAGTTTAGGCGTTTATTTTTAGTTGGACGCTTCTGTTGGACGCTTCTGTTGGTCGCGTCAGTTCGTCGCTTCAGCGGATCGCATCCATGGCAGGCATCGATTGCAGGCGGCTTGGCTGCGATTGCTGATGGGGCGGTTGTTTGCCGCCTGCTGGCAATCAGTTGATTAACCTAGAAGGAATTCCTGCTGGGCTTTTGCTGTTCGTCACGGCTCGAATCATCCCGGTTCGCACGCCCTGCTGCCCCGATTTGGTCGTCGAGCTCGCCAGCACCAGTGGTGCCAGCCCCAGCGATGCAGGCCCCCGCGGCACCGCCGCGCTGCGCCAGAAGATGGCCCTTGACCATGCCAATGGCGCCCGCCTCGGCTGGCTGCTGCTGCCCCACGAACGGGCCGTGGAAATCGGGCGGGCCGGCCTGCCTGGGATGGCCGAACGGCTGGAGAACGCCAGCCGGCTGGAGGGCGGCGAGCTGGCCGAAGGCCTGGCGTTGGATCTGGAGGCGATCTGGGCGGGGTGAGGGCGGTTCAGCGACCCTCACACCCGCTCGCCCCCTGGCTCAGCTGGCGTTGCCGAAGGCCACCTGGCAGGCGGCGTTGAGCAGCTCGGCCTCGGCGGCGGAGGCGGGCGGGAGGCCGTTGAGCAGGCCGGCGTTGCAGTCGGCCGTGAGCTGGTAGCTGCTGCCATCGGCGGTGGCCACAAAGCTCACCGAGGTTTCCCCCGTGGGCTGCACGGTGCCGAACTCCAGCTGATAGGCGCTGTTGGGTACAACGATGGTCGTCGTATTCGCGTTGATGGCGTTGTTGACGGCGTTGTTGATCACCGCCGCCGTGGCCAGGCTGGTGATGCCCCATGCCGCCGCATTGGCGCCCCACCAGCCCCAGGCTGGCCGGGCCGCGACGCCATACCAACCCCAATTCCAGGGCCGAGCCACCCCCCAGCCAGGCCGGTTCCAGCCCGGATAACGGTTCACGGCATTGATGTTCACCTGGCGGTTCCAGCTGGGGTTGACGCTCACATTGCGAGTGCCGCTCCAGCTGCCGCTGACCACCCGGTCGGATCGGCCGACGCCACTGCCAAGGCCACCGCCACCGCCCACCCCAATGCCGGGCTGGGACAGCGCCGGCCGGGTGGCGGGCCGGTTGAGCGAGGGGTTGCCGACGCGGGTGAGGCGCGCCCCCTGGCTGAAGCCACCGGCGGGTGTCAGATCGCCGCGGCTGAAGCCGCCGCCGCCGCCGAAGCCGGTCTGCGGTCGCGAGAGCCCGCCGCCGGAGACGCCGCCGCCCCCCCGCATGCCGCTGCCGGAGAAGCCGCCCCCACCACCTCCACCGCCTCGCATCCCTCCGCCCCCTCCGCCGCGCATGCCGCCGCCCCCACCGCCGCCGCGGGCCAGCCAAGCTTCCGTGGTGGTGGCTCCAGGCTCCGGCGACGGAGCCTCGATCCCGGCCGCGGCGGCCCTCAAGGCCGCGGATGAGGCGGCAGCTGAGCCAGCTGACGTAGCTGAGGCTGCGGTGGCAGCCGTGGTGGCCGGCAGGGACCACAGGGCCGAGGCCAGCAGCGCCAAGACCTCGCGTGGAGCGGCCATCAACGGGCCTCCAGCGCTTTGCCGATCAGCTCGCAGCCCTTGTCGTAACAGGTGAGATCGACACGGCCGTCGCTGCCGAAGTGGGCCCGCACCAGATCCCGGCCGCGGAAGTCGGGCCGCTGCTGCAACAGGCTGTTGAGGTAGTTGGGGTTCACCGCGCACAGCTCCTTGTCGTTGACGCAGATCGTGTTGGCCGAAAACAGCACGGCGGCGTTGCGCAGCGGCTGAAAGCCCTTGCCGCTGTCCAGGCTCATGCGCGAGGGCTGGTCGCTGATTCGCAGTGTTTGGGTGATCGAGCCGATGCTGTGGCGGTAGAGGGTCGCCCCCTCCTCGTTCAAGGCCTCCACCTTGCAGGGCACGGCGGCCGCCCCGTTGAGCGAGCACTTGGTGGTGATGCTGTAAAGCACCCCGGCGCGGGCGGGCGCCGCCGCCAGCGCCAGGCTGAGGCCGCATCCAACCAACAGCAACGCCAGCGGCCAAGGGAGGGCGCAGGGCGCCGCCGGGCACGGGGAGGGGCGAGGGCTCATGAACAACGGCAACGGATCTCCTTGGTGTTAGGTCCGGGGCCAGGCCATCGCCAGCCGCCGCGACAGAACGCAACATCGGCGAAACCGCTCACCAGGGGAGGTCTTCGCCGTTGGCATGCCAGAAGCGACCGCTGGTCTCCAGGCTGAGGGTCTCGATGCGCTCCAGCAGGCCTCGGGCCGCCTGTTCGGGGGGAATGCCGGCGAAGTTCACCATGCGGGTGGCCACCATGCCGGGATGGAGGATCGCCACGGCGATGCCCTTGGGGCGCAGGTCCACCGCCAGGGATTTGCCGGCCATGTTCAGCGCCGTTTTCGACATGCGGTAGCCGTAATAGCCGCCGGAGCTGTTGTCATCGATCGAGCCCATGCGGCTGGTGATCAGGGCCAGCTTCGAGCCCGCCGCCAGGTTGGGCAGCAACGCTTTGGCGAGCAGCAGCGGGGCCAGGGCGTTCACCTCGAACTGGCGCCGCACGGCTGCCGCGTCCAGGTCTTGGAGGCTGTCTGCGATCAAAAGGCCGGCGTTGAGGATCACACCGGAGAGGGCGACGCCCTGCAGCCGCTCCGCCAGGTCGGCCAGGGCCGCCTCGGAGGTCAACTCCACGCCGGCCTCAATCCGCACCCCCAGGGCCTCCAGCTCGGGCGAGGCCGTTCGGCAGACGGCGATCACCGGCTCGCCCCGCTGGCTCAGCTGGCGCGCCAGCTCCAGGCCGATGCCGCGATTCGAGCCGGTGATCAGCCAAGGGGAGGTCATGGCGAGGCGGGGGTAGGGGTCACGGGTGGCCTCGCCATCTTGTCCGCCCTCGGCAGCGACCGGTGTCCGAGGCGTGCGCCCTCCCTCTGCGCCCACCCTCCGAGCCCACCGCCCGCCCATGGCTTCGCCTACGGATCCGAGCGCGATCGTCCCCCGCGTGAAGATCGCGTCAGCGACCCCAGTGCGGACGTTCCAGCTCAACCGAGCCCTTGCCTCAAGCCCCCACTGCCCGGGAGATCAGCACCGTGAGCATCAGCATCGCCAGCAGGATCTGTGGCGCCATCGTCAGCTTGGTGATGCGGGAGATCACCATCCCGCTGGTGGGGCCCTAGGTGGAATTGGTGTTCAATGCCAAAACAGATCATCGATCAGCTGCGGCATATGGTGGCGGGCTTGCCCTCGCGGCTGGGCCTGATGAAGGCTCCCTCAGGGATGGCGATGTCCAACATGATGTTGATCAAGGTGAACACATTCACGGTTTCCATGGACACGCCCATCACATCCCAAAGACTCAGCAATCCCTGACCTTTCACGTGGCTGGCGGTCATCACCATGCTCAGCACGTTGGCGAACACCAGCACCAGCGCGACCGCCAGGTAGGACAGGCCCCACCCCACCAGATGGCGTTGGTTGAAGCGATAGAGCGACAATCCCAGGCCCGCGCTCACGACCGCGAACATCACGGTGCTGATGTGTTCGATGCCGCTGAGGAGCGGTGTGAAGCTGTCGGCGGCGAGATGGTGAACCTTGTTAAGCGGTCTACCAGCAGGGTGTCCATCAGCCACACCAAGGCCATGGCCAGCAGCACCAGCAAGCGGCCATGGCCATGGGTGGCCGCTGGCGCAGCAGTGCGGCGGGCTGGGCGCCGGCTGCCTGCTCGAAACGGGTGAGCGGCTCCAATCGGGCCAGCCCGGTGCGCTGCCGCCCGGTCCCGGGGGGTCGGCCGGCAACATGGGAGTGATCGAGCAGTTGGCCGCGTTGAACAATGGCTTCGGAGAGGGGGAGGGGGAGCTGGTGGAGCTCACCTACCCGAAACCGCTGCCGATGCGGCTGGATCGCTGGCTTGTGAGCCAACGGCCGGAGCAGAGCCGCGCCCGCATCCAGAAATTCATTGATGCTGGCTGTGTGCGGGTGAATGGCGTCATCGGCCGCGCCAAGACGCCGCTGCGTCAAGGCGACACGGTGCAGCTGTGGATACCACCGCCAGAACCCCTGCCTTATCTCATCCCCCAGGACATCCCCCTGGATGTGCTATTTGAAGACAACCATCTGATCGTGCTCAACAAGCCGGCTGGCCTGACCGTGCACCCAGCGCCGGGCAACAAGGACGGCACCCTGGTGAATGCCTTGCTGCATCACTGCCCGGATCTCCCCGGCATTGGCGGAGAGATGCGTCCCGGCATCGTGCATCGGCTGGATAAGGACACGACCGGCTGCATCGTGGTGGCGAAGAGCCAGGAGGCCCTGGTGCGTCTGCAGGCGCAGATCCAGCAGCGGATTGCCAGCCGCGAGTACCTCGGTCTGGTGCATGGCCAGCCCGCCGATGAAGCTGGCACGATCGTGGGGTCCATCGGCCGCCATCCGGTCGATCGCAAAAAGTACGCGGTGGTGAGCGACCTCTCGGGTCGCCATGCCCGCACCCATTGGAAGGTGCAAGAGCGGCTGGGCGATCACGCCCTGCTGCGTTTCCAGCTCGACACCGGCCGCACCCACCAGATCCGGGTGCATTGCGCCCACATTGGCCATCCAATTGTGGGAGATCCTGTGTACTCCCGCGCCCGCCGCTTGCCGGTTCTGTTGCCAGGGCAGGCCTTGCACGCCGCCGCGCTAGGCCTCAACCATCCCATCACCGGAGAGCGGATGCACTTCGCGGCGCCATTGCCCGAGCTGTTCGAGCGCTTGTTGCAACACCTGCGGCGGCGCTGCTGAGGCGTGGGGAGTCCAAAGTTCGTGGGGCAACCGCGACCTGGCACCAGGTCGCTTGATCTTGCGGAACTACGGATCAGGAGAAGCGGGCCGGGCTGGGGATCGAGAACCTGCAGCCGGTGGCGACAGGCTCGAGCGCATCGGTCATCTGACGTGGGGTGCTCAGGGGCAAGCAGCGAGTTGAGGAGCAACACTGCCAAGGTTGATGTCGTTCTTGTTCGTTCTTGTTCGGTACGGCCAGGCGCCTGATGTCTTCGCACCAGTTTGGTGCACTGGCCTGCATAAGCGTGGCGTGCTGGTGGCAGGGTCGATCTCGCAGGTTTCAGGCTTTTGGCTGGTAGCCTGATCCACTGGGTCAGTAATGTAGATTATGCCGTGGCAAATCATTCATCGTCGATCGGGTTTGACAATAGAACAACCGATCGAAACTCCTGACCATTCAATATCAGCGCAGGGAAAGGGACGACCACCATGAAGCAGCAGCACTTCGGGTATCCCATGTCCATCAGATTTACAACGCAATGACTGCTTCTAAGATCGCCATCATTATTCCAACGCTGAACTCCCATAGGGTCCTGGCGGATCTGGTTGCATCCCTCCAAGCGCAGACCTGGCCCCATTGGCAGGCATTCATCGTGGATGGCGGCAGCGGCGAGGCGACGATCAGCTACCTGGATCAGTTGTGCGCCAACGATCATCGCTTTCACTGTTTTCAACAAGAGACGCGCTTTAAAGGGATCTTCGGAGCCATGAACCAAGGGCTTGAAATAGTAGCCGGAATACCCGAGTTAAACCAGGCTTGGGTGTTGTTTTGGGGAAGTGATGACTGGGCGGCATCCCCGGAAGTGCTGGCGGCTCTAGCCCAAAAACTGGATCAGTTTGCCGATTCTGGCCGGGAGCCTGATTTATTGATCTGTGCTGCACGTTATGCCAGGGTCGATGCGGCTGGAAATCGTATCTTGGGGCGGCGGAGCTCCTTCAAAAAACTGGGGTCCTACCGATGGTCCGTGTTGTTGGGGCCAACACCTCCTCACCAGGGAACCCTGTTTAGCCCCCGGGTGCGACAAAGGCTGCCGTTCTATGCCGATGGCTTTGAATTGTCAGCCGATGTTGATTACTTCTTAAGGCTGTCTCGCTATGCCGACGCTGATGTTGAGGTGATGCCGCTTGATCTCGTCGAGATGTCAGCGGGTGGGATCAGTGGCCAAAAAAACAAGCAACGCTTCCAAGAAGTGAAATTAGCCTACAAGAGACGCTACGGAGCTCTCTGGTGGATCAGCTATGGAATGCGGTATGCCAAGCGCGCAGCAGATGCTGTGAAAGGAAGAATCACACAAACGCAAAAACAGATTAAAGTATAGAGATGGTGGCGAACGATTTGAATGAAGAGATGCAGCTTGTTTTTTAAGTCGCTGATAATACTGCGGTGCTTTTTGAACGGCGAAGAGAATCGATGAATCGAACAGCTACTCGCTGATCCAACCAAAGAAGGATTACTGACTCAAAAACGATTGCAATGAGCATCCAGTTGAGGCCGCCCCATAAATGGACAATAGCTAGAAAGGAAGTTAGTACAAAATATAGAATCGCAACCTGATAATGCTTCCAGCCGTTTTGGTTTAGACGTTGGTAAAGCATAAGTTTATGAGGCTTGAGAATGGCTTGCTTGTATTGTATTCGACGAATTACACAGCCTCCTGCGTCAGCTAAAAGCGTAAAGGAAACTAACAGAAGGCTGACGGCAGAAGCATACGAGTGTTGTTGGAGCACATAGCCAATGAAAACAGACCCCACAAAAGTACTTCCAACATCACCCATGAACACCTTGGCAGGACTCCAATTCCAGAACAAGAAACCAAGAAGAGCCCCCATTAATGCGTACAGGGAAACCGGGTCAGCCGAAGATATTTTGAGAGAATCTGAAGTGATAACAAATGATAAGGCAGAAGCAAGAATAAAAGCAAAAGACGACGCACCAAGAACCCCATCCATTCCGTCAATAAAGTTAATGAAGTTGATGACGGCAACTATCGAAACTAGCAAGGGAATAAATAGGAGCCAAGGAAAGTCAAGAGGCGAAATAAGCAGAAGAAAACTAGCAGTAAGAAATTGGACTCCAAAACGAATCCAAACCGAAACTCCCTGGTAGTCATCAAGCATCCCAACAATTGCGAGTGGGAGTGAGATCAAAGGGATCCAGGCGAGCCAACCTGGACCAGAAAAAACTGAGCCTGAGCCGAAGCCAAGAGAAAGCAAGCCAAATAAAACAGTAATAGTGACAAAAACAATGCCTCCTCCCGAAGGTATAGGATTTGCATGGGCACTGTTGGGTTTGTTGGGATCATCTAAAAAGCGTTTCCGCAACAGCGGAATCAACGCTTGAATACCAAAAAAAGCGAGAAGAACACCTGAAGTGAAATAAATTATTGCAGGAAAGAAGCTCTGTGTTGATAACATCATTGAATTGAATGCTTAGTTGGATTTGTCGTCAGGGTTATATTCAGGAACGAGAGTGCGCAGCAGCTCGAGAGTACGAGCCATGTCAATCCTGTGACAAGACTCCTCAAGTTTATCCAGCAACGGGTAAAGCTCCTCAGTGCAAATAAAGGGTTCCCTCACTCTCATGATCAGGGGATGCAGCGACGGCTCGGGCTCACCACTGATGTAGAGTTCTTCATAGAGCTTTTCGCCAGGTCGCAATCCTGTGAAGATGATTTCTATGTCGCCATCTGTATTAGCTTCGTCGCGAACTGTAAGCCCAGAAAGTTCAATCATTTGGCGAGCCATATCAGTAATGTTCACCTCGTCACCCATATCCAGAAGGAATATATCACCGCCAACAGAAATTGCCGTTGACTGTAAAACAAGCTCAACAGCTTCCTGACGCGTCATGAAATAGCGAGTAACGGAAGGATCTGTGACAGTCACAGGACCACCGGAGTGGATCAGACGATGGAACAGAGGAACGACTGAACCCGAGGTTCCTAAGACATTGCCAAATCGCACGATTGAAAATTTTGGCCCATCACTTGGAATTTCAGCTGCGGCTGCTTGAACAATCAATTCACACAGACGCTTGCTGGCACCCATCACATTCGTAGGGCGAACGGCCTTGTCGCTGGAAATTAAGGATAACCAACGGACATTGGCAAGTCGTGCGGCATTGACCACGGATTTTGTCGCCAGCATGTTGTTGGCGATGCCAGCGCAAACATTTCTCTCCATCAATGGCACGTGCTTGTATGCAGCAGCGTGGTAAATGGTATCGATTTTCTCGTTGAGGACAGTGTTTTCAAGCAAAACGGTCTCACAGCAATTACCCAAAATGGGCACCAAAATAGGAGGCTGCTTTTCACTTGAGAGCTTGGCGGTGGCAAGGCGCATTTCAAGATCAATATTGTAAAGAGATTCTTCGTTGGAATCCAGCATGACAATTTTCTTGGCCCCAAGATCCAAGATTCGCTTGCAAAGATCTGAACCGATTGACCCGCCCGCACCAATAACAAGAACATTCATACCATGGACGCAAGAACTGATCAATGATTCCATTGGGGATGTAGGCTCGCGACCCAGCAAATCCTCAATTTCAATCGGCCTCAGCTCGCTGAGGTGAATTTGTCCACTGGCGAGTTGAGAGTTGGAAGGAAATGAGAGAACTTTCAGATCAAAGGTCGTGAGTTGATGTACGATTTCACGTTTGCGGCGGCGAGGTAGATGGGGCATGGCCAGAAGAATATTTTTGATTTGATATTTTTCAACAATTAGAGGAAGGTCCTCAGGATTGTGAATCGGCAACCCTTGCAAGCGGCGTCCATGTAAAGAGGTATCCTCATCGAGGTATCCGACAATTAGAAGCTGAGCATCGTTACGCAATGTATGGTAAAGATTCGAGCCAAAATTGCCTGCCCCATAGATTAAAGTTGGAATCGCTGTGGGAGCCAATTCTTTGATGTCAAGAGGCTGCTGGACTGCTTCAAGAGCCTTGGATCGCGCTCTCAAGAGATCTCTGACGAAAACTCTTGAAGCTATTCCTGTAACAAGGAAAAATCCCCAGTAGAGAAACCAGAACGAGGGAGAAGGTTGAGGACCAAACAGGCGTGATATCTGAGATAGGAGGATCATCATGATTGAAGATCGCCCAGCAAATCTGTACAGAGAACGACTGGTCGCAAACCTTGTCAAATCTAAATAGGCTTTTGCGAAGAAGAGAAATGGTATTCCAAATAAAATAGAAATTGCCAGGGTTCGCCAATAGAATGCGATATCTTGGGCAAGAGGAGTTGGCGAGTAAATGCGAAGTGAAAGAGCTAAAACAAACGAAATTGCCAGCAAAAAAGTATCAAGAAATAGCAGCCCTATAATTCTATATGATTTGCCGCTTTTTTTTAATTGGGAGTTTATTAAATCAAGCATGGGCATGGGAGCTGGGCTGGATGCAGCCGGTTGCTGTTTTGCAAGAGACATGAAAATATCATGAATGGGGGCGATGGAGCGCTTTGGTCGTCCAGTTTGACGGAAGGGACTCGCAGCAGGAGAGCGACAGGTCCTTGTCCAGGAGCTTGAGGTGTAATCTCCGAAGCAGATTTCAGTCTTGGATTGGCTCAGGCTCGAAATGGGCTAAAGAGTCTTAATGATTTGGTGAGAATAATTTGATTTCGAGGGAACGCTATTAACAAAGATGCCAATTGATGATCTGGATGGGCAAAGTCCAGCCAATATTAGCAAAAGATTGCGGGAGGCTTGCAAAAATGCTGAAAACCACAGAAGACCCTTGTGCGATTATCCAAAAAGCAAGAGACCAGTCCTGAATACAGGCTTTCTGGCGGGGGGTGGACGGATTCGTGTCTGTCCACGCCGTCACCGTCGAATAAACCCATGTCCTTGGGGGTGATCTTAGCACGTGGAGACCTTGATGTAAGAAGTATTCTTGTAGTGACTGGCCATTCCGGGTGTTTCGCCTAGATCAGGGTGATTGAGTTGTTCAACCCGTTGCCCTGATTGACCGACCTTGTGGCCACTCGTGGACGTCCAGAAGGCCCAGCGGTTGTCGCTGACTCCAGGGTTGAGGATGGTCGTGGGATGGAGCTGTCGCTCCCAATCCTCTGAGTGCTGTGCCGCCCACCCCCGTGCTCATGCTGCCAGGTCACCTGTGATGCGTCCCAGGTGAGTTTCACTCTCAGGTCTTGATGCTGCCTCAGCCGAGCCTATTGAGGTGGTAATGAATTCCAGGCAGAGTAGTCATCATTGCAAATCAACGACTTGCCGGCAACTACAGATCTCATGGGTCAAGGCCTCGGCCCACGTTTTGCCATCCCGAAGTTTTGTTCCAAACACCTCATTCGGCGCCGATCAATCGTGCTCCTGTCTGACAACGACTGTGTGGTCAAAACTGAAGAAACTGCCCATCCAAGCTCCGCTGACTGAATGCTTGCGGCAGTAAGGATCGCGGCAGGGTCGCATGCTAATTTTCGGGGATCTAGGCTTGTGCCTTGGCTGTCGCGTGAGCGCTGCAGATCGCTCGAGGGCTACTGGAATGATCGGATTGCTATCGGAATGCTTCCCGAATGATGTCAAGACGTGCCCCTCTGGCATTGCCATGAATAGCTGAAGTGACGCGTAAACATCTGCACGAATTGTGGTCAATCACTTTCTCTCCTGCTTTAATCAGAATCGGATACTCCCTTGGTCCAAGCACTAAGCAGTATGGCGTTAACTCTGACGTCTGGAGGTTCTCCTGGTTGGCTTCAAGTCTGTCGCTGCGATTGGGTGAATCAATGGGCGAGATCGGCAAGGCGAGCGTGGCCGCGTGCTCCACAGCTCTCTGATCGGCAAGCGGCCACCCCAGCGCTCAGCCTTGCAGCCGCTCCGTCAGATGGGCGCCAACCCTCAGGGCATTGGCGATCGCGGTGAGCGAAGGGTTCACCGCGCCGATCGTCGGCATAAAGCTGGTATCCACGACATAGAGGTTGTCGAGTTCGTGGGCCTTGCAGTTGAGATCGAGAACGGAGCTGCTCGGATCGGTGCCGAAGCGGCAGGTGCCGGCCTGATGGCCTACGGCGGCGATGCCCATGCTGCTAGCAATGTACATCTGCCGCTCCACTAAATGGTTGCGCAGATAGAGGCGGTCCAGGACGCTCTCCAACCGGCTGACCAGACGCTGAGAGGCGGTGAGGTTATTGGGGGTGTAACTGAGTTGCACCTGGCCAGAGGCGGTTACGGAAATGCGGTTCTCCGGGTCGGGCAGATCTTCGCTTGAGATCCAGAAATCCACCGCATGCTCCGCGATTTTGTCCATACTCCAACCAGACATGAGGAAGGTTTCTAGCGGGGCATAACCCTTCATGATCGTGCCATTTGTTTTCCCGGTCATCTGGATATTCCCCATGGGATAGTCAAAGTCGCTATCACCAAAGTACCAATCATTCAAGGAGACCGTCTTCTGGAACACGGTGAGGTTGGGCTCGTGGGCCAGAGCCACCAGTGCCTTGCTGTTATGGAACATGTAGTTCCGCCCTACCTGGTCTGAGCCGTTGGCCAGGCCGCGTGGATGACGGTCATTGGCCGACAGCAGCAGCAAGCGGGCGCTGTTGGCGGCGCCGCAGCTCACCACCACCACATCGCCACTCACGGTGATCGGTTCGCCATCGCGTTCCAGCTGCACCGCCGTCACCGATCGGCCGCTGGCATCGGTCAGCAGCCGCTTCACCTGGGCCCGCGTCAACAGCGACAGGTTGGCGCGGGCCAGGGCCGGCCGGATGCCCACCACCTCGGCATCACCTTTGGCGTGGACCAGGCAGGGGAAGCCATCGCAGCAGTTGCACTTGCGGCAGCGGCTGAAGGCCGGATGGGCCTCGTCCAGCAGGATCCCGCTGGGGGCATGGAAGGGCTGCAGACCCGCTGCGCGCAGGTCATCCACCAGCTTCTGCATGCGCGGCTCGTGGGCCACGGGCGGATGGGGATAGGGGCCGCTGCACGGGGGCTCGGTGGGATCCTCGCCGCGCTGGCCGTGGACGTGATACAGCTCTTCAGCCTGTTGATACCACGGCTCGAAGTCGGCGTAGCGCAGGGGCCAGGCAGGAGAGATGCCTTCGAAATGGGGCAACTCCTCGAAATCGCGCTGGCGCAGTCGAAAGTGGGCGGCACCGTACATCTTGGTGGCGCCTCCCACGAAGTAATGGCTGCCGGGCTGGAAGGATTGAGCGTGCTTGTCCAGCCAGGGATCGCTCGACACATAGCGCCCCTTCTGGAACACCTCCTCCGCATCCCAGTTCTGCGGTTCCTGGGGCACCCAGTCGCCCCGCTCCAGCACCAGCACGTTCAGTCCGCTGGGCGCCAAGGCGCGGGCCAACGTTCCGCCGCCGGCGCCGCTGCCGATGATCACCACATCGAAATGGCGCCGCTCCCCCAGTTCCAGCTGGGCGGGGGCGGGCAGGCTGGAGCTGCTGATCCCCGGTTCGGCGAGGCTGAGATTGGCGGCGTTCATGGTGGCGGGAATTGGGTGGTGCGGATCGGGGCCCCGCTAAACCAAGGCCGTCCTGTGGCAAGGTTGCCGTCAGTCACTGGCGTAGCGGGCCAGCTGCTGCAGCATCTTGCAGACCATGGCGGTCCAGCCGGTCTGGTGGCTGGCACCGACGCCACTGCCATTATCGCCATTGAAATATTCGTGGAAGAGCAGCAGATCGCGCCAGTGCGGGTCGTTCTGGAACAGCTCGACCTCGCCATTGAAGGCGCGATGCCCGTTGCGATCACGCCGGAAGATGTTGGCCAATCGCTTCTCCAGCTCCAGCGACACCTGCCAGAGATCAAGCCAGTTGCCGGAACGGGTTGGAAATTCCACCTTGAAGCTATCGCCATAGAAGTGGGCAAACTTCTGCAGCGATTCGATCAACAGGAAATTCATCGGCATCCACACCGGCCCACGCCAGTTGGAGTTGCCCCCGAACATCGCTACCGGGCTGTCGGCAGGGCTGTAGGTCAGGGTTTGCGTATCGCATCCTTCCGTGTAGGTGTAGGGATGCTCGCCGTAAACCCTGGAGAGTGAGCGGATGCCATACGGCGATAGGAATTCCTGCTCGTCAAACAGGCGCTCGCAGATCCGCCGCAGCCGATCCCTTGGCACCAGGGTGAACAGCAACCGGTCGTTGTGCCAATGCCCGAGTTGTTCCACCCCCCAGCTGGGATCCGTGCGTTCCCGCACGAACCAGTTCAGTGAGCGCAGTGAATCGAGCATTGGCAGGCGCTGAACCGTGTCGATGTCGAAGCTCTGCACCGCCAGCAGCGGCACAACGCCGGAGAGGGAGCGGCTGCGCAGGTAGTCGGCGCTGCCATCGGGTCGCTTGATGACGTCATAGTAAAAGCCATCCTGCTCATCCCAGTTCAGGAACTGATGGCTGCCAGGGTTGTTGAGCGTGATCGCGAGCTGGACGAAATCCACCACAAAGCGCTCGCAGATATCAGCATATTCAGGTTCCTCGCGGCTGAGCTCCACGGCGATCTGCAGCATATTCAGGCTCAGAGAGGCCATCCAGGCGGTGCCATCGCATTGTTCAATGACGCTGCCATCTTGGAGTGGGAAGCGCCGGTCGAAGACCGCAATGTTGTCAAGGCCGAGGAAGCCCCCCTCAAACACATTGTCGCCAGAGCGGTCGTTGCGGTTGGCCCACCAGCCATATTCCAGCAGGAGCTTACGAAAGGCCGCCCGCAGGAAGCCGCAATCAGCCACATCGGTGTGCTTGCGATCGATCTGGTAGATGCGCATCGCCGCCCAGGCGCCGATCGGTGGATTCGGGTCCGACAAGGCCCATTCGTAGGCTGGGGTTTGGGCATTCGGTGCGGTGTAGTGGGGGGTGCGTAGCAGCATGCACTGCTGTTTGGCGGTGGCCGGATCGAATGCGGCGAAGGCCACGGCATGGAACATCAGATCCCACTGACAGAAATAGGGGTATTCCCAGCAGTCCGGCATCGAAATCACCGCGTGGGCATGCAGTCGCTTCCAGTAGGCATTGCTGCTGCTCCAGCGCTGGCTGGGGGGGCTTGGGCTGGTGGGATCCCCCTCCAACCAGCGCAACACGCTCCAGCCGTAGTACTTCTTGCACCACAGCAAGCCGGCGGTGCCGGCGAGGTGGATCTGCCGGTCATCGTCGCTGAGATCGGGAACGCGCTGCTGGAAATAGTCACGCCACTCCTGCTCACGCTCCGCCAACAGAACATCAAAGGCAGCACCAAAGGGATCATCGGTGTTGACGGCCGTTTCGGAGCGCAGCCGCAGCCGCACCTGCCACTCCTCGCCTGGCCCCAGTTGACGCTGTAGCAGCCGCGCCGCCTTGCTGCCCCGCAGTGCTGGATTCACCGCCCCGGGTTCAGCGTGGATCACATAGCGATGGAAACCGTCTTTCTGAAAAGCAGTGCTGTTGGCTTGACCCCAGAGCTGTTGACTGTTTGTCTCATTGTCGGTGAAGATCCAGCGCCCGGGCTCCTCGCAGTCGAGCTGATACACGCCAAGATGATGCAGCTCATCGGTGCGGATGGCAGCGCCGCTGGCATCGTTGGCGTTCGTTGCTGCCAAAGCGATGCTGCGCGGCTGCTCATCCGGATAGCCCCAGGACCAGGTGTTGCGCAGCCACAGGCTGGGCAACAGCGTCAACGGCGCTGGCTCAGGCCCGCGGTTGGTGATGCGCAACTGAATCAACAGGTCGTCTGGCGCGGCTTTGGCGTATTCGACGAGGACATCGAAATAGCGACTCTCGGCAAAAATGCCGGTGTCGACCAGCTCGTATTCGGGCTGATCGCGGTTGCGATGCCCATTCTCTTCCAGCAACTCCTGATAAGGAAAGGATTTCTGGGGATACTTATACAGCCCCCGCATGAAGCTGTGGGTGGGCGTGTTGGCGAGGTGGAAAAAGTAGTCCTTGATGTCTTCGCCGTGGTTGCCTTCTGGATTGCCGAGGCCAAAGGGCCGCTCTTTCAGGATTGGATCCACCCCGTTCCAGAGGGCCACCCCGAAACAAAGCCGGCACTCGTCATCACAGATCCCCAGCAGGCCGTCCTCTCCCCAGCGGTACACCCGTGAACGGGCATGGTCATGGGGGAAGGAGCGCCAGGCATCGCCATCGGCGGAATAGTCCTCGCGGACGGTGCCCCACTGGCGTTCGCTCAGATAACTGCCCCACAGGCTCCAGGGCACGCCCCCATGGTCGCGCTCGGCGATGCGCCGGGCTTCGGAGGGGTGGATGCCGGCGAAGCTGGCGGCTTCTGGGGGTGAGCTCGTCATCGGGCCGTCCCCACCGTGGCGCCGATGCGCAGCGCGTTGGCGATCACCGTCAGGCCGGGGCTGACCGAGGGGCAGGAGGGCAGCACGCTGGCATCGGCAATCCACAGATTCGCCAGCTCGTGGCAGCGGCCCTCCAGGTTCACCACGGCGGAGGCGGGATCGGAACCCATGCGGCAGGTGCCGCAGGCGAAGCCCATCACCGAAAGCGGCGCTTCCCCTCGGGGGTAGATCGGACTCCGTCGCACCACCTGGGTGAGCGGGTCGGCCTCGGTCTGCTTGAGGGTGTTCAGCCAGCGATACACCAGCCGGTCATGGGCCTCCCGGTTGTTCGGCAGATAGGTGATCTGGATTCGGTCGCCTCGCAGGCTGACCCGGTTCTCGGGATCGGGCAGCACGCTGCTCATGGCCCACCAGGTGATCGAACGGTCGGCGAGCCATTCCACGGCGGCATCGGGCAGCAGCCGCGACACCAGCGACAACAGCGGTGGCGATTCGGCGAACAGGGGATCCTGCAGCACGCCGCCACCATTGCGGATCGAGCCCAGTGGGAAACTGACGTTGCGATCGCCCCAGTAGTAGTCCGTGACACCCAAGGACGGCGCGTAGCGACCGGAGTTGGGCGCGTTGGCCCGCTGCAGGATGGCCGTCAGCTGGGGCTTCATCAGGTTGCGGCCGACCTGGCCGGAGCCGTTGGCCAGTCCGTGGGGATGGCGGTCGCTGGCCGAGCGCAGCAGGATCACGGCGCTGTTCACCGCCCCGGCCGCCAGCACCACCTGATGGCCTTGGAACAGCCAGCTCTGGTGGGCCAGTCGCGCCTCAACGCCCTTCACCGCTCCCCCTTCCGGATCGACATGCAGGGCGGTGACCTCGGCGCCGGGGTGCAGCGTCAGGCTGGGCTGCTCAAGCAGCGGCTCCAACCCGAAGCATTCGGCGTCGCCGCTCGGATTCTGGGGAGAGTCCGACCAGCTCAGAGGCAGGTCGTAGGGATGCAGCGCCTGCCGCTGCAGGGCATGGCGCAGCGCTTCGAGGCAGGGCTCGATCGGCCTGGGGGCCAGGGCGAAGTCGCCGGAGCGGGGTGGTTCGCTGGGGTCAACGCCAGCGCGGCCGTGGACGCGGTAAAGGGTCTCTGCCTGGTCGTACCAGGGGGCCAGATCGCTGTAGCGCAATTGCCAGTCCGGGGCGGGGCCCTCCTGGAGCGCCAGGCCGCTGAACTCACGCTCGCGCATGCGTTCGAGCACGCCGCCCCAGATCTTGCTATTCCCACCGGGGGCATAGATCGTCTGGGGCGGGAAGGGATCGCCGTCAGGACCAAACCACTGCTCAGCCGGGTGGTAGCGGTCCTTGCGGAACAGATCCACATCAGCCACGTTTTGATCCTGCTGGGGCAGGGTGTTGCCCCGCTCCAGCAGCAACGTCCTCAATCCCGCGGCCATCACCTGGCGGAGCACGGCGGTACCAGCCGGGCCGCCGCCGATGATGATGACATCGTAATGCTGCTCGTCGATGATCATGGTATTCGCCTACTGCCAGAGATAGAGGAGAGCAAACAGAATGATCCAGATCACATCCACAAAGTGCCAGAACAATGATACCGATGTCACCCCAGCTTCGCCGCCGTCGTAATTGCCGGGGCGAAAGGAGCGGCCCAGCATCAGCGCCATCAACAGGATTCCGGTGATGACATGCAGACCATGAAAGCCGGTGAGGAGGTAAAAAGTGCCGCCAAACACCCCGGCCTGCAAGGAGAAGGCGAGACCATGCCATTCGATCGCCTGGCCGACCACGAAGATGCTGCCCATCGCCATGGTGAGCAGCCATAGCGCCCGGAAGCCCCAGAGTCGGCCTCGCTGCAGCTGCAGTTCAGCAAACCAGGCCACGAAACTGCTGCTTACCAGGATGATTGTGTTGATCAGCGGAGCACGCACTTCCAGCCCCTCCACCCCCGCTGTTAGCCAGACGGGCGAGGAGAGCTTCAATACCGCATATCCGGCGAAGAAGGCCAGAAAAATCACGCTTTCTGAGCACAGAAAGATGATCATGCCGGTGAGGTTGTGCCCTCCGTGCTGAGTTGCGCCGTGGTGAGTCGCGGCTGCGCTGGAGTGAGGCGTGGTGGGCAGGGACGCACTGCTCATGGCTCAGGCCTCCAGGGCGCGTTGGAGATAGCGTTCTTCATCCGCCACCAGCGGACGATCGAGGCCATAGCCGTAACCACGGTTGAGCACCGTGGGCACCCGCTCCTCGAAGTTTTCCAGTGGCGGTGGCGAGGGAAGCAGCCACTCCAGGCCGATGGCATTCCAGGGATTGGGACCTGCCTTGGACCCGCGGGACCAGGAGCTGACCAGATTGAGCAGAAAGGGGATTATCGCCACGCCAAGCAGGAAGGCGCCGAGGCTGGCGATCACGTTGGGGAGAGCGAACTCAGGGTCGTAGGAGGCGACGCGGCGTGGCATCCCCATCAGGCCAGCCCAGTGCAGCGGGAAGAAGTTGAGAAAGCTGCCGATGAAGGTGAGGACAAAATGCAGTTGGCCAAGCCCCTCGTAGTACATCCGGCCCGTGAACTTGGGAAACCAATGATAGATCGCGGCGAACACGCCGAAGGTGATCGTATTGAAGATCACGTAATGAAAATGGCCGACAACAAAGGCGGTATTGCCAACGTGAATATCCACCGGCACCGTCGCCAGCATGATGCCGGTGATCCCGGCGAAGATGAAGTTCACCAGCCCTCCCAGGCAGAACAGCATCGCTGTCGTAAGCCTGAGCTTGCCGCGCCACAGCGTTGCAATCCAGGCGAACACCTTGATGCCGGTTGGTACAGCAATCAGCATCGTGGTGAACATGAAGACGTTGCGCATCCACAGCGGCGTGCCGCTGTAGAACATGTGATGCACCCAGACGATCAAACTCAGCACGGTGATGCCGAAAGAAGCCAGGGCCACCAGTTCATAGCCGAACAGGGGTTTGCGTGAATACACGGGGAATAGCTCGGAGAAGATGCCAAACACCGGCAGCACCATCACATAGACCGCCGGGTGTGAATAGAACCAGAAGAAGTGCTGATACAACATCGGATCGCCGCCTCCTTCGGGTTTAAAGAAGGAAGTGCCAAAGCTGAGGTCGAACAGCAACATCACCGCGCCTCCGGTGAGCACTGGCAGGCCCACCAACTGGATGATCTGGGCGGCGGCCGCGGTCCAGCAGAAGATCGGCATCCTGAACCAGCCCATGCCGGGAGCCCGCATCCGGATGATCGTGGTCACGAAGTTGACGGCGCCCATGATCGACGAGACGCCGGAGAGAGCCACCGCCAGGATCCACAGGAACTGACCGTTGATCAAGTGACCCAAAGGGTTCTGGGTGCTCACCGGCGGATAGGCCCACCAGCCTGACGAAGAAGGGCCTCCAGGCAGGAAGAAACTGGCCATCAGGATGATCCCGAAGATAGGGAACAACCAGAAGGCGATCGCGTTCAGCTTCGGAAAGGCCATGTCGGGGGCGCCGATCATGGTCGGGATCAACAGATTGTTGAAGCCATTGAGCACAGGGAAGAGGAACAAGAAGAGCATCACGGTCCCGTGCATCGTGTAGAGCCCGTTGTAGACGCTGGGATCCACCAGATCCGCCTCCGGCGTGATCAACTCGCCGCGAATGATCATCGCCAACAGGCCACCGACCAGTAGGAAGAACAGAGCCAGGACGATGTATTGGATGCCGATCACCTTGGCGTCGGTGTTGAAGCTGAAAAAGCGCTTCCAGTTGTCCGGTGCTCCGGGCACCGGATGGCAGGCCCGCAGCACGCGAGGGTCGTAGGGAATGGAGGTGGACATCAGAGGTAGGGCTGCGGGAGTCAGGCTTCGTGGCGGGTCTCGGGATCCAGGCCCACCTGGACCATGGGTGGCGGCGCGGGCTCCACCACGGCCCAGCCTCGATCCCCATCCTTGAGCCTGCGTTGATACAGCTCGGTTGCGGGGTTCCAGCTGGGTCGTAGCGGTTGGCGGGCGGCCTGATTGAGCCAGGCGGCGAAATCAGCTTCGCTCTGCACCACTACGTTGGTCTGGTTGCTGGCGAAGTAGCCGCCGCTGAACATCGCATCGCGCAAGCGGTAGGTGCCGATCCGCGTGGGGGTGAGGCGGTAGCGGATCACGCTGCCGGGGATGATGTCCTGCTTGAGGCGGAAGGCGGGGATGAAGAAGCTGTGCAGCACATCGAGGGAGACCAGCTCGAACTGGGCTGGCCGATCGACGGGGAGGTGCAGTTCGGCGCTGCGCAGGCCGTCGGGATAGACGAACTCCCAGGACCACTGGCGGGCGATCACCTCGATCGGGCCGATGGCGGCGGGTCGGTCGATGGCGGCGCTGCCGGCGACCTGCAGGGCCTGCTGGTCGCCGCTCACCCGTTCCTTGCCGCCGAGGTTGGCGAGGGTGTCGTTCACCCCCATCGTGTGCCAGGCGATGGCCATCACGATCACGAACGGAATGATCGTCCAGACGATCTCCAGAGACCAGTTGCCTTCGATCGGTGCGCCGTTCTCCAGGTCGTACTTATCGGCGCGGTTGAACAGCACCGTCCAGAGGATCACCTCCAGGCAGCCGAGGAACAGAAACATGCCGATCGCCGTCTCCAGGGCGAACAGGCCATCCACGTGGGGGGCGGCGCTGGAGGCCTGCACCGGCAGCCAGTGCGGCACCTGGGCCCGGACCCACAGACTGATCGCCAGGTTGAGCGCCGCCGCCAGGGCGATCAGGGCCATGGCGCCAGCGGCGCGCGAGGGCTTGGGTGTGAGCGATGTCATGGCAAAGCCTCTCGCAGATTGGCGCCGCTGGCCAGCAGCTGATCGGCGGTGATGTGCACGCCGAATTCAGCGGCCAGCTCGGCCCCGAGGGTCCCATGCAGGCCGATCACGGGGAAGAGGGCCAGACCCGCCAGGAGATAGAGCCACTGCACCTGGCGGCCCATGTCGCGGCGCCAAAGAAAGCGCTGGAAGCCGCGCCACAGGGTCATCAGCACAATCACCAGCAGGATCGCGACGCCGCCAACGCCGTGCCAGAGCATCGTTTCCATGCTCTTCAGGCCGATCGTGCTGGTGACACCGGCGATCGGTTCGGCCAGCAGCATCTCGAAGAAGCCCGCCGCCACGGTGAAGAAACTCACCAGGCAGCAGGCCAACAGGTTGTACCAGCCCACGTCATGCAGCCCGGCGCGGGTGACCGGCAGGGCCAGGAAGCGGAACAGCCGCTTCTCGAGCGGATAGAGCGAGCCGGCGAGATCGAAGGCGATGGCGATCACGAACAAGCCGATCGTGAAATGCACCAGGTTCGGATGAATCGGCAACGCGTAGGGGAGACCGTTGGGGCCGAGCGCATCGCCCAGCTGCTCGATCGGTGCGTGGGTAGGCAGATAGCTGAGTGCCATCAGACCAGGCCCTCCCGGATCGCCTGGACCAGCGGCACCGTGTGCAGCCCGTACACCCAAATCAGCTGATTGCCGAGGCTCACCTGCACCATCACCAACAGGGCCAGCACGCCGCCCGCCGCCAGAAAGGGCAGCGGCAGACTCTGGGGATCACGGCTGCGAATCACGTAGCGCCAGCCGGTGAGCACAGACAGCACCCCCGCCAGCGACCAACCGAGGGTGCTGTGCAGGTTGAGGATCTCGCTGGCGCGGCCATAGGGTTCTGCCAGGCCCGCCTCCACCTGGCCGAAGATGATCGCCACGAAGATGGCGGCGGTGGCGAACAGCAGATTCCAGAAACTGACTTCGAACAGATTGGTGCGTCGTGCCAGCACTCCGATCAGATCAAAGACAACGGAAATCACGGCCATCGCGATGACGAAATGGACAACGATTGGATGGATGGTGTCCATCCATGGCAGGTTGTGATCGTTGAGCGGTGGCAGCAACGATTGCATCGGCACCCTGGTCCGAGGAGGTCACCATGAGCCTGGCCAGGTCCGGTTCTGCCGTACGAGCCTCTTCACGTTTCGCTATAGAGCGGTGAGCAGATGCCCACGCCGCGGCTCGCGAACACACAACCTGGTGAGGGCCTCACAGGCCGGGGCTGCTCTGCATGATGCCGCCGTCCGCAAAGATCGTGGTGGCGGTGATGTAGCTCGCGGCATCGCTGGCCAGGAAGCCCACCACCTTGGCGATCTCTTCGGGCTGGGCCATCCGGCCCAGGGGGATGGCGGCATTCAGCTTGGCCAGCAGCTCTGGGTTGTTCATGGTCACGTCGTTGATCGGTGTGGCCACGGCGCCCGGGCCCACGTTCACGATGGTGATGCCGTGGGGTGCCAGCTCGAGAGCCGCGGTGCGGGTGAGCATGCGCACACCGCCTTTGGCACAGCAGTAGGGGGTGTTGTCGGGCATCGGCCAATCCTCGTGTACTGAGGAAATATTGATGATGCGGCCGCCGCCGCCCTGGGCGATCATCTGCTTGGCGGCGAACTGGGTGGCGAAGAACACACCGCGTAGGTTTACATCCAAAACCTTGTCGAAGTCGTCCGGGGTGGTAGTGAGGATCGAGGTGCGGGTTTCCACGCCGGCATTGTTCACCATCACATCGAGGCGTCCGTATTTCTGCACGGTGGAGTCCACCAGATGCTGCAGCTCATCCAGCTTCGAAACGTCGGCCTGGACACCAAAGCTGGTGCCGCCGTAGCTGCCGATCTCCCGTTCCAGCTCCTCGGCGGCCTCCGGATGGGAGCGATAGTCGATCACCACCTTCGCGCCCAGTTCGGCCAGGTATTCCACGATCGATTTGCCGATGCCGCTGTTGCCGCCGGTGACGATCGCCACCTTTCCCTGCAGGAGCGTGGACAGGGTCTTGTTGGCCAGGGGATTGGTGCTGGTCATGGGGTGGGGGAAGAGGCCACTCGGCAATCTTTGGCACCCTAGTGACAGAAGGCTGGCTCGGCCATGGGATGCGATGAATCTCCTTCCTTCTCCCAGATCGGGACTTCGCCTGCAGATCGGAGCCGCGTAGGAGCGGTAGTTGTTCAGGCTTTCTTTGCCGTTGATCAGGCGAGGTCAGGGAATCCCCCTGTTGCTCCTGGCAAGGTTGAGGCCGGAAGGGCTTTGAGCTGTCGACATCCTCCAGGCTCTAACCCCGGCAGAGTCCTGGGTCCTGGTCTCTTCAGAAAAGATGAAGATCATTGCCTTGGAAGAGCATTGCGTCATACCGGAGCTCGAGGGTTAGGGCGCAAGAAGCGCATCGACCCAGACCTACGCAGCCTGGCAGCAGACGGCGGCTTGACGGAGCGATTTTCTCGATAAACGACTGCCAACGATGGATCAAGATGGCCTGGATAGGCAGGTCCTCTTTCTCAACTCCCCAGGCATCCAGGCTGAGACCGACACCCAGGTGGCGAGTCATCATGCCCAGTTGGCGAACGATGTCCTGAAGTCATTGATTCAGCAGCATCCCACGGCCAAGGACATTCTTAGCCACATGGGTGAATTGCCGCCTGACTCACTTTGGCGGCTTGGCTCGAGCTGGGAAGGCGACGCCCACAATGAAATCGAGCTCGACCTTGGCAGGGCTTCAGACTATGCGCGCAGAAAACTCGACATCACAACCAGCGGCGTGACCTTTGCGCCTTCCGCGGCTTCGCCTTCACTGGGGTGGACCTGGTGAGCCACCAGGTGGAAGCCGCCTTGTGACGGGGGAGGAGACGACCTGGCGGTCGGCCGCTGCTGCTGCGCCGCGGCGACGGGGCCTGCCTGGCCAGCGTAGTACCCGCAGGCATGAACACAGTTCAGTCCCCGCCCAGCAGGTTTCGCTTGAGAGCGCTCCAACGCCCCACCCCCCCGGGCGTCGAGAACCCCTCCGAATCCCCTTCCCACCCATGGACCTTCCCCATCTTGAGGCTGTCGGGTTCAGCTGCGCTGACGCCGATGCCACCGCTGCCTTCTTGATCGATGCCCTGGGCGCCCGGGTGCAGGGCGATCCCCTGGAGGTGGACGGCGGCCCCTACACCGAGCTGATCGGCCTGCCGGGAGCCCGGCTGCGGCTGCGGCGGCTGGCGCTCGGCGGCGAGGTTCTGGAGCTCAGCGAAGTGCTGGAGCTGGCCCCCGGGGCGCGCCCGGGCCGGCCGATCCCCGCCGACTCGCGCTGCAATGACCGCTGGTTCCAGCACATCTGCCTGGTGGTCAACAGCATGGAGCTGGCCCTGGCGGGGCTGCGGCCAGCCCTCGACGCCGGCCGGATCACAGCGATCTCGACGACGCCGCAGCGGCTGCCCGATTGGAACACCGCCGCCGCCGGAATCATCGCTTACAAATTCCACGACCCCGAAGGTCACCCGTTGGAGCTGCTGGAGTTCCCGCCGGACAAAGGCGACGCCCGTTGGCAGCAAGCCGGGCCGGGACCGCTGCTGGGCATCGACCACAGCGCCATCGGCACCGCCGACACTGCCATCAGCTCCGCTTTTTATGCGGAGCTGCTGGGGCTGCTCCATCTGTCGGATGGGGAGAACAGCGGCCCGGAGCAGGATGGGCTGGATGACCTCATGGGGGTGCGGGTCCGCATCACCGCCCTGCGTTGCCAGCAGGGGCCTGGCATCGAATGCCTCGACTATCTCAGTCCCCCCGGCGGCAGACCGATGCCGCCAGATCTGGGCCCTCAGGATGCCGGGCACTGGCAATTGCGCTTCCGGCTGGCTGACCTCGAAGCCGCGGCACAGGGCGCGAGCGCCTACGGCGGCCGGGTGATCTCCCCCGGCATCGTGGACTTGGCCGATCAGGCAGCCCTGTTCGGTGCCCAGCGGGCCCTGCAGCTGGCCGATCCCGATGGCCACCGGCTGCAACTGCTGCAGGCGCCCGTGCAGGGTTGAGCGGGGTTGAGCGGAGAATTCGCTGGACCTGAATCGCGATTGGCGAGCGTTCTCCAGCAGATTCGCACAGCTCTGGCAAGACTTGTGGCAAAACTGCCGGGTCCATGGCCAGACTGGGTCGGTTCAGCCCTTCGCTCCATGGTTGCCTTTCGTTCCGCCCGGCGTGTTCTTGTGGGAGCTTGCGCTGCCTCTGTCTTGGGTCTTTGCATCAGTTCCCAGGCCCTGGCCGGCACCAACAAGACCCTCGATGGAGTGAAAGCTCCAGGTAGTACCAAGGATTCACCTTATGCCGCACCTGTGGATTCGGATGGGAGTCAAGCGCCAGGTGCGACCAGCAACCCCAAAAATCCCACGGAGGCCCTGGGGGGCACGAAGGCAGCAGGCAGCACCAAGGATTCCCCCTATGCGGCAGCAAAAGATGACACCAGCATGACCAGCGAGCCCACGTTGAAGCGTTTATGGACCCTGGTGGTGCCGGTCGGCTTGGCGGCTGGCAGCTACATCGTGCTGCGCAGCCGCGAACGGGGCTCGATCAGTTAGTTCAACCCTGGAGCTGGAGGGGGATCAATCCTCTCCAGCTTCCAGGAGATGACGCTGCACCCACCCGGCCAGGATCGCACCCGCGATCGGTGCTAGCCAGAACAGCCAAAGTTGAGCCATGGCATCTCCGCCTACCCAAACCGCCACACCAGTGCTGCGGGCGGGATTCACCGAAGTGTTGGTAATGGGGATGCTGATCATGTGGATCAAGGTGAGGGACAGGCCGATAGGCAACCCAGCCATATCTTTGATGGCATCTTTATGAGTTGTGCCGAGGATCACCAGCAGAAATACGAAGGTGAGAACGATCTCGATGATCAGCGCTGCCCAGAAGCCATAGCCTCCGGGGGAATGGGCCCCGAAGCCATTGGTGGCCAGAGGATTGCTACCAGTGAGCTGGAAGCCCTTGCGACCACTGGCGATCGCCAGAACGAAACCGCCAGCCACGATCGCCCCCAGCACCTGAGCAATAATGTAGGGAAAGAGTTGGGAGCCGGGGAAGCGGCCGCCGGCCCACAGTCCGAAGCTCACGGCAGGGTTGATGTGACAACCGGAAATGCGGCCGATCGTGTAAGCCATGGTCAGGAGGGTCAAGCCGAAGGCGAATGAGACCCCAAAGAAGCCGAGCCCGAGCGGGTTGCTGTCGGCTTGGGCATAGGGAAACACCGCTGCGAGAACGGCGCTGCCGCAACCGCCGAGCACAAGCCAGAAGGTTCCGATGAACTCAGCGAGGAATTTTTTGGAAAGAGGGATCGGGACTGCCATGTGGCGGGTGTTTCGGCTTCGAAAGTATAGCCAGCGTGTCAAGCCTGAACTGCTCAATGTCAGCAAACCCTGCCGCAGTTCCCTTGCATTGCCGAGAGGCTTGGATTCGCTCTGCCAATCAGGACGCTGCGCCAACCTCTTTCGTTGTGCCAAGCAAGCCGAATTAGGCCCCTTGGATCACGACGGGGCTGACAGACCAGGATTGATGTAAAAAAAGACGCCATGGTTGCCCCGGCGTCTCAACGTCTCCACTGTATTGAGCAGTATAAGCTCTGACGTTTAGCCGAACTGGCCGGAATCGACCCACTCATTCTTGAGCAGCGACCACCAGTCCGTGGCCAATCCGGAGAGCACGTATTGATAGGGCAGCCAGCCATACCCCGCACTGCCCCAGGCAGTTCCCCAAGAGTTGCGGATCAACAGAGCGCCGGTGGTTTCGGTGGCGCCCCTATTGGTATTCTTGATTTTCATATGATCATCAAAACCTACGGCAACGATGGCATGACCCCCGGCGACTCTCTCCCCGGGGGTGGGGAAGGGAATCTTGCCGCCGTTGGTATTGGCCTGGCTGATTGAGTTGTAGACCGTAAAGCCAAACATCGAGGGCAAGCCCGAGGACAGGTAGCTCTTGATCTGGGTCACCAGGTTGGCTGGCGTGGTGCCGGGTGGATCCAATCGATAGTAAGAGATGGCTTGGTAATTCTGGGCAAACGAGTAGCAGAAGGCTGATGGTTCCTTGTCATAATCTGCGATTATATAAGGGTAGTACTCTTCGGGAGGCGTGCCGAATAGGGTCAGCGCTTGCATGGTCGAGCGTAGGAAGGCGCCCGTGTCCCCTGTCCAGTGCAAAAGATTGCGGGTCACCTTATACACGAATAGGCGCGAGCTATCGATGTGTTTTCCAAAGGCTCGGCGTTCGAAGTATTCCACCAGGCCAACGCCGGCGTGGGCTGTACAGGAACCGATTGTTCGTTGATCCTCAATGGGAGAACACCAGGGCCTGAGGTCGACGCTGGCTGGCAAGGTTGCTGGTGTTGCGGCAGCCCCTGCTTTGCCCACCTTTCCCAGCATTTGCTTGACGGAAGGCTGGCCTAGGCTTTTTAACCTTGTTGAAGCCACCTCGCTGTGGGAGGTGACATCCCGGATATCGGGATAGTCGGGAAGCCACCCCATGCTGGGGATGATCAGGGATTCGCTCATGGTGGATTGAGATCCAGGCTGAGCCTTCAGGCTATGCACAGGTTCTTGAGGGGTAGTCCAGCGTTACAAACATTGATCTCAACCCGCATGGCTGAAACCGTGGCACTGTGCCGGCTCACTTGGACGACTGGTGAGGTCTTCTGGCCGTAAGCCAGTAGTTGATCTTCGGGTAATCATGCTGCAGTGTTTCTGCTGCAGTTCAACCGCAAGTCGTGGCCCCTTCAGCGCCTCAGGGCCCGTGCCTGGAGGATGGCTTGCTGTGAATGTACTGCTGATGTTCCTGGGGCCTACAAAGGAGGCGGGCTTGCTGATCAGCGCCACTCGCTGGGCTTTGCCTGTCTTCCCGCCTTCGCCTGTGGATTCCTGCTCCACCCTTCAGCACCCACCCTGCAGCACCCAAGGTGCATCTCCCAAGGTGCATCGCCCAAAGCCCTTGGCCCCAAACTCATGGCGGGCGTTTCCTGGCCCGCGATGGCTTGCCCTTCCATCAGCTGATGATTGCTGTTGAGCCGGCCCGCTCCGGCCCGGGCGAGTGGATCGACCAAGCTCGGGCTGAAGCTTCGCGGCAGCTGGGATCAGTCGCCTGCAAGCCCACCTGCTGGGCGGGGGTGACTCACACAGCGAGGAGCTCCATTGTGCAGCTCACTTGTAGGATTGCATAGCCTATTTCCTCTGTTGTCGCCTGTGGAGCCCGATCGGCTCGGCTGCGACAGCAGCGCCAGCCTCCCCCCAGTCCATGTCAGTGCTCGGACGCCAAGCCATTCTCAGTGCGATCGAGCAGGGAAGTATCGCCATCACGCCTTTCAATCTTGAGCTGGTGGGTCCAGCTTCAATTGATCTCACCTTGGCCCCGATCTTTCGCGTGTTCCGCAAGGTGCACCAGGTGATCGAGGTGAGGGAGAACACCGATTACCGGCAGCTCACCGAGAAACTGGAGGTGTCGAGTGGCCAGCACATTCTGATCATGCCTGGTGAAACGATCCTCGGCATCACCAGAGAGCGCTTGCGGCTGGGGCCGGGGTTGTGTGGCTGGTTGGAGGGTCGTAGCCGCTTCGCCCGCCTCGGTCTGATGGTGCACATCAGCGCCCCGTTCATGGGGCCTGGCATCGACAGTCAGCAGGTGTTGGAGATGAGCAACTTCGGCCCCGCGCCATTGGCTGTCTATCCCGGCACCCCGATCTGCCAGTTCGTCTTTCAACGGCTCGACGGTGCGGAACGTTATGAAGGATGCTTCGCGGGGCAGACCGAGGACAGCTTCTAGCTTGTGTGGCTTGGCTGTAGTCAAGACCCAATGATGATGCCCCCAATGATATCTTGCTCGGCGGCAGAATCTCTTCCATTAGAGCAGTGTTGTAACGCCGCGATGGTGATGGCGATCTCTGTCGCCGCAGTGAAGGGCACCCTTGCCTGGGCAAGCCAGACTTGATTCCCAGCATCCCCTCAGCGCTGTGTTACCGCCCCAGGCAGTGGCCTGAGGATGCTGATCCCCACCACTTCCTTCACGCTGGAGGCATAGCGCACGAAGTCAACACTGCGTATCACGCCTCGCTTGGGGGCGGCATGAATGGCATGCAGGCCGCTGCGATTGCGCTCCAGAAAGCCGGTATGGGTCACATCCAGTCCGTCCACGGCTGTGACCAGGGCGAAGATGTCCCCACTGCGCAGCTTGGCGGCGGCTCCTGCCAGGGCTCTGATCGGCACGTAGCTCTGCGTCACGCGGAGGTTGTGCTCCAGGGCGGTGATGCACCGCCTGGCCCTGAGCTTCCGCATCGGCCGATAGCTGTTGGGATGGCTGGACATGAAGTTGAGCCGGCGTACCCGGCTGGTGGCTGCCGGCAGCGATCGCGTGATGTCCTTCACCAGCCCCAGGCGTTCGGCATTGGCTGCCCAGAGCGTGAAGTAATGGTTGCGCCCGCAATAGTCCGGTTGGCCATCGCCGTAGCGCAGTCGCTGCACCTGTTGGCTGAAATCAGTGATGCTGCGGCTGTGGATCAAGGCCAGCAGCTGCTCCACCAGCAAGGCGCAGTCAAATCCCGTCAGATCCAACCGCAACCGCTCCTGGGGGTCGGCATCCAGGGAGAACGCCTTGTAAGGGCGCCCCAGCAGTTGCCGGGCCAGCAGTACCAGCGTTTCACCCGGCGGACGTTGCTGAGCAACGGGAAGCTTGGCTTCCACCTGCTGTCGCGTGTCCCCAACCCAGAGGGGGACCGTCGCCGAATGGTTTTGGGCGACTTGGCTAGGGGCTGCTGTCTGCGGCAGGCCTGCCCGGGTGGGGAGTCCATCGATCGGCGCTGTCACGGCAAGTCCCAGCGCGACGGCCGAAAGCCTGGTTGCGGCGCGCATTCGAGCGCCATGGCCGCTCCCTTGGGTCTTCGCCGCCTCAGCCCCCATCCCAGCCCCGCAGCGCCAGTTTCCCGAGGGTGCGACCCTGGCGCAGCAGGTCGTGGGCCTGCTGCAGGGTCTCCACCGCGATCGGCTCGAAGCAGCGCGATAACGTGCTGCGCAGTTCGCCCCGCTCCACCAAGCGCGCCACCCGCTCCAGGATCTTTCCCTGCTCCGCCATGTCAGCGGTCTGGAAGCGCGGGCGGGTGAACATGAACTCCCAATGGAAACTGGCGCTCTTGGCCTTGAGCCGATCCAAATCCAGCGGCAGGCGGTTGCCCACGATCGCCACGATCGCGCCGCGGGGCAGCAGCAGATCCGCCATGGCGTCCCAGTAAGCATCGGTGTCGGCGAAGTTGGCCAGGTGGCCGACGCCCTCCAACCCCAGCTGCCTCAGCTGCCCTGGTAACGGTTGAGTGTGATCCAGCACCGCTTCCGCCCCGAGCCGGCTGACCCAGGCCTTGCTTTCCGGCCGTGAGGCCGTGGCGATCACCCGCAGGCCGGCGCGGCGGGCCAGCTGGATCGCGATCGAGCCCACCCCGCCCGCGGCGCCGATGATCAGCAGCGGCTTGCCCGCGTCGCTGCCCTGGGGATCGAGGCGGAGCCGCTCGAACAACGCTTCCCAGGCCGTCAGGCTGGTGAGCGGCAACGCCGCCGCCTCCGCCCAGGAGAGGTTGGGGGGACAGGGGCCGGCGATGCGCTCATCCACCAACGCCAGTTCGGCGAAGCAGCCAGGCCGGGTGATGTCCCCTGCGAAGTACACCCCATCACCGCTGCGGAACCGGGTCACCCCCGCGCCTGTGGCCTCCACCACCCCTGCGGCGTCCCAGCCCAGCAGCCTGGGTTCGGCGTCGCTGGCCAGGCCCGCCCACACCTTCAAGTCCACTGGATTCACCGCCACGGCCTGGATGCGCACCCGCAGGTCCCTGGGACCGGGTTCCGGCTCGGGCAGCTGCCGCTCCAGCAGCTGCCCGAGAGGACGGTCCGCGGCGGCCGGGGCGGCAAGGAGGGCTCGCATGGGTTGCGGCAACGGGCGGCCTTGGATCCTGACTCAGCCGCGCACCCAAGCCAATCCCTCGCCATCGCCGCACGGCGAGCGGTCCGGTGACGACTGAGCTGGCCCGCCCCAGCGTCGAGACCACTCCCTGCGCCGCCAGAAAAGGCGCTGGGCAGGCGCCTAGCCTCAGCCGCGCCGCATCGCTCGCCCAGAGCGTCCCGCTTCGCCCCCCTCGCCATGGCTGTGCAACACCGCTGGTCGGACGCCGATGCCCAAGCCGCCGTGGACCACTACGGCCAGAGCGGCGTCTCCGAGGCGCTGGCGTTGCGCACCTATTCCGCTCGATTGTTGGGGGCCGATCCAGAGCTGGTGCTGCACGGCGGCGGCAACACGTCGGTGAAAACCAGCGTCACCGACCTGCTCGGCGACTCGATTGCGGTGCTGTGCGTCAAAGGATCGGGCTGGGATCTGGGCAGCATTGAACCTCCGGGACATCCCGCGGTGCGTCTGGAACCGCTGCGGGCGCTGCGGGCCCTCGCCTGCCTCAGCGACGAGGACATGGTGGCCGCCCAGCGCCGCAACCTGATCGACCCCGCCGCCCCCAACCCCTCGGTGGAGGCTCTGCTGCATGCCTTCCTGCCCCACCGCTTCATCGACCACACCCACGCCACCTCCCTGCTGGCACTGGCGGATCAGCCCGATGCCGAGGCCCTCTGCCAGGAGGTGTTCGGCGATCGGGTGGTGGTGGTGCCCTATGTGATGCCCGGTTTCGCCTTGGCCAAGGCCTGTGCCGAGCGCTTCGAGGCGGCGATCGCCGCCGGCGGCCCCGAGCCCGAGGGGATGGTGCTGCTCAAGCACGGCTTGTTCTCCTTCGCCGACACCGCCCGCGAGAGCTACGACCGCATGATCTCCCTGGTGCGGCAAGCCGAGCGCCATCTTGAGGGCGGGCAGCGCCAGCTTCACCCGGTCGCCTTGCCGTCGCGCCCGGAACCTGCGGCGGCGCTGCTGCCCCGCTTGCGGGGAGCCCTCGGGCGGGCGGCCGCCAGCGCCGGCTGTGCGCGCCACTGGCTGCTGGATCTGCGCCAAAGCGACGACGCCTTGGCCGTGGTGAGCGATGCACGCCTGGAGGACTGGGCCAGCCGCGGTGTCGCCACCCCCGACCATGTGATCCGCACCAAGGCCAGCCCGCTGGTGTTGCCGCCGCCGCCGGAGCTGGCCGCCGGCTGGGACGCCTGGGATGGGGCGGTCGCCGCGGCGCTGCAGGCTTATCAGGAGCGCTATCGGGCCATGTTCGAGCGGCAGAACGCCCGCGTCGGCGGCCACAAGCGCATGCTTGACTCGCTGCCGCGCCTGTTTGCCGTACCGGGCCTGGGGCTGATCGGCAGCGGCCGCTCCGCCGCCGACGCGGCTGTGACCGCCGATCTCGGTGAATCCTGGGCGCGCACGCTGCTGGCGGCCGAGAGCATCGGCCGCTTCGAGCCGGTGAACGAGGACGACATCTTTGATATGGAGTACTGGAGCCTGGAGCAGGCCAAGCTCGGCAAGGCGGTGGAGAAGCCCCTGGCCCGCCGGGTGGTGCTGGTCACCGGCGGCGGCGGGGCCATCGGTGCCGCCACCGCCCGCGCCTTCGCGCGCCAGGGCGCGGATCTGGCGGTGCTCGACCGCGACAGCGCCAGCGCCGCAGCGGTGGCCTCCGCGTGCGGCCCGCGGGCCCTGGCCCTCAGCGCTGACGTGACCGATCCCGCTCAGGTGCGCCAGGCGATCGAGCGCATCTGCGCCCACTTCGGCGGCCTCGACATCGTGATCAGCAACGCCGGCGCCGCCTGGACCGGCGCCATCGCCAGCCTCAGCGACGCGGACCTGCGCGCCTGCTTTGAGCTCAACTTCTTCGCCCATCAATCCGTGGCCCAGGCGGCTGTGGCCGTGTTTCACGCCCAGGATCTGGGCGGGCAGATGCTGTTCAACATCAGCAAGCAGGCCCTCAACCCCGGCCCTGATTTCGGCGCCTACGGGATCAGCAAGGCGGCGTTGCTGGCGTTGATGCGCCAATACGCCCTCGAGGAGGGGTGCCATGGCATTCGCGTCAACGGCCTCAACGCCGACCGCATCCGCTCCGGCCTGCTCAGCGACAGCATGATCCAGGAGCGGGCCGCCGCCCGCGGCACCACTGAGGCCGCCTACATGGCGGGCAACCTGTTGGGGCAGGAGGTGCGGGCCGAGGATGTCGCCGACGCCTTCGTTGCCCTGGCCCGAATGGAGCGCACCAGCGGCGCCCTGCTCACGGTGGACGGGGGCAACGTGGCGGCGATGGTGCGCTGAGTCCCGCCATCGGCGAGGCTGAGGGGCGACGCCGACGGCTGAGGGCTGGGACGCCCGGAGCCCTGCGTTAGGGTCGCAGCCCGTCAGATCTCGCCCATGGCCAGCCCCAGCCGCCATCGCGATGGGCTGTGGCTGCTGCTGATCTGGCTGGCTTGCCTGGCGCTGGACGCGCTCTGGTTGCGCCTCAACACCGTGCCGCCGGCCTGGGATCAGGGCGATCACCTCAGCCGGGCCTTCGGTCTGTTGCGGGTGCTGCAGCAGGCGGCGCCATGGTCCGGCGTCTGGTGGCATCGCCTCTGGGCTGAAGCCCCCAGCTATCGCGGGCCCCTCACCGGTCTGGTGACGGCGCCGGTGCTGCAGTTGCTCGGCCCCAGTTACAACAGCGCCGTGCTCGCCAACAGCCTGTTCCAGGGGCTGCTGATGCTCAGCCTGTACGGCCAGGGTCGCCTGATCCAGGGGCGCCGCGTGGGCCTGTGGGCCGCGGCCCTCTCCGGCTTGGCGCCAGCGCTGCTCAACCAGCGCAGCGACGTGCTGATCGATTTCAGCCTCACCGCCGTGGTCAGCGGCTGCTGGTGGCTGCTGAGCTGGCGGGTGCTGCGCCAGCCCCGCCCCGGCTGGATCTGGAGCCTGCTCGTCGGCGTCGGCCTGGGGCTGATCACGCTGACGCGCGCCACCGGGCTGCTGTTGCTGTGGTTGCCGCTTTCACTGCTGGCGCTGCGGCTGCTGGCCCAGCTGCGCCGTGGCCGCTGGAGACCGCTGGCGGAAGCGTTGCTTGCCGCCGCGGCAGCTGGGCTCGTGGCCGGGCCCTGGATTGGCCAGAACTGGCTGACGATCCTGACCAGCGTGAACATGGCCCACCGCTGGGGGACCGTCTATCAGGAGGGCCTGGAGGCCAACTCGCTACAGGGCTGGCTGTGGTACCCGCGCATGCTGCCGGCGATGGCGGGAGCCTCGATGGTCGCGGTGGTGCTGGTGGGAGGCCTGCTGGCCTGGCGACCCTGGAGCCGGCGGCCGCCGCTCATCTGGCCCCGGCGTCCCTGGCGGTTGATCTGGTGGCTCAGCTTTCCCCTCGGCGCCTTGCTGTTGGCCACGCTGATGACCACCAAGAACATCCGTTTCGGCCTGCCCCTGGTGCCCCAGCTGCTGCTGGGGCTGGCCCTGGTGCTGGCCAACGTGCGCTCGGCGTGGGCGCCGCCCTGGCGCTTCGCCGTGGTGGCGGTGGGGATCTGGGGCGTGCTGGGCAGTCAGTTTGGTCTCACCCCCAACCTTTCTGGTTTCTCGCCCCGACCCCCCAGCACCGCCGGCCACTGGCCCCTGGAGCAGATCATCGGCCAGATCCGCACCGCCGCCCCGGATCAGCTGGCCACCGTGGTGGTGGTGCCCGACAGCAACATCCACCTCAACCCGTTCAACCTCGATGCCGAGGGCCGTCGCCAGAATTTCGGCGTGGCGGCCCGGCAGAGCGTGGCCACTGCGGCGCAAATGGCCGATGAGCTGGCCGGTTTCGACTGGTTTCTGCTGCAGGGGAACCTGCCCGGCCAGCCCAACGAGGCCCTGCTGAGCTCCCTGGTGCGGCGCTCTCCAGCGCTGCGAGAGGTGGCCAGCTGGCCCCTGCCCGATGGCAGCCGCGCCCAGTTGTTTCACAAGCGCTTACCGGGCTTGGAGGTCAAGCCGGCGCCCTGTCCCGCCGATGGCCGGCCCCAGCTGCGCCTCTCCAGCGACGCGTCCGCTGGTTTGCATCGCACGGAGCTGGTGGCGCCGGCGGCTTTGCTGCGGCAAGGGCTGTTGCTGCTGGCGCCCGGCGCCGACCACGCCATCGGCCAAGGGCTGATCCGCCCCCAGGGAGAGGGCTGTTTGCTGGTGCGCGACACCCTGCAGACATCGTCCCAGGCCGGCCGTGCCGCGCCGCCGGAACCCGCTCAGGCGCCGGATGTGCGACTGCTGCAGCCCGATGGCCGGCCCCTGGCGGTCCGGCAGTTGTCGCCGTTGCCCGCCCCCGAGGGCGAGGCGCCGCTGGGGCTGCCCAACCGCATCGCCCAGCTGCGCGAGATGGGGCGCCAGCTGCGCTCGGGCCCCCTGGATCCCCTGTTCGCCTGGCTGGGGCAGATCAACCAGCAGGATCCTGAACAGGTCTATCTGCGACAGGGTGAACAGCTATTGCGTGCTCGCTTGAAGCGCCAGCCCGACGCGGTGGATGATCTCTATGCCCTGGCTCTGGCCCAGGCGCTGCAGCGCAAGGCTGACGTCGCGGCCACCAGCCTGGAGCGGCTGACCGGGCTCGATCCCCAGAATCCCCGTGCCTGGCTGGGGCTTGGCGTGGTGAACCTCTACCGCTTCCATCCTGGCGAGGCGCGCCAGGCCCTCGATCGGGCCGCGGCTCTGGCTCCCTCGGACCCCACCGTGCACACCCTGCGAGCGGTGGCTCACGCCATGGCGCTCGATCCGCTCGGGGCGCTGCGGCTGGCCCAGCATCCGCCCGCGGCGTCGCCCTAGGTGGCACCGTTCGCCAGCCTGCCTTTGTCAGCTCCGGCGGCCTGCGGCGGCGCGGCTGCCGCCCCTGGCGAGGGCCATGGTTACCGGCCGGCGATCGATGGGCTACGGGCCTTGGCGGTGCTGGCGGTGATCCTCAACCACCTCGACCTGGGGCTCTTGCCCAGCGGCTTCCTCGGGGTCGACATCTTTTTTGTGATCTCCGGCTGTGTGATCACCGCCTCGCTGCGCCGCCAGCCCGGCAGCAGCCTTGGCGATCTGCTGGCCGGCTTCTACGCGCGGCGCTTGAGGCGGCTGGTGCCAGCGCTGCTGCTGATGCTGGTGGTGGGGGCAGTGCTGATCTGCCTGGTGGATCCGCGCCCCCACGCTTCGCTGCGCACCGGCCTGGCGGCCGTGGTGGGCTTCTCCAATGTGGAGCTTCTGGGGCAGGCCACCGATTACTTCGCCCGCGCCGCCCAGCTCAATGTGTTCACCCACACCTGGTCCCTGGGGGTGGAGGAGCAGTTTTATTTCCTGTATCCGCTGCTGGTGTGGAGCTGCGGTTTCGGTCGCCAGAGGGGTGGGGCCAGGCGCCTGGCCCTGGCCATCGGCCTGCTCAGCCTCGCCTCGCTTGCAGCCTTCACCTGGTTGTGGGGCACGGCCCCCTCGACGGCCTATTTCCTGATGCCAACCCGGCTCTGGGAGATCGGCGCCGGCTGTCTGCTGCAACTGGCGCTGGAGCGCGGCCCCCGAACGCCCCGCTGGCTGGTGGGGCTGCCGCCGTTACCGCTTCTGTTTGCCCTGCTGGCCACGCTAGCTTTGCCGAGGCAGCTGGGCGTGGCCGCCCATCTGGCCTGTGTGCTGCTCACAACCCTGCTGCTGGGCTGCCTGCGGCCGGGTACCTGGGCCGAGTGGCTGCTCAGCCGGCCGCGACTGGTCTACGTCGGCCTGCTGTCCTATTCCCTGTACCTCTGGCACTGGCCGGTGCTGAGCCTGGCCCGCTGGAGCGTGGGGCTGACCACGGTCACGGTGCTGCCGCTGCTGCTGTTGGTCGTCCTGCTGGCGATCGCCTCCTACACCTGGCTGGAAACGCCCCTGCGCCGGGCCCGCTGGCATCAGAGGCGCGGCGGGGCCATCGCCCTGGGCATGGGGGTCTTGGGGCTGGGGGCGCTGCTGCTGCTGTTGCTCGACCAGTTGCCGGCTTACACCCTGTTCAGCGGCCGTCGGCCTTCGCTTCAGGCCGAGGGGGTCGCCAGTCTCAGCCAGCCCTATCGGATTCCTGGCACCCCCTGGCGCTGGGCCGGAGAGCCTTGCGTGCTCAGCGACAACGCCCAGGTGGGCAAGGCGATTCCGTTGCTGCCCTGCAGCCTCGGAGATCCGCGCAGAGCCCGACGCCGGGTGCTGGTGCTGGGCAACTCGTTCTCGGCCGCCTTTGTGGCGGCCTTCGACCAGCTGGTGCGGCAGGACGGTTTCGCCGTCACGGTGACTTCCTCCTGGGCCGCCTCGCCTGTGCCGGAGCTCACCAATCTCGGCCCCTATGCCCCGGTGAACGCCCATTACTGGCGAGCTGTGGCGCCGGCCCTGATCGCTGAGCTGCGCCCGGGCGACTGGGTGTTCCTGGCCAGCGACATGATGCTGTTCTCACCGCCCCAGCCCGGACCAGCCCACCAACTGGCCCTGCGGCAACTTGAGCAGGGCCTGACTCGCCTGTCGCGGCAGTTGGCGGCGCGGGGCCTGCGCCTGGCTGTGCTGCATGGCAACCCGTTCGCCCGGGAGGCCGAATGCCATCCGGCCAGCGCCATCCCGCAATGGTTTGCCCCCTGGGGTGGCCCCTGCGTCCTGCCGGATCGCCAAGCCTCGCTGCGGCGCCGCCAGCCGCTGGATCGGTTGCTGCGCCGGCTGGAAGGGCAGGGAGCGCTGCGGGTCGTGGATCTGTTTGACGCGTTCTGCCCCGGACCGCGCTGCACCTATCGCGGCGCCGATGGCACCGTGCTGTATCGGGACGAGCACTCCCACCCCTCGATCGAGGCGCTGCGACGGGCGGCCCCGCGGATCCGCGGGCTGCTGCTGGAGCCCGGATCCCCGGGCTTGGCCCCAAAGGTTCGCTGAACGGGGTTGGTGATGGTTTCCTCGGATCGGGCGGCCGTTGTCATTTCTGGCACAGCACCCTGGTCCCCCTGGGTACCCGAGCTCAAAATGTGACCGGCGCATCGCGCCCTTACGTGTGAGGAACCCATGAAACTCTTCCAGCAACTCCTGCTGGCCCCCGCTGCCCTGGGCCTGTTGGCTCCAGTGGCGGCTCAGGCTGCAGATATGAACCTCGACGGCATCAACAAGTATGCCGGCGCCGAGGAGCAGGTCACCAGCATCAGCCAGTTCTCCGATGTGAAGCCCACCGACTGGGCTTACCAGGCGCTCTCCAACCTGATTGAGCGTTACGGCTGCGTGGCTGGTTACCCCAACGGCACCTACAAGGGTGGCCAGGCGATGACCCGCTATGAGGCGGCCGCTCTGCTCAACGCCTGCCTTGACCGCATCAGCGAAGTCACCGACGAGCTGAAGCGCCTGATGAAGGAGTTTGAGAAGGAACTCGCCGTGCTTCGTGGGCGTGTTGATGGCCTCGAGGCCAAGGTGGGTGAGCTCGAAGCCACCCAGTTCTCCACCACCACCAAGCTGAAAGGTATCGCCACCTTCGTGATCGGCGGCAACAGCTTCAACGGCACCAACAACGCCTATCTCAACAATCCGTTCGTTCCGGGTTACCCCGGTCTCGGCGGCCTGGCTCCGACCAATGTTGTGGGTGCCGCTCTAGGCGGTGGTGCCACCCTGTCGCCGGTGGGCATGGCCTTCACCCCGACGCCGCTGCCCACGGGCATTCTGGCGGTTCCAACCTCACTTCAGGTTTCCGGCACGCCCGCCTTCATGCCGCTGAACGCCCTGAACTACAACGGCGGCTACAACGCTTCGTTTGCCGCCATCAACGGCCTCATGCCGGGTTACAACCTGAACCCGATTCCTCCGGTGTTTGCACCTGGAACCGTGGCTAATGGCATTCCTCTTGGTGCTATTGGCACAGTGGCGCCTGCGGTCGCTGGTATTACCCCTTCTGGCCTGCCTGGTTTCGTGGAAGTACCAGGTGTTTCCACGTCTAACCTCACCTACGGTGCCAAGGGTCTGACCGATGCCGTGCGCACGGGCGGCAATACCCTGGCTGCCTCTGCCTTGTTGGGCAATCTGGGTTCGATCTTCGCTCTGTCCTTCCCAGGCGCTAGCTCCACCAGCTTCAACTACGACGTTCGTCTCGGGTTCGACACCAGCTTCACCGGCAAGGATCTGCTCAAGACCACCCTGCGGGCCAGCAACCTCTCCCAGAGCGGTTTCGGTTACCAGGTCGGCGTTGGTGGCTTCAGCTTCACCGCCCTCAACAACCTTGAGGTGAATCCCGGTCTGCTGTGCAACACCGGCGTTGGCAACTGCGGTGACACGGTGTCCATCAACCGTCTCTACTAC
>JBKDOR010000226.1:0-21610 GCA_046342775.1 Synechococcaceae cyanobacterium
TAGGCCACCACCTGCCAGCTCTGGTAATCGAGGTCGCGCAGGCTTTCGAGGCTGCGCACCAGCCCCGTGCCCGTTTCCTGCGGACTCGCCTGGATCTGGGCCCAGGCTGGGGCGGCCAGCAGCAACACAGCCGACAGCACAAGAGTGCGCAGCAGCGCCGCGAGGGGGGCGACGCCAAGGTTCATGGCAGCGCCTCCGCGGCCCGCTCCGCCCCCGGGATCGGGCTCCAGTCGGTGTGGGTGGCCCACAGCGCCCAGATCGCCATCGCCCGCAGGTAGTGGCAGGCCCGGAAGGTGTGGGCGGCCGTGATCGCCTCCGGGGTGCGGAATTGCAGGCCCCCCTCATACACCTGGCCCACCACCGCTGAGCAGATCGCCAGCGCTGTTTTTGTTTCGCCCATCAGCCGGTAGTAGGCGGCCAGGCCGAAATTGATGCCCGTCCACACCTCCAGCGGGTGGGTGCCGTTGGGATCGAGCGGTGTGCCATCGCGCCGCAGGCCGTTCGCCACCCCCAGACGCCCGCCCTCCAACCCCTCGAAGCAGGCCTCGCGCACCGCCCGCAAGGTGGAGTGGGCCCGCTCCTCCGCCACCACCGGCGGTAGCCCCAGCAGCCGCGCGTAGAAATCGCCGCAGAGTTGGTCGGCCATCACCACCGGTGTGCCGCTCTCGGCGTCGATGCGGTAGTACTCGCCGTTCCAGAGCAGTTCGTCGAAATGGGCGCGGGAGCGCTCCAGCCAGTCGCTGAATTGCCGCTGTTCGTTGCTGGTGTCGAGCCCCAGCTCCAGCTGCAGCCGCTGCCCCATCGCCAGCGCCGCCTCCAGTGCCGCAATCCACAGGGCGCCGCAGTAGGCGCTCACCCCCTGCAGCGGCCAGTCGTCAAACGTCTGGTCCGGCGCACCGCCGTTGTCGGGCAAGCCGTCGTCGTTGGCATCGAACGTTTTCAGGTAGCGCAGGGCCGTCACCGCCGCCGGCCAGCAATCCGCCAGGAAGCGCAAATCCTCGCCGTTGGGGGCCAGGCGGAAGGTGCGCCACACCTGCAGCACAAAGTCGCTCGCCAGGTCTTTCCAGAGGTTGCAATCCTGATACGCCGTGTAGTTGGTGGCGTCGAAGGGTCGCTCGTTCGGCGCGCCCAGGTCGTGGGGGGTGGCGCCGGCCACCTTGCGGGCCGCCTCCACCCGGCCCCGGCCCTGGGTGAAATACCAGCCGATCGGCCGCGGGGTGGGGTCGGCGGCAGGGATGGCGCGGGCAAAGTCGCGCAGCACCGCCTTGTCGAGCTCCGGCCACAGCTGCAGCAGCCCAAAGGAGCCGTAGAGCCGCACATCCAGGCTTTCGTACCAGGCGTAGTCGAGGCACTCCAGCACCCCGAAGCGGCCCACCGGATCCTCCGGACCCGCGGCGGTCCAGAGGCTGCCGCCGCTGGCCAGGTCGTAGAGCTCATTGAGCAGGGCCATGCGCAGCGGCTCGGGCAGATCGGCCCGCTCCAGCACCGGTTTCTGCCACGCCTCGATCGCCTCGCGCCAGCTGCGCCAGTCCCGCAGGGCTTCGGCGGCGATCGCGGCGGCGTTGTCGCCCTCGGCTCCGAAGAAATCGCTGTAGCGCCGCAGGGCGCGGGTGCCGGTGGCGAAGGCGGTGACCGGCAGGTCCCAGGCGATCACCACCGGCAGCTCCAGCTCGGCGCCGGGCTCCAGGCGGAAGCGCACCGCCATGGCCGCACTGGCCGGATCATCGGCGCCGCTGTGGCGGTCGTTGTCGCTCTCGGGGATCGACCCATCCCGCGCGAACGGTTCCCAGATCTCCGCCCCATCGCTGGCCGGGTTCCAGCGGCTGCAGCGGAACAGTTGCCAGTCGCGTGCGGCGCCCTGGCCACGCAAGGCCGTCTGGTCCGGCAAGGCAAGACACCATTGGCCCTGGCCTTCCGCCAAGGGCTCGCTGCGCTCTCCCTCCAGCAGGATGCCGCGCAGACCTTCGGCATCCACCCGACGATTGCGTTGGCCCTGGCCCTTGCCGATCGCCGGAACGTAGTTGTGTTCCGGACTGCCATCGTCGCGAAAGTGCACCGCGGCGGCGGGATCGGTGTTGGTGAACCAGCCCACCGTGTTGCGCCAGCTCAGCAACAAGGACAGCGTCAGGGGCACCCGTGTCGGGTTGTCGAGGGTCCAGACGAACACCGCGACGGGGTAGCTCGTGCGTTGGTAGTCGCCGGGAAGAATCGGCGAGAACGCCTCAACGCGCACCCCTGCCTGGAACACGCCCTTGTAGGTGGTGGCGCTGAGCGGATAGCGGGCTTGGTAGGTGCCGGTGGCGCGGATGTCGCCTGACTCCAGTCGCTCACTGGCGGGGTACCACTGCCAGCTCGTCAGGGGTGGGGGGGCATCCGGCCGGCTGGCGTCCCGCTCGGGAGCCACCGCCAACGCATGGGCGCGGCTGCTGTCGCCAGCCTGTTCAAAGAGCGCGAATTGGCAATCGGGCAGCTCGCCGAACCAGTGCTCGCCGCCATCAAGATGCCAGAGGTTGAAGCGCCCATCCGGCGCCCGTGCGATGCAACCGGCGCCGAAGCCGCCCAGGGGCATGCCGTGGTTGGGCCCGTCGTCCAGGTTGCTGGCGTAACGCACCGTGTAGGGGCGTTCCCAGCCGAGCCCAAATGGGCGCTGCCAGCTCGCGTGCTTGAGATCAAAGATCCGAGACTGGTGGTCTGAAGCGGACCCAGTGCGCGGGAATCCCAGGGGCACCATGACGTCGGAATGGGCTGGCTCAGCTTGTCAGATGAACGCCCTTGCCATGGGGAAATGATCCGGACTGCCACTACAGTGACGCCGCGATCAAGGGCGACGCCCAGGGGTTCATCAGGCGCGATGAAGGCCGAAACTTCAACGGATCAACAGACAGTCCAGAACAATCACCATCGCTATCGGCCGGAGATCGATGGCCTCAGAGCAGTGGCAGTTCTGGCGGTTCTGATCAACCATCTCAATCCTGCATGGCTATCTGGTGGCTATCTGGGAGTCGATCTTTTCTTTGTGATTTCCGGTGCCGTGGTGACCGGGTCGCTCATTGCACGACCAGCGCCGACGCCCCGGCGCTTGCTGATGGGATTTTATGCCCGTCGCTTCCGGAGACTTTTGCCTGCGTTGACGCTCAATATCGTCGTAGTTGCCTTGTTGTTTGCCGCCCTGGTCAACCCGGGCGATGGAATGTTCAAACCGAGCATGCGCACGGGGTTGACCGCGCTTTTCGGCGTCTCCAATCTTTATCTGCTTCGCCAGGGGAGTGACTACTTCGCCACAGACAATCATTACAACCCATTCCTGCATACTTGGTCCCTAGGTGTTGAGGAGCAATTTTACCTCGTTTGGCCTCTTATCCTGCTGCTGTGTGGCCTGGGCCGATCCTCGATTCTCGCCGTTCGTTGGCGTCTTGGCTGGCTCACCGCAATCCTGAGCGCTGGATCCCTGGTATATCTCGCCGTGCTCCAGGCACGTGGACAAAGCGATGCCAGTTTTTTTCTGATGCCAACGCGGTTCTGGGAGCTTGCCGCAGGAGCATTGGCTTGGCTCTACCTGAGCCGTAGGCCTCAACAGCCAACAAAAGCCACGCCGACCTGGTGCGCGGCCGCGCTGCTGGCACTGCTTCTGAGCCTGATGTTCACTCCTGAGAGTTGGCGCATCGCCGCAACCTTGGCCTGCGTCGCTTGCAGCGTCGGCCTACTGATCCTGCTGCGAGCCGAAACCGGGCCAGGTCGCTGGCTCGCCAAGCCCGGCCCCCTGGCGATCGGCCTCAGCTCCTATTCGCTTTATCTCTGGCATTGGCCAGTGATCGTTCTGGCCCACTGGAGCGTGGGCCTTAACCGCTTAACTTTGCTGCCGATTCTTTTGCTGATTGGGGTGCTCACCTGGCTCTCTTATCAGCTGGAATGCCGTTTCCGGCCAGCCGGCACACAGGGTAAGACTGACTCGGGCCGAGCCTTGCTGCTCTATCCCATGGTTGTGCTTTTCTCTGCTGGCATGGTGGCATTGCTGGCGGGACCAGCCCGCATCCTCCTGTTCTTGGGTGATCGTCGCCATCTTGCCATCGATACAGCCAATAACCGCAGGATTGCTGGCACCACTCTTGACACGGTCCACTGCTTTCGAGAGCCCATCGCGCCACTCGGTGATCGATCCGAGGATGACGCCTGCACGCTGAGGCGACATCCTGGCCAACCCACTCTCTACTTCGAAGGTGATAGCCATACGGAGGTCCTGATCCCCCTAGGCGAAGCCCTGATCGGTCGAGGCAGGGTGAACATCGCGTTTTTCTCTCGGGGTGGCTGTCCGATCCCATGGTTCTCACCATGGTCCAAAAAACGCCACACCTGGGATCGCTACCGCTTGTGCCAGGAGAATAGCCTTCGGAGATTCAACAATCGATGGCAGGACGTTCGACCAGGGGATCAACTTGTCCTCTCCTCAAATTTGCCTGGCTACCTGTTGGATGACGATCCAAATGTGCGGGCTCAATCACAAGAGAGCTACGCGGCAGCCATCAGGAAATTTGCCGCTGAACTGCAGAAACGAGGCGCTGGTCTTATCATCATGGCTCCTCTTCCCTCTTTCAAAGATCGCTCAAACCTTACTGCACCACTGAGTCTCTGTCAGTCCGAATGGTATCGGCTTTCCCGCCGCCCCCCGGCTGGCTGCGAGCCCGAGTTCGTCTCCAGGGCCGCCTTGGTTGAACATCTACGCCCGATCAATGAGTTGTTGTCGGATCTTGAAAAAGAGTTACCCAATCTTCATGTCTTCCGGCCCTTTTCAAGCATCTGCCCTGCGGGCCAGCGCCAGTGCTCAACCCACAGCAGCGGCAGGATGCTGTTCACGGACAGCAACCACCTCAGCCGCGAAGGCGTGAGAGTGCTTGAGCAGCCGTTCCTGGACTTTCTGCACCAGCAGGGCCTGAGTCGTCCCGCTTCACGCTCCTGAGCGAGCCCGGTATTCGGCGACCTTCATCCGATCGGCAGCTCCACGGGAGCTGTATTGGGAGGCCTCAACTCCCCTCTGCCAGACCATCCCCGGCCAGCTCCTGATCGAGCAGGGTCTCCAGCGTCACAGCCGTGCGCACCAAAGCTTGGTATCGCTGCATCACACGGCGGTTGCGCTCCAGCCAGGTTCCCGGATCGGGGTTCAGGGGCACACCGGCTGGGCCACCCCCAGGCCCCTCCAGCAGCTCCAGGTCGGCTTGGCGGGCCAGCAGGGCCAGCAGCAGCTCGTGGACGCGCTGGCGGCGATTGGCCATGGTCATCGGCTCCTCAGCTGCGCCGATTGTGCAGCGCCAGGGTTCAGCCAGGAGCGAACATGGCAGGGCGAGCCGAACTCCTCTGGATCAGCGCCCCCCCCAGACGCGGCCCGACGATCGGCGCATCGCCGTGATCGGCTGTGATGCGGGTGGTTTGCGGTCGATGGCGCCGGCCGCCCTGGCGTGCCTGCGCCAAGCCGAGCTGATCGCCGCTCCCTCCCGCTTGCTCGACGACCTGCGCGACTGGCTGGCCGCGCCGCTGGCTGAGGCCATGTCGACTGAAGCGGAGCCCCCGCCGCTCGCCGCCGCTCGGGCGGAGCTGTTGGCCAGTGACCAACCCGCTCGGCTGCTGGAGCCGCTGCACCAGGCCCTCGCCGATCAGCGCCGGGTGGTGGTGCTCGCCAGCGGCGATCCGCTCTGGTTCGGCATCGGCCGCTGGTTGCTGCAGCACTTCCCCGCCGAACAGCTGCGGTTCCAGCCCTCCCCCACCGCTCTGCAGCTGGCCTTCGCCCGCATCGGTCGCCCTTGGCAAGATGCCAGCTGGATCAGCCTGCACGGCCGCGACCCAGAACCCTTGGCCGCCCGCCTGCAGCAACGCCCGCCGGCGCTGGCGGTGTTGACCGATCCGGGACAGGGTGGCATTGGCGCTGTGCGGGAGCTGCTGCGGGCTTCAGGCCTGGAGGCCGCGTATCAGTTGTGGCTGGCGGAGCGGCTCGGCCATCCCCGGGAGCGCGTTCAGCGGCTGGGGCCCGCCGATCCCCTGCCGGCCGATCTCGACCCCCTGCACCTGGCCTTGCTGATCGCCGAGCCCCCAGCGGCCCCCGATCCGGCGGCGCTGCCGCTGTTCGGTCTTGAGGATGGCCTATGGCTCCAGCACCCGGACCACCCGGGACTGATGACCAAACGGGAGGTGCGCATCCAGCTGCTGGCCGATCTGGACCTGCCCAGCCATGGCGTGCTCTGGGACCTGGGGGCCGGCGTCGGCTCCGTTGGGCTGGAAGCCTTGCGGCTTCGGCCAGGACTGGAGCTCTGGGCGGTGGAACGGCGCCTCGGGGGGGCCGCTCTGATCCGCGCCAACGCGGAACGCCTGGGGGTTCGTCCCGAGGCCATCCTCGAGGCCGAGGCGAGCGAGGTCCTCACCAACCTGCCGGATCCCGACCGGGTGCTGCTGGGCGGTGGTGGCCCACGGCGCCCCTCCCTGTTGGCGGCCTTGTTGCCGCGCCTGCGGGGCGAGGGGCGGGTGGTGATCCCCCTGGCCAGCCTTGAGCCCCTGGCGGAGCTGCGACGGCTACTCGAAGCCAACGGCCTCGACGTGCGGATCACGCAGCTGCAGGCCTGGCGTGGCGCCGCCCTGGCGGAGGGCACCCGGCTGGCGCCGCTCAATCCCGTTCTGGTGGTCAGCGGCCGGCGGCTCTGAGGGGTTCGATCCGCACGGCCGCCCCAACGGCGATGCCCAGAGCCTCGGCCTGGCCGGCGCCGATCTCCAACACCCCATCCACCGGCTCCTGCGTGCCATACACCGGGCAGGGCAAGCGCAGGCAGGCGGGCAGGGCCCGGTCGATCTTCACCACCCGGTTGGCGCGGATGTAGAGGAGATCGAGGGGATTGGGGGTGCGATGCATCCAGAAGCGGGCCGGCTCGGCGGGCTGGAAGGCGAACCACATGCCCCGCCGCGGCGGCAGGGGTGGACGCATCATCAGGCCCCAGGCGTGCTGTTGGGGGGTGCGCGGTTCCTCCAGGTCGATGCAGACCGGTTTGGAAGTGGTTGGGTTAGCGCCGCGCACCAGGCAGAGCCTGGCCGTGAGCGGCAGCACCTGGGGCGGACCGGAGGGAGCGCCGGTGGGTGTGGCGCCTTGGCCTGGCGCCACACCCACCAGCGCTGACGCGGCCAGCAGCAGCGCCAGGCTCCCTAAGCCCACCGCTGCGGTCCCCAAGGCGAGAACTCCATGGCTCTGGGCGGCGGTTCGTGGGACGGGCCGCGGCCTGCAGCTGCCGGAGAGATCAGTGCTGGACATCCGATCAGCCCGCCTCAGGTTCTTGTGGATCGGTGGGCTCGCGACCCGGAGGGGTGGCCGCAAGGCAGTAACCGAGCCCACGAACCGTGTGAATCAGTCGCCGTTCGCCGCCTTCCTCGAGCTTGCGGCGCAGATAACGCACATACACCTCGATCACATTGCTGGCGGTGCGTGGCTGATCCTCCCAGATCTCACGCAGGATCTCCTCCCGGGTCACCACGCTCTCACGCTTGCGCATCAGCAACAGCAGCAGCTGGTACTCCCGGGCCGTGAGCGCCACCGTGCGCGGGCCGCGGCGCACCTGCCGCCGCTCCGGATCCACGCTCAGATCCGCCAGCCGCAGCGGTTCCAGCGCCGGCGCTCGGGGTGCACAGCGTTGCCAATGCAGGCGCAACCGCGTGAGCAGATCGCTGGGGCCGAGGCTGGTGAGCCAGAAGTCATCCGCGCCGCTCTGCAAACAGCGGCAGCGGCCCGCCACCGAATCCTCCTCAATCCCCAGCAGCAGCGGCACGGCACCCCAGCGGCGCCGCAGCTCCGGGATCCAGAGCTCGCACTCCGGCGAGAGCACCAGCAGGTCGGGGGGTCGAGGCGGATCCGCCAGGGACTCAAGGGGGAGGGGGTGGTAGCCGGAGAGCTCGAGCCGCGCGGCCAGATCCCGGGCGGTCGCCCCCACCAGTCCGACGCTGGGGGCCGCTTGCGCACCGCCCTGGTGCCTCACAACGGCGCCTCGCTCGCGCCAGCGCCCGGCTTGGCCACGTGGGGCAGCCCCCAGCCGAGTTTGTTGCGCAACACCTGGAAGAACTCATGGTCCGCCAGCCGCACAAAACCCACCGGCCGCTCGCTGCGGCGCACCAGCACCCGGTCCTCCGGCCACACGTAGCAGCCGGCACTGCCATCCACCACCATCATCAGCCGTTCGGGTGTGGCGGGGAACACGGTCACCGGCTCCCGGTCGCTGAACACCAGGGCCCGGGAAGCGAGGGAATGGGCAGCGATCGGGGTGAGCTGCAACACGGGGCAATCGGGGCTGATCACCGGTCCCCCAGCGCTGAGGGCATAAGCGGTGGAGCCGGTGGGAGTGGAGAGGATCACGCCGTCGGCGGCGATGTCCACCGGAGCATGACGCCCGATGGCGATCTCGAAATGGCACATGCTGGTCAACGGTTCCCGGTGCAGGGCCATCTCGTTGAGGCAGAGAACCTCCCAGCGGCGTTGATCGGCCCGCATCACGCTCACCACGAGCATCGTGCGCGTCTCCACCGTCCATGCGCCAGCGATCACCCGCTCAAGCACCTGATCGAGATCGCGCAGGTAGGCCTCGGCCAGAAAGCCCAGGTGGCCGGTGTTGATCGTCAAGATCGGCACGCCGATCGGCGCGGTTTGGCGGGCGGCGGAGAGCACGGTGCCGTCGCCGCCCAGCACGATCGCCATCGGCATGTCGGCAGCGAAGCTTGCCGGAACACAGGCCAGGAGGCCCCGTTCGCGCAGGTGTTGATCGGGGTTGGCGAACCCGACCACGCCGCTGGCGCTGCTGACGCGCGCCACCTCATATCCCGCTGCCTCCAGGCGGGACTGGATGGCGTCGGCCGTGGTGATGGCCAGTTCCTTGCCGTCGTTGACGATCAGTCCGACCCGGGGCACCGATCGCGGGCGTGGTGATGAGCTGAGTTTATGGCGCCGCCGCCACGTCCCCCTGGCGGGAGGCCGGGTCAGAACTGCTCCAGGAAGCGCAGGTCGCTGGTGTAGAGGCGGCGGATGTCGTCGATGCCGTGGCGCACCATGCAGAAGCGCTCCACCCCGAGGCCGGCGGCGAAGCCGCTCCAGCGACCGGGATCGATGTTCAGCCCCTCCAGCACCGCCGGATCCACCATGCCGCAGCCCATCACCTCCAGCCAGCGACCGCGCCACTGCACATCCACTTCCGCCGAGGGCTCGGTGAAGGGGAAATAGCTGGCGCGGAAGCGCACCGGCAGGTCGCCGAAGAACGCCTTGAGGAAGGCCATCACCGTGCCGCGCAGATGGCTGAAGTCGAGCCCTTCATCCAGGGCGAGCACCTCCACCTGGTGGAACACGGGCGAATGGGTGGCATCCACCGCATCGCGTCGAAACACTCGCCCGGGGGCGACGATCCGCACCGGCGGCGGATTCTGCTGCAGATAGCGGATCTGCACGGGCGAGGTGTGGGTGCGCAGCAGCCGTTCGACCCCATCCGCACTCGGCTGTAGATAAAAAGTGTCCTGCATGTCCCGCGCAGGATGGTGGGGCGGAATGTTGAGGGCGGTGAAGTTATGGAAGTCGGTCTCCACCTCCGGCCCCTCGGCGACGCGATAGCCGAGACCGCTGAACAGATCGACGATTTCCTCAATCGTGGCGATCAGCGGATGGCGATGGCCGGGGGGCACGAAGCGGCTGGGGGCGGTCACGTCGATCCGCTCCCGCTCCAGCCGTTCCGTCAATGCCGCCGCGCGCAACGCCTCCAACCGGGCCGCCAGCCGCTCTTGCACCAGATCCTTGAGCACATTGGCCCGTTGCCCCAGCCGCGGCCGCTCCTCGGCGGGGAGACGCCCCATGGCGGCCAGCACCGCGGAAAGGCGCCCCTTGCGACCCAGCAGGCCGACCCGCAGCTCCTCCAGCTGGGCGTCGCTGCCGCTCGCCTCGATGCTGGCGACGGCTTCGGACTCAAGCTGCTCCAGCTGCCCTGTGAGATCTTGCAGGCTTGGGCTGGCGCTCACGGTGGCGGGACGCTGGAGCCACGACTGTAGGCAGCGGCCCGGGTGGCGCCTGCGGGCAGGGCGGACCTGCGCGGTTGGCGCCTCAAGCCCCTGTCGGTGTGATGCAGCCAGCGGGTCGGGTCGTTTGCACGGCGCCAGGACGCGTGGCGATGCCAGCGGCCTGTACCGCTCGCCGGAGGGGCGCCGAGTAGCTTGCCGAGACGGGATTTCGGTGTGACCCGCGACCGATTCGCCTCCCAGCGCTCCTGGTTCATGGCTCCGCTCCGCCTCCTGATCAGCAACGACGACGGCGTTTTCGCAGCGGGTATTCAAGCCCTGGCCGCGGAAGCCGCCCGGCGCGGCCACATGGTCACCGTGGTCTGCCCCGATCGGGAGCGCTCCGCCACCGGCCACGGCCTCACCCTGCAGACCCCGCTGCGGGCCGACCGGGCCGATCAGCTGTTCGCCGAGGGGGTGACCGCCTGGGCCTGCAGCGGCAATCCATCGGACTGCGTCAAGTTGGGGCTGTTCCGTTTGCTGGACGCCATGCCCGACCTGGTGCTCTCCGGCGTGAACCACGGCCCCAATCTCGGCACGGATGTGCTCTATTCCGGCACGGTGGCGGCAGCGATGGAAGGAACGATTGAGGGCCTGCCCGCCTTGGCCGTGAGCTGTGCTGATTACCAATTCCGCCAGTTCGACCCCTCGGCCAAGATCGCCCTGGACGTGGCTGAAGCCATGCTGGCCTCGGGTTGGCCCGAGGGTTTGCTGCTCAACCTCAATGTGCCGGCGTTGCCGGCCGAATCCCTCGGGCCATTGCGCTGGTGCCGCACCGCCGTGAGGCGCTACGCGGATCAGTTCGATCGCCGGGTCGATCCCCGCGGTCGCATCTACTACTGGCTGGCGGGAGAGGTCGTCAACGACCTCTCGGCCCGGGTGGCCGGTCCGGACAGCTGGCCGGTGGATGTGGCCTGGATCGATCAGGGTGGCGTGTCGCTGTCACCGCTGCAACCGGAGCTGTTCTGGCGTGGCGCCTGCGATCGCTTGCCAGACGCCGCCAGCCTGGAATCGGGACGAACGGCTCCGCTGGAGTTGATGAGCCCTGAAGCCTCTGGCTGGACCTGAGGCCGCCTCGGCCATCTGCCGGCACGAACGCGGCGGCTCGAAAACTGCCGCACCGCGAGGAGTCGCCGCCGGCGAGCCACCTCCGTTGCCTGGGGCGTTATGGGGCGGCGCGGCGCACGGCATGCACCCGCTGCAGCATCCACAGGCTGAGGATCAGCCCCAGCAGGTGGGCGAACAGCACCTGGGTGTTGCTCAACACCGAGAGCATCTCCAAGGAGGTGATCGGATAGTTGGTGATGCGCCCCCCTGGAGTGGTCATCACGCCACCGAAGGCAAAGCCCGCCTGCATCGAGGCCTGAAAGAACAGGCTGCCGGCCAGGGCCTGATAGCCCAGGCTTGCCAGGGTGAGGCCGATCAGATCCGCCAGCACGCCGCGCTTGAGCAGCCCGGTGGTTTCGCCGCGGCTTGGGCGAACCGGGCTGGCCAGGGCGCGGCCGCAGCGCACCACCAGCCAGCCCTGCCACAGACACCACCCCAGCACCAGGAACGACAGGGTGGTGAGGCTGAGCCCCGGACCCAATCCCAAGGCCCGGTCCGCCCGCACGACCACCTGGCCGCCGATGTTGTTGAACAGCAACACGCCGACGACGACGACCCCGAGCACCAGCTGGGTCCAGAAGCGCACCCAACCCGTCCAGCGCAGGGTGGCGGCAAGGCGTTGAAGATCGAGCTGGTCCGCCATCGGCAGGCCCACAGGCGCTCCAAACTTGCCATGGGAGGATGACCTGGGCCGCTTGATCAGCCCGGAGCCGGGGCTGGTTTCACACAGTCCGTCGTCGTCCATCACCTGCCCTTGATCCCGCTGCTGTCTCCCGCCGAGGCCCTGCGTCCGATGGCCATTGCGCTGGGCAGTTTTGATGGTTTGCACCCGGGCCATCGGCGCGTCATCGCCGCCGCTCTGGGGGAGCTCTCCGCCACTGGCGATCCAGCTGGCGCAGGGGCCGGTGCCGCCGTGCCAACGGTGGTGAGCTTCTGGCCCCATCCCCGCGAGGTGCTGCATGGCGAACCGCGCCTGCGTCTGGATCTGCCGGCTGAAAAGTTGGAACTGCTGGAGCCGCTGGGCATCCGCCAGCTGGTGCTGGTTCCATTCACTCGGGAGCTGGCCCAACTCAGTCCGGAGGCGTTCGTGCGGGGGGTGCTGCATGAGCAGCTGCGGGCCGTGCGGGTGGCCGTGGGCGCCAACTTCCGCTTCGGGGTCGGCCGTTCCGGCTCGGCTGCCGACCTGGCGACCCTGGCGGCGCCGCTCGGCATCGCGGTGTCCGTGCTGCCGATCTTGCACGATGCCAGCGGCAGGTTGAGCAGCAGCAGAATCCGTACCGCCCTGGCGGCAGGCGACCTGGTGGAGGCCTCCCGCTTGTTGCTGCGCCCCTATCGCTTCAGCGGCCAGGTGGTGCGCGGTCGCGGCTTGGGCCGCGGCCTCGGCTGGCCCACCGCCAACCTGCGCGTCGATGGTCGCAAGTTTCTGCCTCGGGAAGGGGTCTATGCCGCCTGGGCCTGGCCGGAGCGGCAGGGGGTGGCGCAAGGTCCGCCCCTGGCGGCGGTGATGAATCTCGGCCCCCAGCCCACGGTGGATCCCAACGCCCCCTCAGCGGTGGAGGTGCATCTGCTGGGCAGGGATCTGGACCTCAGCGGCCGGTGGCTGCGAGTGGAGCCTGTGGCCTGGCTCAGGGCTCAGTGTCGCTTTGCCGACCTGGCCAGCCTGGCCACCCAGATCGGTGCCGACGCCGATGCGGCCAGCAGATTGCTGATGACCAAGCCGCATCTGCCGTCAGCTGCCGGGGTAAGCGTTGCTGAGGCCCCAGCTGATGAACAAGCTGATGCCGCCCAACAGCAAAATTCCTGAAATCAGCACCAGCATGGGATTGTCGGGCTGATCGGACGCCATGGCCAGCACATCGCTGGAACCACACTAAACGTCTTCTCCAGCCTTGGCTGACCCTCGGCCACCCCCCTCTTCGCAATGGACGCTCCCCAGGCCATGGCCCACCCCGACACCCGCCCGGGCCCTGACCCAACCCACCCAGGCCCGGACTCAGCCCCGTGGGAGTTGCCAGTGCCCAAGCCGCAGCGACCCGCCCCTGCCCAGACATCGGCTCCCCATGGCGGGCCCCAGGACGCGGCGGCATCGCAACAGCGAAGCATTGAGCGGTTGCTCGACGCCAACCTCGACCGCGCCCGGGAGGGGCTGCGCGTGCTGGAGGACTGGGCCCGCTTCGGGCTTCACCGCGCTGATCTGGTGGCCCGTTGCAAGGATTTGCGCCAGCGCCTCGGCCAATGCCACCGAGATCGCTACCGCGCCGCGCGACAAACAGCCACGGATGTGGCGGCGGGGATGGAGCACCCGGCCCAGGCCGAGCGCCGCGGCCCGGAGGCGGTACTGAGGGCCAACGCCGCCCGGGTGCAGGAAGCGTTGCGGGTGCTGGAGGAATTCGGCCGAGAGCGGGATCCGGAGCTGGCCTCCGAGGCGGCGGCCTGCCGCTACGCCCTCTACGACCTGGACATCGACCTGGACAAGGCTGGCCAAGGCGACCAGGACCGCCGCACCCGCTTGGCGGCTTGCCATCTTTACCTGATCACCAGGCCGATGATCGGCTTGGAGGCGATGGTGGCCGGCGCCCTGGCCGCCGGGGTGCGCCTGGTGCAGTACCGGGCCAAGGAGCCTGACGCCGACGGCAGCCACCCCCTGGACGACCGGCGACGACTGGCGGAAGCCCAGGCTTTGCGGGCGCTCTGTGACCGCTATGGAGCCCTGTTGATCATCAACGACCGCATCGACCTGGCTCTGGCCGTGGCGGCGGATGGGGTTCACCTTGGCCAGGGGGATCTACCGCCGGCCCTGGCCAGGAGCCTGCTGGGCCCGGAGAAGCTGATCGGCCGCAGCACCCATCAGCTCAGCCAGCTGGAGCAAGCGATCCGCGATGGCTGCGACTACGTCGGTGTTGGCCCCGTGCATGCCACCCCTTCCAAGCCGGGGCGACAGCCGGTGGGGTTGGAGTATGTCCGCCAGGCCCTGGCCCGCAGCCCCATCCCCTGCTTCGCCATCGGCGGCATCGGCCCGGGCGAGCTGCCCAGCTTGCGAGCGGCTGGGGCCGATCGGGTTGCGGTGGTGCGGGCGATCAGCGCGGCGGCTGATCCGCAGGCCGCCGCCGCCGAACTGCTGGCCTTGCTGGGGGCCTCGTCATGAGCACGGCGGAGCCCGGCAAACCCGCTCCCGGGCCCGCAGCGCCAGGGGCCAGGAGGGGCGCAGCGCCCAGCAAGCCTCCATCGGTCCCGCCAGCGCAGGAGACTGCGGTGAGGGTGACGCGGCCACAGTTGAAACTGCAACACGTCTCAGGGCAGCAGGCGACCGCACCAGAGGTGACGGTTCCAGATCTATCGGTGCCCGACGTATCGATGCCACAGGTCACGGTGCGGCTGAATGGCGAGGCCCAGCGGGTGCCGGCGGGGCTCAACCTGGAGGCCCTGCTACGCCATCTGGGCCACCAGCCCCGGCTCGTGGTGGTGGAGTACAACGGCGCGATTCTGCCGAGGGCGTTTTGGGCTGACCAAAGAGTCGGGGAATCCGACGTGCTGGAGGTGGTCACCATCGTCGGGGGCGGTTCCTAGATTTCGTTTCAAGAACGAGGAGTTTTTCCGATGGCGGCACCCCTGCTGCGTCGCCTGGCCAGTCTCCTGGCCCTGCCGATCCTGGTGGCCAGCCTGTTGGTGGTCGCGCCCCACCCCGCCGACGCGGCCAGCGGCGGCCGCATCGGCGGCGGCAGCTTCCGTTCGGCGCCCTCGATGCCCCGCAACTTCAGTGGTTCCGGCGGCTATCGCGGCGGCTATGGCGGTGGTTTTGGTGGCGGTGGTTTCGGGTTTCCCTTCATCGTGCCGATCTTCGGCTTCGGTGGCGGAGGCCTGTTCGGCTTCCTGGTGCTGATGGCGGTGGTGGGCCTGCTGATGAATGCGCTGCGCGGCGGTGGTGATGGTCCGAGGCTGAGCGGTGGTGGGAGGCTGGTGGAGGCTCCTGTGGATGGTCCGGTGACCATGGCCCAGCTGCAGGTTGGCCTGCTTGCCAGTGCCCGCGACCTGCAGGACGATCTACGCCGCCTGGCGGCCTCGGCGGACACCAGTTCCAGCTCCGGGCTGCAGCGGGTGCTGCAGGACACCACCTTGGCCTTGCTGCGCAACCCTGAGCTGTGGGTTTACGCAAATGTGGAAACCGGCGAGGTGCGCTTTGCCCAGGCCGAATCGACCTTCAACCGCTTGTCGATGCAGGAGCGCAGCAAGTTGCGCCAGGAGATCACCACCAACGTCTCCGGCCAGCGGCTGAGCGCCAGTGGTCGCGTCGCGGCGGGCAGCAGCGATGCGGCCAGCGATTATCTGGTGGTCACCCTGCTGGTGGCCAGTCGCCGCCGCCTGCAACTGCCGGCCGCCGCCAGCGCCGATCAGCTGCGCGACAGCCTGCAGCGCCTGGGCTCGGTGGGGGCCGATGATCTCCTGGCCCTGGAGGTGATCTGGCAGCCGGAGGGCGAGGGTGAATCGCTCAGCGCTTCCGAACTCGTCACCCAATATCCGGATCTACAGCATCTTTGAGGCGGAAACGGCCTGAGTTGCTGCCGCTCCTCATGCCACTGCTGCCAAGCGCATCGGGTTGATTGGCTCGCTCAACTCTTGGGTGCTGCTGACCCCCGCAGAATCCGCAGGGCAGCCATGGCCGCGCCGTAGCCATTGTCGATGTTGACCACGGTCAACCCCGGAGCGCAGCTGGCCAACATCCCCCTCAGGGCCGCCTCTCCACCGGCGCTGACGCCGTAGCCCACGCTCACCGGCACGCCGATCACCGGCTGCGGCAGCAGTCCCGCCATCACAGTGGGCAGTGCTCCCTCCATACCGGCGCAGACGATCAACACCCGTGCCTGGCGCAAGGCCTCCAAGCGGGAGAGCAGCCGGTGCAGCCCGGCCACACCTACATCCACCACCATCTCGGTGGCCACGCCATGGCAGGCCAGGGCTAGCCGGGCTTCGCTGGCCACTTGCAGATCACTGCTGCCAGCGGCGACCACCGCGACGACACCATGCCGTTCCTCCGCCGTTGGCGGAGCCGGCAGGGTGAGGCAACGGGCGTCGGCGTGATGTTCGAAGGGCAATGGGGTCAGCTGGCGCAGGCAGGCGATGCGACTGGCGGAGACTCGGGTGACCAGGGCCAGCTCCCCGGCGGCGTGGAAGGCCTCCAGGATGCGAACGATCTGGTCATCGGACTTGTGCTCCCCCCAGATCGCCTCCACCACGCCGAGGCGCTGGCGGCGCTCGAAATCAAGGCAAACGTCGGAATCCACGGGCGTAATCAGGGGTCAATCGGCCAGGGTGTGGGGAGGCTCTGGGTCGGCCTCGCCGGCGTGCAGCAGCGGGAAGCAATCGGCAGCCTCGGAGCAGGGCCCGGATCCCTGGCCTTCCGGCCGATGGCCTGCTCGCCGCAGCAGCTCTCGGGCGTGCCACTGGAAGGCTTGGTGCACCCGGGATACCTCCGTGGCCGGAATGGCGTGCCAGAGCTGGCGGCTGGCCCAGCGAATCACCAAGACGCCGTGCTCCTGCAACGGGTCCCAGAACAGGTCCCGACCCAGGAAGCCCGGCTGGCGCTGCAGCCAGGGTTCCCAGATCGCCCGCTCAGCTTCCAGCCAGATGGCCCGGTGCTGGGCGGGCACCCGCAGCCGCAGCAGTTCAACCGCCCCCTCGGCGGGCAGCCCAGCCGCCACACTGCCCGTACGCCCCTCGAATTGATCAGCGTCCTGAACAGAGATTGGGCGCTGCGCTGGAGCTGGGGTCGTGTCGAGGCGCACCCAGGAAGACGTGTTCGCCGGCAGGGGAGGGGGGAGTGTCATGCGCTGGTCACCCTAAAAGGCTCAGCTGGGGGCCGTTGCGGGTAACAGCTGTGGAGCATGGCGCCTGAGATTCAGCTCCCTTGCAGCAGCACCACGGCATAGGCGGCAATGCCTTCCTCCCGGCCAGTGGGGCCGAGCTGTTCGTTGGTGGTGGCCTTGACTCCCACCCGATCAACGGCGACGCCGAGGCGCGCCGCCAGCATGGATCGCATGGTGTCGATATGAGGCCGCAACCGCGGACGCTCGGCCACCACGATCGTGTCGAGGTTGATCAGCTCCCAGCCCCGCTCGCGCACCAGGGCCATGACGCGATCCAGCAGCTCAAGGCTGTCAGCCCCGCGCCAGCGCTCATCGTCTGGCGGAAAGTGGCGGCCGATGTCGCCGAGGCTGAGGGCACCCAGCAGGGCGTCCATCAGGGCATGGGTGAGCACGTCGGCGTCGCTGTGACCGTCCAGTCCCAGGCCATCGGGATGGTCCAGCAGGCAACCGCCCAGGATCAGGGGCCGCCCGGGAACCAGGCGATGGATGTCGTAGCCGTTGCCGATGCGGAGGTTCATGGCGAGGAGGCAAGAGGTCCAGTGTGCCGCCCATGGCAGTTGAGACTCCGCGATTCAGCTTCGCGATGCCACCTTCGTGAGATCACCTCAGCGAAATCCCCACAGCGACATTCCCACGACGGGCGCCACAGCCACCGAAACTCCAACACCGAACCAGAACCATGGCGATACTCCCTGCGCCTCGCCGGTCTCGACGCGCCGAGCTGAAGCCGCGGGCGTTCAGACCTTCAGCAAGGTTCGCGCCTGAGGGATTACAGCCGGCTCGGGCTGCTCCGCTGCCTGCTCCGGCGGCGGCTCCACGGCGGCAGTGAACAGATAGCCCTCGCCATAGACGTTGCGGATGAGATCTGAGCCTTTCTTCGTTCCCGACAGCCGTCGGCGCAGGCCATGCACCGTGCGGGCGAGGCTGACTTCACTGACCTCCTTGTGGCCCCACACCTCCAGCATCAGGCTTTCCTTGGAAATTACCTGGCGGGGACGCAAGCAGAAGCAGAGCAGCAGGCGGCGTTGCATCGGCGACAACGGCACCAAGGAGGCGTCACACCAGAGGGTGCCATCGGGATTGAGCTGGAAGGGACCGAAGCGGAAGCTGTTCATGGAAGATTCACGCAGGAGCTGAACCGGGCGGGCCGACCATGGTGCGGTGGGCTGGGATGAAGGAGATGCGCAAGCTCAGGCTGGAAGCACAAAGCCTGATGCGGATGTCAACGGTTCCAAGATGGAAAGAACGATGATAAAGGTTTGGTTATTTTCTGGGTGACCATGCCGAACTATCGATACCCAGTTTCGGGTATCCAGCCAAGCAAAGCTGCAGCATCGCAGCGGATTCTTGCGCTAGAAGCAGGCATTTGCGGAAATCGCAAGGTCGCAAATGATGTGGAAGTTCTCCGCGTGCGCAACGTCCTTCGTCAAGCGCTAACCCCGCGACCCAGAAGCGGTCCATTCGCGAGGCGGCCCTTGACTGGATATTTCCTTTAAATTCGCCATAACACCGAATCAACGCCCCTCTGTTGCCCGAGCGCTGCTCCCCACGCTGTCTCCTGGTCGATGACCAGGTGATGTTCCTGGAGCTGTTGGTGGCGATGCTCCGCACGCAGGGCACCATTGAAGTGGTGGGCACCTGCAGCAGCGTGCGGGAAGGCAAACGGCTCTGCCAGGAGCTGCGGCCTGATCTGCTCATCCTTGATCTGGCCCTGCCCGACGGCAATGGCATCGAGGTTCTGGACAGCTTGCGGCAGGTGTGCCCCGCCGCCAGGGTGATCATCCTCTCCGCCGAGGCCTCTGGCTTCCTCTGCCCCAGCTCGATACGGGATCAAGTGGAGGCCGTGATCGATAAATCCAGGGCTTACGCGGACCTCAACCAAGCCGTGGCGGCCTGGCGGCGGCGTTGTTTCGGGAACGAGCTCCAGCAAACGCTCACGGCCCGAGAGGATGAAATCCTCGCCCTGATCGCTGGCGGCTTCAGCAACCAGGAGATCGCCACAGCACTGCACCTGTCGCGCCACACCGTGGAAACCCACCGCAAGCGCATCGTGGCCAAGCTCGGCATCCGCGGCCAGGATCTGGTGAGGATCGCGATCCAGCGGGCCCACGCCTCCTCCTGAGCCGCGCCTCAGGCCAGGGCGACCAGCGCTTTGCCCAGCCCGCCAAGCGCTCCTCGGGCACCAGCCCTGGCGCCGCGACCAACGTCCCACCCCGTTGCCTGTCCCCTTAGCTCAGGTCGCCTTGAAGCCGGATCGGAGTGCGTGTCGCCGTCGATTCAGCCATCTCCACACACCTGGTGGACCGGCCGCGAGGAACGCTGCCCCTAAGCCTCACCGCACTCGGCTTCAGCGGAAGCACCAGTCGCCTGGGGCTGGATCTGTTGGGCTCGCGAGGATGGCGCAGCCCCGCGGTTCTCCAGCCAGCGGGCATGCAGATCAGGCCGGCGCTGCAGGGTGCGTTGCTCTTGTTGCTCCTGGCGCCAGCGGGAAATCGCCCCGTGATCGCCGCTGCGCAGCACCTCCGGCACCGCCATGCCGCGGAACTCCGCCGGCCGTGTGTAATGGGGATGTTCGAGCAGCAGTTCGCTGTGGCTCTCCTCCACCAGGGAGGCGGGAGCGCCCACCGTGCCGGGCAACAGACGCACCACGCCATTGATGATCACCATGGCTGGCAACTCTCCGCCGGTGAGCACGAAGTCGCCGATCGACACCTCCTCATCGGCGAGGGCGCGGATCCGCTCGTCGAAGCCTTCATAGTGCCCACAGATCAGCACCAGCTGATCCAAGTCCCGGGCCCAGCGGCGCAGGTCCGCCTGGGTGAGAGGATGCCCCTGGGGGGTGAGCAACAGCACCCGTCGTCGGGGCAGCCGCGGGATCGCCTCCACCGCCGCATAGACGGGCTCGGGCTTCAGCACCATTCCGGCACCGCCGCCATAGGGCTGATCATCCACCTTGCGGTAGCGATCGCTGGCGTAGTCGCGGGGATTGTGCAGCTCCAGGGTGGCCAAACCGGCGGCGAAGGCGCGGCCGATCACCCCCAGGCCGTTCAATGGGGCAAAGGCCTCCGGCACCAAGCTCACCACATCCAGCCGCAGCGGCAGCTCGGCGCACCGCTGCCCCTGACGCTCAGTCATCGGGCCGCTTGAGGCGTCGGATCTCGGAGCTGAAGCTGGCCCGGGCCGGGGCGCCATCGGCCCGCTGCTCCACGCAACTGCGCAGGCGCAGGTTGGGCTTGGTGAACCAGATCCGCTCGCGCCGCTCCACCCCAGCCACCTCGCACACCAACTCCAGGCTGCCATCCGGCCACAGCCGCCAGTTCCCCGGTACTGCAGGCTCAGCTTCGATCGTGAACTGTCCGCCGCTGTCAAAGAACAGCACCTGGGCTGGCTGGGCGGCCGCGGCGGCCTGAATCACCAGGCCACCGGCTTCACCGGGATGGCGTGGTTCCAGGTGCTCCACCCGCAAATCGCCCCGCTCGCTGCTGTGCCAGCCGTTCTCCCGCTGCTCGGCCGCGGAGGTGTCGCCCAGCAGGAACTGGCTGCGCAGGGCCAGCCACTCGCCGGCACACAGGGCCAGGAACGCGGCGAGGCTTGCGGGAGGAAAGGGGGCGTCCAGCGCAGCCGGGGGAGGGGCATTCGTCACGGTGACCGGTCGTGGCGCTAGGGGAACCTGCATCCTGACAGTCGCGCAGTCGCCCAGGGACCGATCCCGGCGCGGATCCGATGCCTCCAGACGGCCCCAGCCGGTTCAGTCGCCGCGGTAGCCCAGCTCCGCCAGTCGACCCGGATGCCGGCGCCAGTTGGGCACCACCTTCACGAACAGCTCGAGATAAACGGGGCCATCGAACAGCTTCTGCATGTGCAACCTGGCTCCCTGTCCAATGGTGCGCAGCATGCTGCCGCCCCGGCCGATCAGAATCGCCTTCTGGCTGCTGCGCTCCACCAGCACCGTCGCCAACACGGCTGTGCGGCCGCCGTGGCCACGGCTTGCTTCCTCTTCCACGATGCGCTCCACCTGCACAGCGACCGAGTGGGGCACTTCCTCGCGGGTGTGGTGCAGAACCTGCTCGCGGATCAGCTCCGCAAGCAGCAGCTGCTCGGGTTGATCACTCACCTCCCCGGGAGGATAAAGATGGGGGCCAGGCGGCAGGGCTGAGCCGAGGGCCCGCACCAGCTGCTCACAGCCAACCCCAGTCAGGGCGCTGCAGGGATGCACAGGCCAACTGGGATCGCCCGCCTCAGCCAGCATGGCGGCGTAGCTGGCGGCGGTGGCATCGACACCAGCGCCAGCCTGATCCATCTTGTTGAGGGCCACCTGCACCGGCTGGCCGCTCTGCCGCAAGAGATTGGCAACGAAGGCATCGCCGCGTCCAGCTGGCTGACTGCCATCCAGCAGCAGCAACACCACATCCACCTCTCCAATCGCGCCGCGGGCGCTTTGCACCAGCCGCTGGCCCAGCAGCTGGTGGGGCTTGTGACGGCCGGGCGTGTCGCGAAGCACCCGCTGGGCTGTCTGGGTGGTGAGCATGCCGCGCAGGCGGTGGCGGGTTGTCTGGGCCACGGGGGACGTGATCGCCACCTTCTGGCCCACG
>JBKDOR010000227.1:0-3574 GCA_046342775.1 Synechococcaceae cyanobacterium
CTGATCGAGCAGATCCCGCACCATCGCCACCGTGCCGTACACGGCCCGGCCCACCCGGCAGGTGAGCCCCACCACGGCGCCGCTGCGGTTGCGGATGGCGCTGATGCGATGCAGGGTGCGCTCGATGCCGGCGCGGTTGTCCCCCCCGAATGGCCCCAGCCGCGCCAACACGGCGGCCAGGTCTTCCCGCTCCACCGGCATCTCCCCGAGGGTGATGGCGCGGTCGGGATAGCGGGCCTCGGGCACCCGTCCCAGGTCGAGGATCACCTCCTGCAGCTGCAGGCGGCGCTGGGGTTGGGCCAGCTCCTGCCGAACGGGTTCTGGCAGAAGCTCCAGCAGCCGTTCCAGGTCATCGGTGATCCGTTGGGGAGTGATCGCCGCGGCCAAGGGCGGTTCCGGAGCGGCCGAGGGCTGTTCCGGTGCAGCTGGGGGGGGCTGCGGCGGCATGCTGGCCGGTGTGGCACGCAGGGGACCGATCGTTGCGGGGTTGGATGAGGAGGGGAGGCTGTTCAGCGTTGGCGCCTGGCGGGGGCTGGCTCTGGGGTCGTTCTAGCCAGCGCCACCGCCTGCGGCGGTTGCTGCGCACGCGCCAGCCAAGGATCCACCAGGTTGTGGGCCAGCTCCAGGGCCTGGGGCAACAGATCGGGGCAGTCGAGCAGGCGGCGCTGGCGGGCCTGGGCTTGCAGCAGCAGGGGCTGCAGCAAGGCGCGGGCGGCACCGCCGAAGGCGACGCCGGCGGCGCGGTGGCCCGTGGCCCCATCCGCCTCCAACAGCTCCAGCGTGCGGGCATTGGTGCCGCCGGCCAGGGTGAGAGGCCCAGGCGGAGCCGATGGCGCCAGGCGCCGCAGCAGCGAGACGGCGGCGGCGGCCGTGCCGGCGCCGATGTCGCCACTCATCGGCCGGCCATCGAGCTGCCAGAGGGGCAGGAAATCGAACCGGCGCACGGCGTTGAACCGCTGCCAAAGCTCCTGGGCCAGGTTGGCCAAGGCTGGATCGGACCCCGATCCTGAAGCCTCGAGACCGCAGCTCACCGCCAGCCTGCGCAACGGGATGCCGGCGGCCCGCACCTGGGCCAAGCGGGCCTCGAAGGCCGCCTGGCGGCCTGGGCGGGTGTGCAGTTCGATCGCGTCGGGGCGGATCTCCGCCAGCCGGGTCGCGACCGCCGCCGGTTCCAGCAGGATCTGGCGTTCCTCGATCAAGCCCAGGGGGCAGACGGGCAGGCAGCGACCGCAGCCGTAGCAGCTCTCCGCCAGCACACCGCTGTGGTGGCACGGGGCCAAGGCAATCGCCAGGGCCGGGCAGACGGAGGCGCAAGGCCTGGAGCAGTCGGGCGGGCAGCGCTGGGGATCGAACCAGGCCTTGCGGAAATGGGGATCGGCCCCGTCGTTGAGGCTCACCATCAGCCAGGGGGGAGTCCAGCCCGGTGGAGCCTGGTCAGAGGCCCAGGCCATGCCTCGCCGGGCCGCCGCCACCACGGCGGGATCACAGGCCAGGTCGAGGCAGTGGACGCCCACCAGGCTGTAAATGCCCGCCAAATCCTCAATCGAGGCCAGGTCCTGATTGCTGGCGCCGCCAATCCACTTCACCCAGTGACCTTGCGCCAGGGCCTGGTCGGGGGCGAGGGACGGATGAGGCTGCTGGGGACTGGCGACGACCACGGGAGAGGCGTACTCCAATGCTCAGCTTGCTCCTGAGCTGATGCAACGGCATCGCCCTGCTGGAGTGACCCGGTAGAGCGAGCGCCCGCTGGCGGAGTCGCGCCACACACACCACGGTTCGGAGGCCAAGGGAGCCAGGCAGTCAAGGAGTCGGCCTTGCGCCCATAACGTTGCGGCAACACAGTTGCGGCAACGAGGTTGGTGCGGCGGCTCGTCGGGAGCTCGGCAGAGGCGTCAATGTTGCGACGACAAGGCTGGGAAGACAACGTCGTGACGAAGAAGCTGCGACGTAAAAACTGCGACGAACTTTGCAACGTCCGATAGGGAGCCAAAGCTGCCGCGTTCAGCGATATGCAAGCCATGGCAGGAGGGCTTGGACGATGGATCGAACGCCCAACCCCTGCCGAACGCTCCAAATCAGAAATGGTCCAGAATCTCGGCTTGTAAAGTGCGTCATTCCTCTGGCCCTCGCACTATCCCTCAAAGCTTTGGCGATGAACGCAGCATCTCCATCTGATTCCTGAATACAGGCCTCCAGAAAGGTAGCTATCTCTTCAGGAGTTTCCAGGAACTCGGCAACGTCATAGGGTGCCGTCTCCGTCTCCGTCACCGTCTCCATCATACATGCTCCTTGAAATGACGAGCGAGACCCTGCGCAGATTGAATATCTTTAGCCTGGGGTGCGCTTGTCACCACCGGCGAGAAGAATGACCTGCATCGAACCCCGTTGTTGAAAAAAGACTCTGTAACTAGGGCTAGAGTTGATCCGTAGCTGAGAAACCCCTGCCCCAACGGGACGAACGCTCAAGCTCAGTGGTGGGCGGCTGCTTGCGGCCTTGATCATGATTCTCTGCCCCCATCCGCTGAATCTTGATGTTCGACACGACCACGTCGACCTAGAGACAAGTCAATAACCGAGCCGACCTAGAATTCATAAGTAATTATATTGTTATTCTCCGAGATCATCTTGTTGGCGAAGAGAATATCAATAATCCGGTCCACGTCAGGCTGCGAGATCTTCTTCTGAAACATGGCCGAGATATGCTGAGACAATGTTGTTCGCTTGCGAGGCCTCTTTTGTTTATTTGTCTTACTGAGAAGCTCGAACACCCTTTTGTAGTTCGGCTCTTCCGTAGAGGAACTCTTTGGGTCGAGCTCAAGTAAGCTATTGATTCTTCTGCACTTGAGACCACTCTTATTTAGATACCGTAGGAGAGGATCGAAGCCCTTGTCCTTGGAAAGAACAATGCAATGCATATCGGGCTCTGTTTCAATGACTCTTCCAAGCTGACAAGCAATATAGAAGTCTAATGCATTGCTTCCATTTCCTTCTACTCGGGTCCATTCTACACGATCGCCTAGCTTTTGTGTGCTGGCGACCATGTCTATAGGGACACTCTTCTGACTAGCCCCTACGAAGACAATAACATGAAATTCTTCACCAAGTCGTCCAAAGTCAACTTGATGGACATTCTCAAAGTCGATGAGCAGAAGCTTGTTGCTCACGTTAAGGCCTCCTACGCAAGTCAGCGAATATCACTTTCACATTCAACGCTACCACAAGAGGCTGATTTCCGTTGCAGCAGCTTTGGCACAGTCTGCGGGAAGACAGTCGGGCGCAAAGGATTTAGTTCTGGCGAACGCTCCAGCTCAGAAGCGGGTAGAGATCTCAGCTTAGAGCCCAGCGTCAACCCCGTCTTCTGTATCTGGATGTTATACAGTACAGAACAAGCTGCTAAATATTTTCATCTTTCCCGATGAATGAGTTTTGTGGTAGAGCTTGGAGTTTTATTGATTAGCCCTGGTGGTTCAAGGGCTTTGGTCAGAAATGAGCCAACGATGGCGCCAATAACAGCAGTAACTGTCCCCACCACAGTTGTGTCCTTGTTGCGAGCGTAGAATCCCGGCTTTCCGAC
>JBKDOR010000228.1:0-9670 GCA_046342775.1 Synechococcaceae cyanobacterium
GGAGCTCCCGCCGCTGCGGCTGCCCTGGGATCTGCGGCTGACGCCGGAGCAGTTCGAGCGGGTGTGCCAGGCCAATCCCGAGGCGGTGCTGGAGCTGGCGGCCGATGGAGCGTTGATCGCCATGACGCCAACGGGAGGAGAGACGGGAGCGAGGAGCTTGCGTCTGGGCCAGCGGCTTCTGGCCTGGGCCGATGGACAAGGCGCCGGTGCCTGGATCGCCTTCGACAGCTCCACGGGCTTCCGACTTGCCGATGGTTCGGTGCTGAGCCCCGACCTGTCGTTGTTGCGCAGGGAGCGCTGGCAGGCCCTCAGCCCAGAGCAGCGCCGCAGCTTCCCGCCCCTCTGCCCCGAGCTGGTTGTGGAGATCGCCAGCCCCAGCGATCAAGGCCCCCGCGGCGTCACCGCCCTGCGCCGCAAGATGGCTCACTACCAAGCCAATGGCGCCCGGTTGGGTTGGCTGCTGCTGCCCGCGGAGCGGGCGGTGGAGACCTGGCGGGGCGGTGAGCAGGGAATGGCCGAACGGCTGGAGAATGCCGGCCGGCTGGAGGGGACAGATCTCGCCGAAGGGCTTCTGCTGGATTTGGAGGAGATCTGGGTGGTGTGAAGGCGGCCACAGGCCCGTCCAAGGCCCCGATCCGGCTCGCTGCCGTTGCCCTGAATGCTGGCGTCCCCGCGAGTGGTGTAGTTCCCCCGCCAGCCCCACCCCGGCGTTGCCGGAGTGGGGCGCTCACCTCAGGCAGCGGGTCCTACGGCCGGCCTTGCAGGGGCGGAACACCCCCAGCAAGAAGGTCCTGAATGCGGTCGGCCGTCAGGGCAGCACGCGTTAGGAGATCAACCACGGCAGGTTCAGACCAAGGGCTTCGATTGGATCCATGACGAGCTTGTTGAGAGCACGGCCTAGAACGACTTGTGGCTCATCGGCCCGAATCGGGAGAACGGGATGCGCGTGATCGGCACCGTTGACAACCTTGCGTCTGATCAGGGAGTTGCCTGCCTCCAGCCCACACACATAGGCTCGTTCCTGACACAGACCCTTGGCTCCATGTTCTTTGTCGCCCATCCGCACCCAGTCGCCAGCGCAGACGATCGACTCCACTGAGGTTTGCAAGGGTGGCCGTGTTCTAAAGCTGCCCGGAGAAAAGAGCGACACCGAGCCTGGGTAGCGCCGTACCTCGCAATCAACCACCCTGGCATTGGTGAATTCGGGATGCGCGATGGGAAGCAGGTCGCCCGTGAGCCGATCGATGATCTCTTGATCGCTCATCATGGCGATCGCCGAGGCGTTGTAAAAGTCGCTGGCGACCACCGAGCCCTGGGGCTGCTGATCACCCCAGAGAGCCCGTTGAGCATCCTTGTGCAGCTGATCCAGCATGAAAAAAGTGCCCCCAGAGCCCTTCAGTGATTCGAAGCGGGAGAACACATTGGCTGGGTAAGCGATTGGCACATAACGATCCAGCCATAGACGTGCTGACACGACATCGATCGAACCAAGCGAAGCGGCGCCAACAAGCTCTGGTGCGGCCTTGCTGAGCTCTGGAGATTGAGCCATCAGCGACTTGAGCCCCTTGGCGCCAACGGCCAAGACCACAGCATCCAGCTCGTCAATCACCTGAACTTCCTGAGTTGCCACGTTCTCAATCTCAACCGAGCTGACAGACCGCGAATCAGACGACATAGTCACCCGTCTCACCAACGTTCCGCCAAGAACCTGCAGATGATGGCGGCTGATCAGCCTTCGACTCAGAGGTGCAAACAGATGTTCGGCAATGCTTTTCGACTTGATCCAACGGACATCAAATGAGTCTTGGTGGGCCAGGGCGTAGTAATAGAGGAGCTCCATGGTGACCGCGGCCGAAAGCTCTTCGGGCGGCTTGAACAAGCCAACCAGCAAGGTGGGGCGCAAGAACTCATTGATGAGCCGATCGCTGATGCCGAGCTTGACAAAGAGTGTTTGCGCATCGAGATCGTCATACTGCTGGTAAACCTTGTCGCTGCGATAGAGGTCCAGCATCGCATAGAGAAGCCCGGCGATGCTGAGCCTGTCTTGAATGGGGAGTCGCTTGAAGTTGGTGATTGTCGCCAGCATCTGGCCGAGCGGACTTGGCCATTGGGGTGCGTCTGCAAAGACAGGCGCTGTCGCCTCTAACCCAGCGGGAGACCAGAAGGCACTCGTTGTGAAATCAGTGAAGATATCGCCTGCGCCGAGTTGATCCGTAAGGACATTGATATTGGGATAGTCTTTCCAAAAACCTCTGGTGCCTGCCTCGAAAGGTTTGCCGCTTTTGGTTGTGATTGGTGTACAGCCTGTTGGATCGGGCATCGCATCAATCAAGCTGACACGCAGACCGGCTTCACAGAGGGCCTTGGCTGCGCCCCAGCCAGCCCAGCCGGCTCCGATGACGACGACATGGGAGGGTCTTCCGCCGGGCATGGTCTCATCTGGCATGGCTGCTCCGAACGTCGGCTCCTCTTCTGCAAGTTACTCAACGCGTGATGGGGCTCGCCGCCCTGTTGAACACAGCTTGATTGTGTTTTTGATTGATTTCGCCGGGTTCGGTTCGGCTGCTGCCTGCAGGTTCGATTGCCACCAGTTTTGCCATCGGTGCCTTGGTTCGACTTGCTTCCCCTGGGAGTGCGCGGGCTCGACTGACAGCTGACTGCGAAGCAGGCAACCGGTAGCCCTGCAGCAGCCGCTCGCGGCCCTCCAGCCAGGGCCGCCGCAGCCACGGCTCCAAGCACGTGGTTCATGCGGAATGGGCCGGAGCACCTGCCGGCGCCTGCCCCGCCCAGCCCCGGCAGCGATGTTCAACCGAGCATGACCACGGTGATGTTTCGTCTCCCAGCCGGACACGTTCACCAAGGCGCCGGCACGGACTGAAAGCCCTGACGCCAGTCGCAGCAAGGGCTTTCAGCCCAAAACATTGATTGAAACAAGGAAGCGGGCGGCGGGAATCGAACCCGCATCATCAGCTTGGAAGGCTGAGGTTTTACCACTAAACTACGCCCGCAAAAGTGGTGTTGGCGGTTTCGGCTGGGGCGCTGCGATTACGCCTCCTAGAAGCAGCAACACCTTGGCAGTCAGCACGGCTGGCCCGGGAAGGCCTGTCGTGGCAACAGCACGGTGACGACCTCGGTGCCGACACCGTTCCGGCCTCAGCCGGATTGCAGCATTATGACCTGCGCAGTGCTCCGCTGGATTGATCGCCCCCATTCCCCAGGATCCGGCCACGATGGCGGCCTCCGTGCGGCGACGCCTGCTGTGGGCCTACGGGCTGGGTGATGCCGGCACCGGCATGGCCGCCTCGCTGATCGGCTTTTACCTGTTTGTGTTTTACACCTCGGCCGCCGGGCTGCCGCCGTGGATGGCGGGCCTGGTGCTGATGCTGGCCCGCATCGGGGATGCCATCAACGACCCGATCGTGGGCTGGCTGAGCGATCGCACCGGCGGGCCCTGGGGCCCCCGCTTGCCCTGGATCGCCGGCAGCGCCGTGCCCCTGGGGATCGCCATGGCGTTGATGTGGTGGCTGCCTCCGGGGTCGGAGTGGTTCCGCTTCAGCTTCTTTCTGCTGATCTCGATCCTGGCCAACAGCCTCTACACCTGCGTCAACCTGCCCTATTCGGCCCTGGCGGCCGAGCTCACCAACAGCGTCTCGCTGCGCACCCGCCTCAACACCGCCCGCTTCACCGGCTCAATTCTGGCCGGCCTGCTGGGGCTGGTGCTCGGGGGCCTGCTGCTGCGGGACCTGCGCCAGGCCAGCGCCTACTGGCAGGTGGGCCTGATCTCCGGCTCGGTGATCAGCGTGGCGACCCTGCTCTGCGCCTGGGGCCTGGCGCCGATCGCCCGCCAGTGCCAGCGGCCCCAGCACCGCCCCGGCAGCACCCGCAAGCTGCTGCGGCGGGTGTGGCGCAACCGCCGCTTCCTGCTGGTGCTCAGCCTCTACCTGATGCTCTGGTGCGGCTTGCAGCTGATGCAAACGGCCGCGTTGATCTTTCTGCCGGTGGTGATGCGGGTGCCGGATGGCTGGAGCAACTGGATCCTGCTGCCCTTTCAGCTCACCACCCTGGCGGGCCTGCAGCTCTGGGCCAGGGTGGCCGACCGCGACGGCCGCCTTCAGGCCCTGCGGCTGGGCGGCAGCTGCTGGATCGTGGGCTGCTCGATGGCGATGCTGCTGGTGCCGCTCGATCCGCTGCTCTCGCCCCTCGGAATGAACGGCAACCTGTTGCGGCTGGCCTTGCTGCTGGTGGCGATCCTGCTGGTGGGTCTGGGAGCCGCCACCGCCTATCTGATCCCTTGGTCGCTGCTGCCGGACGCGATCGACGCCGATCCCGACAGGCCGGCCGGGATCTACAGCGCTTGGATGGTGTTTGCTCAGAAGATCTGCATCAGCGTGGCCTTGCTGCTGTTCGGCAACCTGCTCAGCCTCAGCGGCTATCAGGCCTCCCTCGGCGTCAACCAGCCCTTCAGCGCCCTGCTGGCCATCCGCCTCTGCATGGGCCTGCTGCCCGGGCTGCTGGTGGTGTTGGGGCTGTTGCTGATGCGCCGTTGGCCAGCGCCAGGCGCGGCCGAGGCGCTGGCCAGCGCGTCGCCGCCATGAAGGTTCCCCGCTGGTTGTCGCGGCTGGGCAGCAGCTTGATGATCGGTGGGCAGGCCGTCAGCGCCATCGCCCGCGGCCGCATCGGGGGCTCCGACCTGATGCAGGAGTTGCTGGAGGCGGGCCCGGGCAGCGTGCTGATCGTGATGATCACCTCCCTCGCCGCCGGCACGGTGTTCAACATCCAGGTGGCGGCGGAGCTGTCGCAACGGGGGGCCAACGCCGCAGTGGGCGGCCTGCTGGCCCTGGGCCTGTCGCGGGAGATCGCGCCCTTGCTGATGGCGACCCTGATGACCGGCAAGGTGGCCACGGCCTATGCCGCCCAGCTCGGCACCATGAAGGTGACCGAACAGATCGACGCGATCACGATGCTGCGCACCGACCCGGTGGAGTACCTGGTGGTGCCTCGGGTGGTGGCGATGGTGGTGATGGCGCCGGTGCAATGCCTGCTGTTCTTCTGGCTCGCCCTCTGGTCCGGCCAGATCAGCAGCACCGTGCTTTACAACGTGCCTCCTGATGTGTTCTGGAACTCGGTGCGCACCTGGATGAAGCCCGACGACCTTCCCTCCATGCTGCTGAAGGCGGTGGTGTTCGGCCTGCAGATCGCCGTGATCGCCTGCGGCTGGGGCCTCACCACCCGCGGTGGCCCGAAGGAGGTGGGCTCCAGCACCACCGGCGCCGTGGTGATGATCTTGGTGACCGTGGCGTTGATGGATGTGGTGCTCACCCAGGCGTTGTTTGGCGCCTAGGGGTTGGTTGGCGCCGAGGGGCTGGTTGGCGCCGAGGAGGGGGAACCGGACGCGATGGCCGCGGGCGCTGTTTGGCCTGCCGCCGGGGTCCGGAGACGCCAGCAGGGTCCCTGCCGGTCATCGCGAGGCCTCGTGCTCTCACGCCGCTGGGCCTGGGCTGGCGACAATGGCCCCATGCAAACTCCCAGCCCCGACGCCGCCGAGGCGGCAGCCATGCCGTCAACCCCGGGCACCGTGCCATCGCCAGACGCCAGCTCTGGGCTGGCTGAGACGGTGACCTTGGAACCGCGCTACTGGGTGCCGCTCGGCGTCAGCCTGCTGGGCCCGCTGCTGCTGCCGCTGGTGCCGTTGTGGGCGCCGGGCCGCTGGCTGGCCTTGCTGCTGGTGGCCTTTGGGGGGTTTCTGTTGTTGCAGGCGGCCTGGTTGCGGCTGGTGTTCGAGCCCGAGGCCTTGGTGGTGCGGCGCCAGGATCAGGAGATTCGCCGCTTCCCCTACAGCGACTGGAGCCACTGGACGGTGTTTTGGCCCCCGGTACCGATCCTGTTCTATTTCCGCGAGGTGCGCAGCATCCATTTCCTGCCGATGCTGTTCGACGCCACAACCCTCCGCCAGCAGCTGGAACAACGCGTTCCCCGCGGCTGACGGCCGGGGCGGGGCTGAGCGGCGGGCTCTCGCCGCCGCCGGCCGTGGGCTGGCAGCCTGGGCACAGCGTTGTCGCCGTGATGCCTGTTGATCCGCCGAGTCCAGGGTCCGGCGACCCGGTTCTGTCGGCCTCCCTCGATCGCCGGCCGCCTGAAGACATCCCTGAGGCGGGTGTGACCCGGCCGATACCTGGGGGGTTGGGCATTGAGCCCGCCGCGGCGGGCAGCGGCGCCGGCGATCCTGCGACCGCCGCCATCGAGCCTCCCGGCCCGCCCGAACCGCCTGGCCCGCCCGAACCCCCCGGCCCGCCAGGCCCACCCGAAACGCCAGGCGCCGCCATTCCGCACGCGCTGCTGGAGCTCGCCCTCAGCGATCTGCGCCAGCGGCGCGAGGGGTTGCTCGCGGAGATCGCCGCGTTGGAGCGGCGGCGCGATCAGCTGGAGCGGGAGCTGGGGGCCAGCTTCGCGGGCCAGTCCGATGCGATCGCCCGTCGGGTGAAGGGGTTTCAGGACTATCTGGTGGGCGCGTTGCAGGATCTGGCCGCGGCGGCGGAACGGCTGGAGTTGGTGGTGCCGGTGCTGCAACCCCAGCCGTCTCCCCTCGATCGCCCGCCCACGCCCGAACCGCCGGCGCCGGCGGTGGCGGGCCTGTTCAGCCAGGACGAGGCCCTGATCCGCGAGCGGCTGCGGCGCTTCCAGGGCCAGCCGGACTTCCAGGCCGATCCCTGGAAGCTGCGCCGCAGCCTCGATGCCGCCGCCGCCGCCCTGCTGGAGGACTGGTTCCTCAACCAGGGGGGGCGCGGCGCCCAGCCCAGTCGGGGCAGCCGCAGCCGCAATGGCGTGCTGACCGCCGCCGCGGTGGCGATCCTCGGCGATCTCTACGGCGACCGCTTCCAGACGCTGGTGCTGGCGGGCCAGCCCGAACGGCTGGGCGAATGGCGCCGCTGCCTGCAGGATGCCCTGGGGCTCAGCCGCGAAGATTTCGGCCCCAACAGCGGCATCGTGCTGTTCGAACGGCCCGAGGCGCTGGTGGAGCGGGCCGACCGGCTGGAGGAACGCGGCGAGTTGCCCTTCATCGTGGTCGACGCCTTGGAGCGGGCGGTGGAGATCCCGGTGCTGCAATTCCCGCTCTGGATCGCCTACGCCGCCTCCCCCGAAGAGATCAGCCTCGAAGACGACCTCGCCTGAGCGCCATGGCTGACCAGTCCGCTGCTCCGCCACACCAGCCGCTTCACGCCCCCGCCTGACCGCCCCGTTTCCGATCTCGATGGATTCCCTGCTCTCCTTGGCCCCCAACCTGCTGGTGCTGCTCGCCGCCTACCTGTTGGGGTCGATCCCCAGTGGCTGGCTGGCGGCCCGTTGGCTGGCCGGCATCGATCTGCGCCAGGAGGGCTCCGGTTCCACCGGCGCCACCAATGTGCTGCGGGTGGTGGGCAAGGGTCCGGCCCTGGTGGTGTTTGTGATCGATGTGCTCAAAGGCACGGCGGCGGTGCTGCTGGCCAAGGCGGTGCTGCAACCGCTCGGCTCGTTCACCACCGCCAGCGATTGGTGGGTGGTGTTTGCTGGCCTGGCGGCGCTGGCGGGCCACAGCTGGCCGGTGTGGCTGGGCTGGCGCGGCGGCAAGGCGGTGGCCACCGGCCTGGGCATGCTGCTGGGCCTCGCCTGGCCCGTGGGTCTGGCCTGCTTCGGCGTGTTCCTGGCCCTGCTGACGATCAGCCGCATCGTCTCGCTCTCGAGCATGGGCGCCGCCCTGGCACTGCCCCTGCTGATGCTCGGCTGGTTCGGCGCTGGCGGCATCCGCCCCGCCTATCTCGTCCTGGCGGTGCTCACCACGGTGCTGGTGGTGTGGCGCCACCGCGCCAACATCCAGCGGCTGCTGGCGGGCCAGGAGCCGCGGCTGGGCAGCGCCAAGGAGCCCGCGGCACCCTGAGCGGCAGCGCGGCGCGGTGCGGAGCTGGGGCGTGCCGGGCCGGCCGCTACCCTGCCAGACCCTCTGGCTTCGCCCTGGTGATCGGCGTGCCTGGGGTGACGGGTAGGAAGTTGCCGGACCGACAGGACAACCGCCTCAGCCCCCTTCGCCCGCGAGGCTGGCAGCGATGGCCCGGGCGGAGTCCCTAGGGATCGCTGGGCGAGGGCGGGGGTTCGGGAGTGCCGCCCTGGTGGGGCAGCGCCGCCGGGGGTTGGACCATCCCCGCGGCGCCGAGTTCGCGGCTGCGCTCCGCCGCCGCCAGCACCGCCTCCAGCAGGGCGGAGCGCAGGCCGCCCCGCTCCAGCTGCCGCAGGCCGGCGATGGTGGTGCCCGCCGGGCTGCTCACCATGTCCTTGAGCAGGGCGGGATGGAGCTGGCGCTGCTCCAGCAGCGCCGCCGTGCCCGCCAGGGTGCGCTGGGCCAGCTCCAAGGCCAGGGCCCGCGGCAGGCCGGCCGCCACGGCGCCATCGGCCATCGCTTCAGCCACCAGCGCCACGAAGGCCGGTCCGGAGGAGGTGAGCGCCAGAAAGGCATCGAGCTGGCCTTCGGGCAACTCATGCACCGCGCCCACCAGGGCGAACAACTGGCGCACCTGCTCCTGCCGCTGCGGATCAATCCCCTCACCCCAGGCCAGGCCGGTGAGCCCCTGACGCACCAGGCAGGGCGTATTGGGCACCGCCCGCACGCAGATCCAGCCCGGGAACAGCCGCTGCAGGCGCTCCAGGTTGACGCCGGCCAGCACCGAGATCAGCAGCCGCGGGCAGCTGGATGGCGCCGGAGCGGCGGCGTTCGCCTGGGCGGCCACCGCCTCCAGCTGCTGGGGTTTGACGGCCAGCAGCACCCGCGGCGCCTGCCAGGCCTCGCGCGGATCGGTGGAAACCGCTAAGCCGTGTTCGGCCGCCAGGCGCTCAGCCGACGCGGCACTGGCCACGGCCGCCCGCACGGCGGCGCGATCCACCAGGCCGCTCTCCATCAATGGAAACAGCAGAGCCTGGGCCATGCGGCCCAGGCCCACCACTCCGAAGCGCTCAGCCAAGGGTCCCGATCAGCCGAGGGCGTCGCTGCGGGCCCAGGCCGGTGGCGGGGCGGCCTCACTGGCCTCCGGACTGGCGGGGCGGCTGCTCACCACGGTGGGGGAGGCGGTCTCCTCGCTGCCGGCGGTGGTGACGGTGACGCAGCTGGGGGCGAACAGGAAGATGCTCTCGCCCACCCGCTCCTGATGGCCATCGATGGCGAAGGTGCCTCCAGCCACGAAGTCGACCGCGCGCTGGGCCTGATCCGGCTCCATCATCGTCAGATTGAGGATCACCGTTTTGCGCTCGCGCAGGGCGTGGATGGCGCGGGGCATTTCATCGAAGCTGCGCGGCTCCATCAGGCACACCTCAGCCACCGAGCTGCTGATGCCGGGCAGGCCGATCACGTTGCTGCCGACGAACGGATCGTCGCTGCTGAAATCGCTGCTCAGGGCCAGGGAGCTGCTGCTCAGAGAGCTGGCGCTGGAGCCGAGGCTGCGGCTGCTGGAGCTGCTGCTCCGCTCGTTCTCGCCGGGGTCGTAGTCAAGTTCATCGTCGTAGTCGCCCTCGAGGTAGTCGTCGCCGGACACGACGGAACGCAAACGGGAGAACAACCCCACGGAAAAAACCTCGGATGGACGCGCAAGCCTTGGATAGCGTCTCAGCTGGAGCCGTGCAAGCTCCCGGGGGCGGACATCAGGGTTTC
>JBKDOR010000229.1:0-31783 GCA_046342775.1 Synechococcaceae cyanobacterium
TTGGAACCTCCACGCCAACGCTCACGATTTCGACAGCCACACGAGCGATCTTGAAGAGGTCTCTCGCAAGATCTTCTCGGCGCATTTCGGCCATCTGGCCGTCATCTTCATCTGGTTGAGCGGCGCCTTCTATCACGGAGCCCGCTTCTCCAACTACTCCGGCTGGCTGGCCGACCCCCTGCACGTCAAGCCCAGTGCCCAGGTGGTCTGGCCGATTTTCGGCCAGGAGATTCTCAATGGCGATGTGGGTGCCGGCTTCCACGGCATTCAGATCACCTCCGGTCTTTTCCATGTCTGGAGAGCCTGGGGATTCACCAATGAGTTCCAGCTGCTCTGCACCGCCATCGGCGCCTTGGTGATGGCCGGCTTGATGCTCAATGCCGGTGTGTTCCATTACCACAAGGCAGCGCCAAAGCTGGAGTGGTTCCAGAACGTTGAGTCCATGCTCAACCACCACCTGGCGGGTCTGCTGGGTCTGGGATCTCTCTCCTGGACGGGTCACCTCCTGCACGTGTCCCTGCCCACCACCCAGCTGCTCGACGCCATTGATGCCGGCAAGCCGCTCACCCTTGACGGCAAGACCATCGCCAGCGTTGCCGACATTCCGCTGCCCCATGAGTTCCTCAACCAGGACCTCATCTCCCAGCTGTTCCCAGGCTTCGGCGCCGGTATCTCCGCGTTCTTCACCGGCAATTGGGCCGCCTACAGCGACTTCCTCACCTTCAAGGGTGGGTTGAATCCTGTCACCGGCAGCCTCTGGATGACCGACATCGCCCATCACCACCTGGCGATTGCGGTCCTCTTCATCATTGCCGGCCACCAGTACCGCACCAACTGGGGCATTGGCCACAGCATCAAGGAAATCCTTGAGGGACACAAAGGCGACCCGCTGCTGTTCCCGGCTCCCAAGGGTCACGATGGTCTCTACGAGTTCCTGACCACCTCTTGGCATGCCCAGCTGGCCATCAACCTGGCCCTGCTCGGTTCCCTGAGCATCATCGTTGCGCATCACATGTATGCGATGCCGCCTTACGCCTACATCGGCATCGATTACCCCACCCAGCTGTCGATCTTTACCCATCACGTCTGGATTGGTGGCTTCCTGATTGTTGGGGCTGGCGCCCACGCTGCTATAGCCCTGATCCGCGACTACGACCCTGCCAAGAACATCGACAACGTTCTCGACCGGGTTCTGAAAGCGCGTGATGCTCTGATCAGCCACCTCAACTGGGTGTGCATCTGGCTTGGCTTCCACAGTTTCGGCCTCTATATCCACAACGACACCATGCGTGCCCTGGGTCGTCCCCAGGACATGTTCAGTGACACCGCGATCCAGCTCAAGCCGGTCTTCGCGCAGTGGATTCAGGGTCTGCATGCCGCCGCCGCCGGCACCACGGCTCCCAATGCCCTGGCCGCCGTCAGCGAGGTGTTCAATGGCTCCGTGGTTGCCGTTGGCGGCAAAGTGGCCGCTGCGCCGATCCCCCTGGGCACGGCCGACTTCATGGTGCATCACATCCACGCCTTCACGATCCACGTCACCGTGCTGATCCTGCTGAAGGGTGTGCTGTATGCCCGCAGCTCCCGCCTGATCCCCGATAAGGCCAACCTCGGCTTCCGCTTCCCCTGCGACGGCCCCGGCCGTGGTGGCACCTGTCAGGTTTCAGCCTGGGACCACGTGTTCCTGGGGCTGTTCTGGATGTACAACTCCCTGTCCATCGTGATCTTCCACTTCAGCTGGAAGATGCAGAGCGATGTCTGGGGAACCGTCAATGCCGATGGCAGCGTTCAGCACATCACCAACGGCAACTTTGCGCAGAGCGCCATCACCATCAATGGCTGGCTGCGTGACTTCCTCTGGGCCCAAGCGGCTCAGGTGATCAACAGCTATGGCTCCAGCTCCAGCGCCTACGGCCTGATGTTCCTTGGTGCCCACTTCATCTGGGCCTTCAGCCTGATGTTCCTGTTCAGCGGTCGCGGCTACTGGCAGGAGCTGATTGAGTCCATCGTTTGGGCTCACAACAAGCTGAAGGTGGCTCCCGCCATCCAGCCTCGGGCGCTCTCGATCACCCAGGGCCGTGCCGTCGGTGTCGCCCACTACCTGCTGGGCGGTATCGCCACCACCTGGTCCTTTTTCCTGGCCCGCATCATCGCGGTCGGCTGACCTCCTCCTGACCTTTCCCAATGGCAACGAAATTTCCTTCGTTCAGCCAGGGTCTGGCACAGGACCCGACAACCCGCCGTATTTGGTACGGCATCGCCACGGCTCACGATTTCGAGAGCCACGACGGCATGACCGAGGAGCGGCTTTACCAAAAGCTCTTCTCCACCCACTTCGGTCACTTGGCCATCATTGGCCTCTGGGTTTCGGGCAACCTGTTCCACGTCGCCTGGCAGGGCAACTTTGAGCAGTGGGTCGCCGATCCATTGCACGTGCGTCCCATCGCTCACGCGATCTGGGATCCCCACTTCGGCCAAGGCGCCATCGCCGCCTTTACCCAGGCGGGCGCCTCCTCGCCAGTGAACATTGCCTATTCCGGGCTGTATCACTGGTGGTACACGATCGGCATGCGCACCAATGCCGAGCTGTACCAAGGATCGATCTTCATGTTGATCCTCTCGGCCTGGGCGCTGTTTGCAGGCTGGCTGCACCTGCAGCCCCGCTTCCTGCCTTCCCTGGCCTGGTTCAAGAACGCCGAGTCGCGTCTGAACCACCACCTGGCCGTTCTGTTCGGCTTCAGCTCCATCGCCTGGACCGGTCACCTGGTTCACGTGGCGATTCCCGAATCCCGGGGTCAACACGTGGGTTGGGACAACTTCCTGTCGACCCTGCCTCACCCTGCAGGTCTGGGCCCCTTCTTTACCGGCAACTGGGGCGTTTATGCCCAGAACCCGGATACCGCCGGCCAGATCTTCAGTACCTCCACCGGCTCCGGCACCGCGATCCTCACCTTCCTGGGCGGCTTCCACCCCCAGACTGAATCGCTCTGGCTCACGGACATCGCCCATCACCACCTGGCGATCGGCTGCATCTTCGTGATTGCCGGCCACATGTACCGGACCAACTTCGGGATCGGCCACTCGATTCGCGAAATCCTGGATGCCCACAATCCGCCCAAGGGCACCCCTGGTGACCTCGGCGCCGGCCACAAGGGTCTCTACGACACGATCAACAACTCGCTGCACTTCCAGCTGGGTCTGGCCCTGGCCAGTCTCGGTGTGGTGACGAGCCTGGTGGCCCAGCACATGTATGCGCTGCCGTCCTATGCGTTCATCGCTCGGGACTACACCACCCAGGCGGCGCTCTACACCCACCACCAGTACATCGCCATCTTCCTGATGTGCGGTGCCTTCGCCCACGGTGCGATCTTCTTCATCCGTGACTACGACCCCGAAGCCAACAAGAACAACGTGTTGGCCCGGATGCTCGAACACAAGGAAGCGATCATCAGCCACCTGAGCTGGGTGTCTCTGTTCCTCGGTTTCCACACCCTCGGTCTCTACGTTCACAACGACGTGGTCGTGGCGTTCGGAACCCCCGAGAAGCAGATCCTGGTCGAGCCCGTGTTCGCCCAGTTCGTGCAGGCCGCCAGTGGCAAAGCCATGTACGGCATGGACGTGCTGCTGGCCAACCCCGACAGTCTCGTCAGCAATGCCCCCGGCCCCGGTGCTGTGTGGCTGCCGGGCTGGCTGGATGCCATCAATGCAGGTAACAACTCCCTGTTCCTGCAGATCGGCCCTGGCGACTTCCTGGTGCACCACGCCATCGCTCTGGGTCTGCACACCACCACCCTGATCCTGGTGAAGGGTGCCCTTGATGCCCGGGGTTCGAAGCTGATGCCCGACAAGAAGGACTTCGGCTATTCCTTCCCCTGCGACGGCCCCGGCCGTGGCGGCACCTGCGACATCTCCGCCTGGGACGCCTTCTACCTGGCGCTCTTCTGGGCCCTGAACACCGTGGCCTGGGTCACTTTCTACTGGCACTGGAAGCACCTTGCTATCTGGCAGGGCAATGTCGCCCAGTTCAACGAATCCAGCACCTACCTGATGGGCTGGTTCCGCGACTACCTGTGGCTGAACAGCTCCCAGCTGATCAATGGCTACAACCCGTTCGGCACCAACAACCTGGCTGTCTGGGCCTGGATGTTCCTGTTCGGTCACCTGATCTGGGCCACGGGCTTCATGTTCCTGATCTCCTGGCGGGGTTACTGGCAGGAGCTGATCGAAACCATCGTCTGGGCTCACCAGCGCACGCCGCTGGCCAACCTGGTCGGCTGGCGCGACAAGCCCGTCGCTCTCTCGATCGTGCAGGCTCGTGTGGTGGGTCTTGCTCACTTCACGGTGGGCTTCTTCCTCACCTACGCAGCCTTCCTGATCGCCTCCACCTCAGGGAAGTTCGGCTAACCCAGCCCACTTCCCCCTCGAGGGACGTTTGCCCCCGGTGTCACCGGGGGCTTTTTTGTTGTCAGCCATGTGTGGCTGGCGCTTACTTCGCCTCCATCCAATTCGGTCCCACGCCGGTATCCACAGCCAGCGGTACGCTGAGCTGCACGGCGTTCTCCATCGTCGAGCGCGTGAGCTGCAACACCTGCTCCAGCGCATCCGGTGCGGCTTCCAGCACCAGCTCATCGTGCACCTGCAGCAGCAAGCGCGCCGGCAGATCCTGCTGCCGCAGGGCGTGATGCAACTGCACCATCGCCAGCTTGATGATGTCGGCGCTGGAGCCTTGGATTGGCGCGTTGGCGGCCGCTCGCAGTTGCTGGGCCTCCATGCCGCCGCGGCGGGCGGTCTCCAGGTCGATCTCCTCCGGGGCCCGCCCCAGGTGCCGGCCCAGGCCGGCGGGATCGAAGTGAAAGCGGCGGCGGCGGCCCAGGATCGTTTCCACCCAGCCGCGACTGAGTGCCAATCGCTCCTGGTGCTCCAAAAACAGAAACACCTTCGGGTAGCGCTCGCGGAAGCGATTGAGGAAGTCCTTTGCCTGGCCCTGGCTGACGCCGGTTTCACGGGCGAACCGCTGCGGGCCCATGCCGTAGATCACACCGAAGTTGATCGTCTTGCCAAGGCGCCGCTCATCCGGGCTGATCTCGTCTTTTTCCAGCAGCAGCCGGGCGGTGAGGGCGTGCACATCCTCGCCATTGCGGTAGGCCTCCACCAGGATCTCCTCGCCGCTGAGGTGGGTGAGGATGCGCAACTCGATCTGTGAGTAATCGGCGCTGATCAGGCTCCAGCCCTCCTGGGGCAGAAAGGCTTTGCGGATCTGGCGCGAAAAGGCGGTGCGGATCGGGATGTTCTGCAGGTTGGGATTGCTGCTCGAGAGCCGGCCCGTGGCGGTCACCGCCTGGTTGAAATCGGTGTGGACGCGGCCGGTTTCAGCCTCCACCAACGCCGGCAGCGCCTCCACATAGGTGCTCCTGAGCTTGCTGAGCATGCGGTGCTCCAGCAACAGCGGCACCAGCGGATGGGCCTCGCGCAGCTTCTCCAGCACCGTGGCATCGGTGCTCCAGCCCGTCTTGGTGCGGCGGGACTGGCGTCGATCCAGCCCCAAGGTGTCGAACAGCAGTTCGCCGAGTTGCTTGGGGGAGGCGAGGTTGAAGCTCACGCCCGCCAGCTCCTGGGCTTCGGCCTCCAGGCGCTGCAGCTGGGCCGCCATCTCGGAGCCGAGTTCGGCCAGATAGGCGGAATCGATGCGGATGCCGTGGGCCTCCATCGACGCCAGCACCGGCTCCAGCGGCAGCTCCAGCTGCTCCAGCAAGGGCAGCAACGGGGGCCCGAGCGCCTCCAGTTGCTGGCGCAGAAGGCCGGTGAGCCGCCAGGTGAGATGCACATCCATGCCGCAGTACACGGCGGCGGCGGCGATCGGCACTGAGGCAAAGGTGCTGCCCTTGGCCACCAGGTCGCCGTAGCTGGTGGGGCTGAACCCGAAGTTGCGCTGCGCCATCGCCTCCAGGCCATGGCCGTCGCCGGTATCGCGCAGGTAGTCCGCCAGCATCGTGTCCATCACCACGCCGGCCAAGGGCAGGCCATGGCGCAACAGCACCAGCCGGTCGTACTTGGCGTTTTGCAGGGTTTTGGGATGGCGTTCGCTGGCCAGCCAGGGGGCGAGGGCCGCCAAGACCGCGGCCAGCTCCAACTGGACCGGCTGCGTTGCCGCTGGCTCGCCGCTGTGGCCGATCGGGATGTAGGCCAGGTCGCTGGCAGCTGCCCCCCAGGCCAGCCCCACACCCACCAGCTCCGCTTGAAAGGGGTTGAGGGCTGTGGTTTCCGTGTCGAGGGCCACGGGCCTCGCCCGATCGGTGCAGGCGTCGAGCCGCTGCACCAGCTCATGCAACTGCTCGGAGGTGGTGATCAGCAGCGGTTGCAGCTGCGGCACTCCAGCTGGGGTCGCCTCGGCACCCGTGCTGTCGCCTCCGCCCGCGCCAGCGTCGACACCGAACAGCAGGCTCGTCTGCTGCCCGGGTTGGGCAAGGTCACCGCTGGAGGCCCCCGGGGCGCTGGCGCGGGACGCATCAGCGCCAGCCCCAGACTCAGCAACAGCCCCAGCCGCCGCCCCAACAGCCTGGGTCTTGGCCCGCCGCTTCCGCGTGGTGTTGGCGTTCAGTGAGGCGGCCTCGGCGAGGAGGTCCCCGGCCGAGCCGTCCGCTGCAAGGGCATCAGATTCCGCCCCAGCCCCGGCCGCCGCCACCGCGCCTACGGGCCCTGCCGCCGCTGAAGCCCCAGCCCCCGCCGCTCCTGCCCCGGCAGAGGTCGCCGGCGGGGGAGGTTCGGCGGAGAACAGCTGGGCGAAGTCGTCCACCTGGCGGGCGAGGCTGAACAGTTCCAGCCCCTGCAGCCGTTCGGCCAGCAGCTCACGCTTCACGGCCCCAAGACCCAGCCGTGGCTCGGGGTCGAGAGGCACATCCAGGTGAATGGCCGCCAGCTGCCGCGACAGGAAGGCGTTGTCGCGACCGGTTTCCAGCTTGGCGCGCAGGCTGCCTTTCACCTGCTCGAGAGCGCCGTAGATGCCATCGAGGGTGCGGTGGTCGTTCAGCAGCGCAATCGCTGTCTTGGGACCGACGCCCCGCACTCCCGGGATGTTGTCGGAGCTGTCGCCGGTGAGGGCCTTGAGGTCGATCACGTCCTCCGGAGGAACCCCCAGCTTCGAGATCACCCCTTGGCGATTGATCTCGGTGGGGCCGCTGGAGCGGGCGTAGGGGCCACCTCCCATGTAGAGAATGGCGATGTCGCGCTCGTCGTCCACCAACTGGAACAGATCGCGGTCGCCGGAGAGAATCCGCACGCGCCAGCCCCGTTCCGCCGCCCGTTGGGCGAGGGTGCCGAGCACGTCGTCGGCCTCATAGCCGGGAGCCAGGCAAAGAGGCAGGTCGAGGGCGTCAGCCAGGATTGTCTGCAGATTGGCCAGATCGGCGAAGAAATGCTCCGGGGCTTCCTCGCGGTGGGCCTTGTAGTTGGCGTCCGCTTCGTGGCGAAAGGTGGGCTGGTCGGTGTCGAAGGCCACCACCACACCGGCCGGGGCGAGGCCGCGGCAGTTGTCCAGCAGCGCCCGCAGGAAGCCGTAGGTCACGCTGGTGGGGATGCCCTCCTTGGTGCTCAGCCCCCCATCACCCCCCTTGCTGAAGGCATAGAAGCTGCGAAAGGCCAGGGAATGGCCATCCACCAGCAGCAGCAGAGGTTTGTGCGACGCCATTCACCGCGCTCCCATGCAGAACGTCACCAGCTCCCCCGGTGCTCGCCACAGCCTGCCAGAGGAGCCGGGGATGCCGCCGCTCGGGGCGATGGGCGCGGCCCGATTCAGCCGCTGCGGCGGGTATCGCTGGTGGCTGGGGCGGTGGTGGTGCCCGCGGCGCCCTTGCTTGCTGTTCATCGGCCTCAACCCCTCCCGCGCCGATGGCCAGAGGGATGACCCCACCATGCGGCGCCTGGCCCGGTTCGCGCGGGACTGGGGCTATGGAGGCATCGAGGTGGTGAACCTGTTCTCGGCTGTGACCCCCAGCTCCCGGCTGCTGCACGGGCTGAAGGATCCGGTGGGAGTCAGCACCGACGGTTGGATCCGTCAGCGGGCCGAGGCGAAGCGGTTGGAGGCCATCTGGCTGGGCTGGGGCAACCAGGGAGGCTGGGGGCAGCGGGATCGCCAGGTGTTGGCTCTGCTGCGGGCCGCGGTGCCTGGCAAGCCGCTGCTCTCCCTCGGGGCCACCCGCCAAGGCCAGCCCCGGCATCCGCTCTATGCCCCGGCGTCGCTGCCCTGGCAGCCCTGGATGCCTGCGCCATTGTGAGGATCCCCTCCAGCCACCAGCGCCGCCGCCGCCATGGCCCGTGTTCCCAATCGCTACGACGTTCACCTCTGGCTCGTGGGAGGCCAGTGCGAAACGGTGCAGTTCCCCAGTTTGGAGGCGTTTCAGCAGTGGTACAGCGGGGTGCTGAATGCGTCCAGCTCGGATGCGTTTGTGAATGTGCCGCTGGGTGACTTCCAGGCGGAGTATCTGGTGGTGCGGCCCAGTGCCGTGATCGCCATCCGGGTGGAGCCGCTGTACAGCTCCTCGGAGAGCTGAGCTCAGTGGTTGCAGCTGGCTCGGCATCAAGACCCCTTAGAGAGCACCCATGGCCAACGACCGACTGGAGCTGATCTGGGGCGTGGCCTTCGGGGCCGGGGCCCTGGCCCAGCTGCTGGCCCGTTGGAGCGGCCTGCCGTCGGTGGTACTACTGCTGGCGCTGGGGCTGCTGGTGGGCCAGGGGGGCCTGGGTTGGGTGGATCCCCAGGCCCTGGGCCACGGCCTGGAGCCGCTGGTGGGGCTGCTGGTGAGCATGGTGTTGTTTGATGGCGGCCTGGGACTGCAACTGAGCGGTCCCTCCTCGCTGCGCACCTTGACCACCTTGCGGTTGGTGTGGGCGCGCTGGCCCCTGGGGCTGCTGGGGGGGGCGGTGGCGGCCCATGGGCTGGCGGGCCTCAGCTGGCCGTTGGCCTGGGTGTTCGGGGCGATCGCCTTGGCGACCGGGCCCACGGTGGTGACGTCGCTGGTGCGGCAGATCCGGCTCGATGCCGATCTGGCCGGGGTGCTGGAGGCTGAGGGGTTGATCCTGGAGCCGGTGGGGGCGGTGCTGGCGTTGCTGCTGCTGCAGGTGGCCCTGGGGGACCTGCAGGGCTGGCGCCACCTGGTGGGGTTGCTGCTGGCGCGCTTGCTTGGGGGGGTGCTGATCGGCGGCCTCACGGGCCTGCTGCTGGCGCTGCTGCTGGAACGGCTCACACCGCTGGCGGAGCCCGATCGAGCTGAGCCGCAGACGTCAGCCCCCCAGTCGTCAGCCCCCCAGTCTTCAGCCGTTCCATCTTCGGATCCCCAGTCGTCAGCTGTCGAATCGTCAGCCGCGGATTCGGCTGCCCCGCATTCGACAGTCTCGAATTCGTCAGCCGTCCCAGCTTCAGCCTCCCAAGCCTCAGCCGCGCTGCCGGAGGCCGACAACGGCCTGGGGCTGCAGCTCACCTTGGGGGTGCTGTTTCTGATGTTCAGCGTCTGCGAGGCGCTGCTGCCGCAGTCGGGATTGCCGGCGGCGGTGAGCGCGGGGCTGGTGCTGGGGCTGCGCAGGGGCCCGGCGGTGCGTTCCCTCGATACCCCGATCCGGCAGCTGGCGATGTTGGCGATCACCGTGCTGTTTCCCCTGCTGGCGGCGGATCTCGGCTGGTCGGATCTGGAGCAGCTGGGCTGGGGCGGCTTGGCCTGCGTGCTGGCATTGCTGGCGCTTCGCTGGCTGGTGGTGCAGGTGGCCGGCCTGGGGCTGACCGCCCTGGACTGGCGCCGCAAGCTGATCCTCAGCTGGATCGCTCCAAGGGGCATCGTCACCGCCGCGGTGGCGAGCCTGTTCGCGCTGCAACTGGATGAAGCCGGCCAGCCGGGAGGAGCGGTGCTCAAGGGATTGGTGTTCCTCACCATCCTGTTCACGGTGAGCGTGCAGGGCCTCACGGCGCCGTGGTTGGCGCGCTGGTTGGGGTTGGTGGAGGTACCGCCGGCACCACTCGCGAGTGGTATTCCGCAGGGGACCGCCGAGCTTTGAGAGACGGCGCGGAAGCCTGCGGTGCGACATCAAGGCATCGCGATGTGGAGCGGAATCGAGGACTTGAGACCAGTCGTGCTGCAGCGATGTCGGCGTCCGGAGATTGATCTGGTGAGCTGCGTCTGCGGCGATGGCGACGTGTTGCGCCCCCGGCATCCGAGCGAAGGAAGCGAAGGCTGTGCTGTACCCCATGCATCGCTGTCGTTCCACTCGGAGCAACAGGCGATTCAGCTGGGTCTGGCCAAGGCGTGGAGTGAGCAAGGGAATCCCGAAGCTGGTGTGCCAGAGGCAAGGGCTGCCGAACCGCACACGCCCAGCCGGGCTGATCCAGCGGTACCGCGAAGAGCTTCAGGCTCGCCCTGACGCCAGACGCACGCTGGCGATGGATGAGCCGTAGCGGTGAAGAGGCCTGCACGACCACCAGCCGTGCCATCTTCGCGAGGGGGCAGGGAGATGGGCCGCGAGATGGGCAGCACGATGGGCCGCGAGGAGCTGAATGGCTTCCTCACCCAGCGGCCGGTGGCCGGTCAGGGGAGCGCCTCCAGCCAGAACCAGGACTTGTCGGCGCTGGTGTGTCTGCTCCTGGAGCCGCTGGTGCGAGATCGCCAACATGTTCGCCCCTCTAGCAGCGGCATCTGGCGGCAAGGTGGGGGAGCGGTGTCGCTGCTCCATGCCTTGGCAGCGACGGATCAAAGTGCTGAACGGTCATGGGGTTGGCCCTCGGTGTTTCCTCTCGACACGGTTGTAAGGACGCTGTCAGGGGAAGCAGGGCTTTCCCCACCTGGATCGAAGCCTGATCCACCAGGGGCCGTGAAGCCAATCATTGAACGGCCGGACTCAGCCAACTGGCAATTCGCCAGGGGTTCTGCCATTCGTTGGCGATGTGGCAAGAGCTTGAACTGGATATCCGAGCCATTCCCGAATCGGTTGTGCATTCGGACCCCAACGCTATGAGGATTGATCCCCATGTGCACAAGCGCGGCCCGATGACTGTCACCAGCCCACTTGAGCATTGATAGCTTTCGCTACATCTGGATACCGGGTCCCAAAACCACTGTTCAGCACCCTGGCAAGCAGGTTGGCGCTGTCGTGGCAGGTGGAGATCAGGGACAACTGGGCGCAAACCCTGGCTGGGCCAGCCAAGGCCTGCCGGGCTTTGACAGGGCGATGGAGCCCGCCTGGACAGATTGGCCTTCCAATCCAAGTCATAATCGAGGAACGCGAGCGCTCAGCGACACCCCAACTGAGCTGAACCCGACGGGCGAGGTTCCGGAGGGGGCAGCTGGGAGAGCGGGACAGGAGGTGGAGGCACGGGAGCGTCTGATCCAGCAGGTGGAGTTGCTGTTGCGCGAGTCGGGCCACTCCGAGGTGTTCGATGCAGCCGCCTGGGTCGACCGCTGGCTGCACCGTCCCAACCATGCCCTCGGCGGCGCCGCCCCTGAGCTTTATCTGCTCACCCCGGGCGAAGAGGCCCTGCTGAGCCGCTTGATTGGCGCGATGGCGGCGGGCTCCTATCTGTGAAGCGGCGGCGGTGAGCGAGACGATCAGCTGCTGGCGCATCGCCAGCCAGGGCCGCACCTGGTTGGCGAACGACCTCAGCGGCAACGGCGCCGCCCGCCATCCGGGGCGATGGAACTCCCGCGACCAGCCCATCCTCTAAAGCTCCAGCTCGATCGCCCTGGCCTACCTGGAAACGGTGGTGCACCTGGCGGGTGATGATCCGCTGCCGTTCCAACGCCAACTGGTGCGCATCAGCCTCCCCAGCCAGCATTGGCGGGAGCGCAAGCGGTTTCTCCCGGGGGAACGCAGCGGCTGGGACCAGCCCCCCAACCCTGCCGATGCCGAGGACGGGCTCTCCGCCACCCGGGCCTGGGGCGATACCTGGCTGTTGAGTGGCGAATCGCTGATCGCCGAAGTGCCCTCGGTGATCGTGCCGGAGGAAGGCAACCTGCTGCTCAATCCCCGTCACCCTGCCCACAGGGAGGTGTCCGAGATCGTGCGCCCGTGGGTGTACGACGCCCGTCTGCTGCCCGCGGCCCGAGTCTGCATCCCCCAGGCGGGTCCGCCCTGGCAGGAGCCCCTGAGCGCTGGGGTGGCGCTGGAGATGGTGCCGATCCCGGCTGGGGAGTTTCTCACGGGCTCCCCGAAGCTGGAACCCGGGCGGCAGCTCTGGGAAAGCCCTCAGCATTCGGTCCGCTTGCCGGCCTTCTCTCGCGCCCCAACCCCGATCACCCGGGCCCAGTGGCGGCAAGTGGCGCGCTGGCCGCCGGCGGCGGGAGCCCCACCCTGGCAACGGGAGTCGAATCCCGATCCTGCCTCCTTCCAGCGCGGTTGGCCCGAGGATGATCGGCAGCCGGTGGAAAGGGTGAGCTGGTTTGATGCACAGGAGTTTTTCGGCGCCTGAGCCGGCGCACGGGCCGCGCCTATGCCTTTGGATCCGTCCTTAGCGAGCGCCAGGGGAATGTGTGCGGATCAGAGACGACCGAGGTGGGGATGGGTCCCCCGCCAATGCCTCGGGGCTGCGTGACATGCATGGCAACGCGTGGGAATGCTGCGCTGATCCTTGGCACGACAACGATGTGGGGGCTCCGGAGGATGGCAGGTCATGGCTGGATGCCAATTCCCGTGTAGGTGTGCGAAGGCTGCTGCGCGGCGGCTCTTGGGGCCTCCGCCCCGGGGGCTGTTGTTCGGCTTACCGCGACGGGAACCACCCGGTCTTCCGCCTCAACTACGTTGGTTTCCGTGTCTGCTGCCTCCCCTAGGACCGGCTTCTTTATCCTTAAACCCTATATTTCTTTGCGCTTCTCTGCTTCTTTTGGCTTGTGGTTAAAAGTCAACGTGGCTTTGGCTGCCTGGTTGGTGACTGTTGCATCTGTTGCGGCTGCTCGACTTTTTAGGCTGGTGCGGATGGCGCTGTAGGCGACAAGGGTTTTCACTTTATACCCCCGCAATACTTTGTACAAAAGCAGGCTTTGATTTCACGCATGAGGTTGAGCGTGGTCTGAGGAGTCTGGGTTTCCGCTGGCACACCAGTTGGGCCCCTATCGAGCATCGAAAGTGATCGCGCATCAAATTGTTCAACGGCGCAGACCCAACCTGGTGGAGATGCGGTGAGGATCGAACAAACTCCTCGCGTGGAAAGGATGCCAGCAGCTCTATACTTTGCAACCCCATTCTGCTTGCCGGCCTCTCAAGGGTAGCGTTGGGAGGAGCGAAAACAAGCCATGGCGATGGCAGGATTCGCCAAGTACACTTTCATCCGGTAACTTACGTGTCTAGGAACTTTAGCTTGAATGCCTAGTCAGTCGCGCTTCTCAAGCGATTTGCTGATCATTCTTTCATGCTGTCAGCAGCCTAATTGTGCTGGTCAAGATGGGCTCCAGGCCTCCTTTTTTGAGCATTTCCAAGTCTGGTATGGCAACAATCTGAGTGGTCCATTGGCCGAAACGGTAAGCCGATGGCTTCTCCCATGCGTGCCCTTCAGTGCCGACCCGCTTCTCGCCCCCAGGGCGGTTCGTGGCAACCGCTTCCTGTGGCTATCGGTTCCGATCATCCCCTGAGGCGACGAGCACACTTTCCTTAAACTGACCGCGGCAGCTAGGAACGGCTCGGTGACAAGGGGTGGTTATCGGACACCAGCCGGAACGCCGCCGTGATTGTCGGGCCGTCTAATTGGGGTTGGGTCGTCCTACGTGCCACCGCACAGTATCATGGGTCTATGACTGTCCCTACATACGATCTGTTTATCGAGCCCGTGCTCAGGTATCTGGCTGCACATCCAGAGGGTGTCTCAGCTAAAGATGCCCATGAAGCCGCAGCTGACGTTCTTTGCGTTTCAGATGAAGATAAGCAAGAGCTTTTACCAAGTGGAGTACAACCTATCTATAAGAATCGTGCAGGCTGGGCTCATGACAGGCTGAAGCGTGCGGGGTTGTCAAGTAGCCCGAGGCGAGGCAGATGGAAGATTACTCAAGAGGGACTTGATTTCATTGCCTCGCATCCCGAACCATTCTCATATCAGACTTCAACCGAGCTGGCGATGGGATATATCGATGTCAGGCTAAAGCCCAAGCCGGAGAATGGCAACAATACCGAAAGTGAGCCAAAAGAGATCCCTGTTATTGCGTCAACGGTCGCCAGCCCTGATGATCGTCTTGGAGAGGCTCTACGCGAGATTAGACAGACAGCCGAATCAGAGGTGCTTGAGCTTCTCGGAAATGTCTCTCCTTCATTTTTCGAGACCATCGTGCTAGATCTGCTTCATGCTATGGGGTATGGAACAAGTAGGACTGATCTTCAGAGAGTTGGTGGTGTAGGCGATGGTGGTATTGATGGGGTGATCTCTCTCGATAGGCTTGGCTTGGAAAAGGTATATGTTCAAGCAAAGCGCTGGCAGAGCAGCGTTGGCAGGCCAGATCTACAGGCTTTTTATGGCGCACTTGCAGGGCATAAAGCCAGGAAAGGAGTCTTTATAACGACATCTACCTATACTGCTCAGGCAGTAGAGTTCGCCCGCTCTGTTGAAGGTATTGTTCTCGTCGATGGCCGTCGTCTATCGGGTTTGATGATTGATCATGAGATTGGTGTTAACGCACGTGTGTTGCGTATTCCCAAAATTGATAGTGACTACTTCGATGAAGAAGCTGCCTAGCACCGCCATCCACCAGAGCCGCCTCCGTTCACTTTATGCTTTCTGCCCAGGCTCTTCGCGGCCTGGTGATGGCGAGCGTTAGATCGGGCACGCGACTGCCGATCACCAACCCTGAAAAGGGGTGATTCATGATTCATCGATGCATTCCATCCTGCAATACAATGAATTCTGGGTCAAAGAGCATGTTGGCGTCATGTTGGGCTTTCAACGACTTCGGCGGCTATCCCCAGGCATGCCATAAGGTATTGAATGCCGAGAATCGGGCCTTGAATTGCCAACAAGGCTTCTGCGCTTTACAGGTTTCAAACGCAGGTTCAATGACCTGACCCCCTGGGCAGCCATGCCGATGGGTCTGATTTGGAGGCTGACTCGTCTGGTAAGGACTTGCTCCAATACTGCGGCTGTTTGTCCCGAATCCTTGTCCGTTGAACCGTGCCGAATCAGCAGGCCAAGGGTTCTTATCTGCGTTGGCGGAGCACCAGGTCGATCAGCTGCAACACGGAGGCTGCCGCGGCCGCCACATAGGTGAGGGCGGCGGCATCCAGCACCCACTTCACGCCATCAACCTCTTGCTGGGTGGACACAATCCCCGTGCTCGCCAGCACCATTTTCGCTCGATTGGAGGCATTGAATTCTGTGGGCAGGGTGATGAGCTGAAACACCACCACGGCTGCGAACAGGCCAATCCCCGTCCAAATCAGGAGGGGAGAAAAGGAGAGCTGGCGGAGCAACAGGCCAGCCATGAAGGGAAGGAACCAAAGCGTATTGCCAACGTTACAAATGGGCACCAGGGCCGAGCGCCACACCAAGGGCAGATAGCCCACCTTGTCTTGAATGGCATGGCCGGCCTCATGGGCAGCCACGGCGATTGCCGCGATGGACTGGCCATCGTAGACATGGGGCGATAGGCGCAGGGCCTTGGCGACGGGGTCGTAGTGGTCGCTGAGGAAGCCTTCATGGCGCTCGATCCTTACACCCTGCACCCCCGCGCTCTGGAGGATCGCCTCGGCGGCCTGGGCGCCGCTGTATCCGGATCGCACCCCCACCTTGGCGAAACGATGGAACGTGCTGCGCACTTTCCACTGCGCCCAGAGGCTGAAGAGCAGGGCTGGGATGGTCAGCGCAAGATATTGAAGGTCGAAGAACATGGCTTGAAACTTGAGAGCTCTGTGGAGATCAGGGCAACTTGATCTCCAAACCGTAAGAGGCCAGCCCAAGCGATCCGCTGCGATCAGCAGGACGGATCCCCGCCCGCCTCACGGGCACCGCGACGGGGATCGCAACGGGCCTCAGCTCGCCAGCAAGGCTGGCATGGATAGCAGGGGCTCAGGGGATTCCCCTCTCGGATCGATGAGGCGCTCGATCCACGAATCATCCCCTCGCGATTGGCTGGCGAATTCCTGAAGAGGGCGTCCTCGCTGTCGCTAGAGGCTGAGTTGTTTTGATCGCGAGATGCCGCCAGGAGTTGATGGCTGAAGCTTTCGATCGATCCCAGCCCATTCCTTCGCGAGGGTCAGAACAATGGTGTCTGCGCAGGTTTGCGGCAGCCTTGGCAGCTGCTGCGGGGATCTCCTCCGCCACACCCAGCGTGTGCTCACCCAGCACCCGTTCTCAGCTTCACCCGCAACCCCCAGACCCGCAGCTCCGGGGCCAAGCCTCGGCCGGCCTGCTCACGTTTTCCAGCCAGCGGGTTTCCACCAGCCACGCGGGTTCTTTCAGCCACGGATTCCCTCAGCCACGCGGATACCCGTAGGCACGAAGGCTCGCCCAGCTCGCGCCATCAACCTTTGCCACACTGTGGGCTCTGCGGCGGAGACGGGCGCCATGAATGGTCACCGCCTGGAGTTGATCTGGGGTTTGGCCTTCTCTCTCGGCGCCGTCTCCCAGCTTGTGGCGCGGCTCAGCGGATTGCCGGCCGTGGTGTTGCTGCTTGTCTCCGGACTGGTGGCGGGCCGGGCGGGGCTGGGCTGGATCCAGCCGGAACAGCTGGGTGAGGGCCTTGAACCGCTGGTGGGGCTGCTGGTGAGCCTGATCCGGTTCCACGGCGGCCTCAACCTGCACCTGGCGGGCCGGGTTCTGCAGCGTTCGGTGGTGCATCTCGTGCTCGCCCGGCTGCTGCTGGCCCTGCCGATGGTGGCCTGGCTGGCCCATCGACTGGCGGGCCTGGACTTGCCCTTGGCCGTGGTGTTCAGCGCCATCGTGCTTTCCACCGGTCCCACCGTGATCACTCCCCTGGTGCGGCAGATGCGGCTCGAACCGCTCAGCTCCCAGATGCTGGAGGCGGAGGGATTGATCCTCGAACCCTTGGCGGCGGTGGCCGCCTTGGTGTTGTTGGAGCTGGCCTTGGGGGCCCCCGGGGGCTGGCGCGAGGCCGGCATTCGCCTGCTGCTGCGCTTCTGCGGTGGCATCGGTCTGGGTGCGGCGGCGGGCTGGCTGCTGGCGGAGCTGCTGCGGTGCCTGGCCGGAAGGGCAGACCCCAGCTTGCAGCTGCAGCTCTGCGTTGGCACGTTGTTTTTGATGTTCAGCGGCGCCGAAACGTTGTTGCCCCAGTCGGGCCTGCCAGCGGCGGTGAGCGCCGGGGTGATGGTGGGGCTGCGGATGCGGGAAGCGGTGGCGAGCGTGGAGCCGTTGATCGCCCAGCTGGCGATGTTGGCGATCACCGTGCTCTTCCCGCTGCTGGCGGCCGATCTCTCCCTGGCGGAGCTGAGCCCGTTGGGGATCGGCGGGCTGGCCTGCGTGCTGGCCTTGATGCTCTGGCGTTGGCCGGTGCTGCAGGTGGCGGGCCTGGGGCTGCCCGCCCTCGATTGGCGCCACCGCCTGATCGTGAGCTGGATCGCGCCTCGCGGCATCGTCACCGCCGCGGTGGCCAGCTTGTTCGCATTGCGCCTCGATCGTGAGGGAGTTCCGGGCGGCGGCACCCTCAAAGGCCTGGTGTTCCTGACGATCTTGATCACGGTGGTGCTGCAGGGGCTGACGGCCCCCTGGCTGGCGCGGCGGCTTGGCTTGGTGGAGCCGGAGGAGCCCTGCGGCGTGACAACAGCGGAAGCAGCGGCGCAGGGCTCGACAGAGGGCTCGACAGAGGGCTCTGCCATGGTTGCGGCGGACGCTCCAGGAGGCCAGGATCCTGCGGTCGAGGCGCAAGCCTCGGCCGCCTCAGCGGTGCCCTAGGGGCTTCAGGTGCGTGATCGGGTGGGCGGCAGCGGCAGCGTGGATCTCCCCGCAAGGGCCCCTCGCCGGAGCTCAATCCGCAGGTGGCGGCGATGAAAACAGGGCCAGCGCCAGCGCACTCAACACCGCCATATGAAGCTGCATCAGCAGGGCGATCACCCGTGTAACGCTGCAGCTGCGCTAGCGATTCGGCAGGGCAATGCTGGCGCCCAAGTTTGCGAGTGACCCCAAGGGGCCAGCACGGGGCGAGCCGGCTCGGCAGCGGTTCGGTCGCAACACCCGTTTCAGGCGGGGGTGGGCTGCGCGCGGCCTGCTCCGCTTCCCTCCGCCTCGGGCCTCGGCAGCCGCGGACAGGCCTCCACCAGGGTGCGCGTGATCGGCGCCCGGGGGTTGGCCAGCAGCCTTGCTCCCGGGCCTTGCTCCACGATCCGGCCGCCCTCCAGCACGATCACCCGGTGGCAGAAGCCGCTGGCCACCGCCAGGTCGTGGGTGACAAACAGCATCCCCAACCCCAGCTGCTCCTGCAGCCGCCGCAGCAGCCCCAGCACCTCGGCCTGCACCTCGGCATCCAGCATCGACACGCTCTCATCGCAGAGCAGCACCTTCGGTTGCAGGATCAACGCCCTGGCGATCGCCACCCGTTGCTGCTGGCCGCCGGAGAGCTGGCGCGGTCGCCGCCGCTCGAAGGCCTCAGGCGGATCCAGGCCCACCTGGGCCAACAGGGCTCGCATCCGCTCGCGGGCCTCGCGGCGGCCGGCCAGGCCATGGATGAGCAGCGGATCGGCCACCGCGTCGCCAACGCTCATCTGCGGGTTGAGGCAGGCCAGCGGGTCCTGAAACACCATCTGCAGATCCCGCCGCGCCCGCCGCAGAGCCCCTCCACGCAGGCGGCGCAGATCCTGCCCCTGCAGCCGCACCACGCCACCCCGAAGCGGCGCCAGGCCCATCAGGGCACGGCAGAGGCTGCTCTTGCCGCAGCCTGAGGCTCCCACCAGCCCGATCGTCTCCCCCGCCTGCAGACGCAGGCTGACGCCATCCACCGCCTTCAGCCAGCGGGGATTCCAGGGCGGCGAGGGCAGCGGATGCCAGCTGCGCAGGTCGTCGAGTTCCAGCAACAGCGGCGCCGCCGGCGGCTCCGGGCGCCGCCCTCCCTCCCGTTCGCGGGCCGCCCGCACCAGCCGCTGGGCCAAGGCCGATCGGGGCTCCAGCAGCAGCTGCCGGGCCGGGGCCCGCTCCACCAGCCGCCCTTGCTCCAGCACCCCCCTCTCCTGGCACCAGCGCCCCGCCAGGGCCAGGTCGTGGCTGATCAACAGCAGGGCGCTGCCGCTCTCCTGGCAGAGCTGCACCAGCTCCGCCATCACCTGCCCCGCCACCGCCACATCCAGGCTGGTGGTGGGCTCATCAGCGATCACCAGCGGTGGATCCAGGGCCAGGGCCAGGGCGATCGCCAGGCGCTGGCGCATGCCGCCACTGAAGGCATGGGGATAGCTGTCGTAACGATCGGGGTTGATGCCCACCCGCCGCAGCAACTCTTCAGCGCGCCGCCGCGCCTGCTGACGCCGCCACTGGGGTCGGTGCGCCTCCAGGGTGTCCTGCAGGTGGGCTCCGATCGTCATCAAGGGGTTGAGGCGCGTCATCGGGTCCTGGAACACCAGCCCCACCGCCTCGCCCCGCAGCCGGCGCAGGGCGCCGCGATCGAGGCGGCGCGGATCGCGGCCCGCCAGCTCCAGGCCCCCCTCGCAGCGGCTCCCCTCGGGCAACAGCTGCAGCACCGCCCGCGCCACGGTGCTCTTGCCGCAACCGGAAGGGCCCACCAGCGCCAAGCTCTGGCCCCGCTGCAGGGTGAGATCAAGCCCCGCCAGGGTGGGCTCGGCGCTGCCGGGATAGTGCACCTGCAGGTCGCTGAGGCGTAGCACCGGCCCAGCGTCGGTGCGCCCCTCCTCACTCTGTTGCGCCTCAGGCTGGCCAGAGCCAGGCCAGTCCTGGGCAGACGACCCAGCGTTGGGGGTCTCGTGGCCATGGGGGGCAGCGCCGGGCCGGCCGTCGTCGGCAAGCCCAGCACCGGGCTGTTCAGCGCCAGGCAGCTCTGCGCCCAGCCGGGACCCTTCCGCCTTGGGGCGACCGGGGTTCAACGGCCCTGAACCGTCGCTCGGGGCCGGCGGTTCGGATCCTGGCTCGCCCACAACCCTGGTTTCGGCGCGATCGCTGCATAGCATGGAGGTTCTCTGGGGGGAAGGATGCTGCGGGCAGTTCCCGATCGGCCGATCCCAGCTGCGCCCTCCAGCGCGGCGGCCTCCAACTCCGGGACCGTCAGCCCTCCCCTGGCCGAACGCGCCCCGAGTCCAGCGGCACCGCCCCCGCCTGTCGCGCGGGAGCCAGCTCCCGCCGCCGAGCCCCCCAGCGAGCTGCGGGATGGCCTCGACCGGCGGCTCAGCCCTGAGGCTCGGCTACCACCCAAGCCCGCGGCCCGGGCGGAATGCGATGCGGGTCCGCAACTGCGCAGCCAGCCGATCCATGGCCCTGACGATTACGGCGTGCCGCTGCCGGCCTGGCTGGGTCGCTGCGTTGAAAACGTGCCCCCCGGCCTCGGCGATAGCTGCCCCACCGATCCGGAAGCCCTGCTGGCCTCAGCGTTCGACTTCGCCTGGCAACTGCATCAGGGCCAGTTCCGCGCCAGCGGCGAGCCCTACATCTGCCATCCGATCGCCGTTGCCGATCTGCTGCGCGACATCGGCGCCAGCGCCGCCGTGATCGCCGCCGGCTTCCTCCACGACGTGGTCGAGGACACCGATGTCACCCCCGAAGAGCTGGAGGTGCACTTCGGCTCTGAGGTGCGAGCCCTGGTGGAAGGGGTCACCAAATTGGGCGGCATCCATTTCACCAACCGCACCGAAGCCCAGGCCGAGAACCTGCGGCGCATGTTTCTGGCCATGGCCAGCGACATCCGTGTGGTGCTGGTGAAGCTGGCCGATCGGCTGCACAACATGCGCACCCTGGCGGCCCTCAAGCCCGAGAAACAACAGCGCATCGCCCGCGAAACCCGCGAGATCTACGCACCGCTCGCCAACCGTCTCGGCATCGGCCGCTTCAAGTGGGAGCTGGAGGATCTGGCCTTCAAGGTGCTCGAACCGGAGGCCTACCGCGACATGCAGCAGCAGGTCGCCAGCAAACGCAGCGAGCGGGAGGAGCGGCTGGCGCGCACGGAGCAGCGCCTGCGCGATCGGCTGGCGGCCGTGGGCCTGGGAGCCTGTGAAGTGAAGGGTCGGCCCAAGCATCTCTACGGCATCTGGAGCAAGATGCAGCGCCAGCAGAAGGGCTTTCACGAGATCTACGACGTGGCGGCGATCCGCATCCTCTGCCCCACGTTAGAAAGCTGTTATCGCGCCTTGGCGGTGGTGCACGACACCTTCAAGCCCATCCCGGGCCGCTTCAAGGATTACATCGGCCTGCCCAAGCCCAACGGCTACCAGTCGTTGCATACGGCGGTGATCGGTTCCTATCGGGCGATCGAGGTGCAGATCCGCACCCACGACATGCACCAGGTGGCCGAATACGGCATCGCCGCCCACTGGAAATACAAGGAAGGAGGCTCTCCGGCGGCCTCCGGCGCCGACGCCGAGCGCTTCAACTGGTTGCGCCAGATGGTGGATTGGCAGAAGGATGACCGTGGCACCGACAGCAGCGATTTCCTGGCGTCGATCAAGGAAGATCTCTTCGATGAGGAGGTGTTTGTGTTCACCCCCAGCGGCGATGTGGTGGGGCTGCGCAAGGGTTCCACCGCCGTGGATTTTGCTTATCGCATTCACTCCGAAGTCGGCAATCACTGCCAGGGCGTGCGCATCAACGACCGCCTCTGTCCGCTGGCCACGCCCTTGCGCAATGGCGATTTCGTGCAGGTTCTCACCGCCAAGAACGCTCATCCCAGCCTGGATTGGCTGAACTTCGTCGCCACCCCCACGGCGCGCAATCGCATCCGCCAGTGGTACAAGCGCAGCCACCGCGACGACAACATTGAACGCGGCATGGAGATGTTGGAGCGGGAGCTCGGACGCGATGGTTTTGATCTGCTGCTCAACGGCGAGGCCCTCGCCCGCGTCGCCCGGCGCTGCAACCTGGTGGGCACTGAAGACCTGCTGGCGGCCCTGGGCTTCGGTGGCGTGACCCTGCAGCAGGTGGTGAACCGGCTGCGCGAAGAGATCCGCCTGGCCACCGCAGCGGCAGCCCCCGTGCTCAGCAACGAGCAGCTGGCCGCCACTCTCGCCCCCCGTCCGGAGGTTGCCGCGACCGCCACCAGCGGCAGCGCCATCCTGGGGGTGGAGGGCTTGGAGTACCGCATCGCCGGCTGCTGCGGCCCTCTGCCGGGGGAGGCGATCGTGGGCGCGGTGGCCCTCGGCAACCACGGCATCACCATTCACCGTCAGGACTGCGCCAATGTGAGCCAGGTGCCGGTGGAACGGCGGCTGCCGGTGCGCTGGAACTCCAGCGCTGAACCGCAAGCACGCCGCTATCCAGTGCGCCTGCGCATCGAAGTGCTCGATCGGGTGGGCGTGCTGAAAGACATCCTCACCCGCTTATCCGACCACCGCATCAACGTCAGCGACGCTCGAGTGCGCACCTCCCCCGGTCGCCCCGCCCGCATCGACCTGCGGGTCGAGCTCAGCAGCGCCTCTCAGTTGCAATCCACCCTGGCCCAGATCCGCTCGATGGCCGATGTGCTCGACATCGCCCGCTGCGGCAACGGCTGAGCCTCCTCCAGACTCCAGGGCGGATCACCTCCAGCGATGGTGTTGAGCACTTGCCTGCCATTGCGGCCCCCCTTCCGTGCCCCTGGAAGTCATACCGGGGCTGGCTGTTGGCTCGGGGCGATCCTGGCGTCCGTCGTCCTGGTGGTCCTGCCCCTGCCGGTGGTCGCCGCCAGCGTGCTGCGGGTGGGGGTGCTGGATGGCTCGCCCCCCTGCTCCGAGCAACAGGGCCCCAATCGCTGGCAGGGGAAGGCCGTGACCCTCTGGTCCACCGTGGCCAGCGAGCAACGCCTGCCCTATGTGATGCAGGGCTATCCCTCAGTCTCCGCATTACTGGAGGCCAGCCGTCGCGGCGCGATCGACGTGGGCGTGGGCTGCATCACGGTGAGCGAGGCACGGCTGGGCCTCTACCAGTTCAGCCTGCCGTTCCAGGAATCGGGCCTGGCGGTGATGGTGCGCAGCAGCCGTCTGGAGGCTGGCAAGGCCCTGCTGCTGGCCCTGTTGGATCCCCAACTGCTGCGCGTGCTGCTGGGCTATCTGCTGGCGATCGGCCTGATCAGCGCCCTGGTGTGGTGGGATGAGCACCGCGCCAGCTGGATGGGCAAGGGCTGGCGCGAGGCCTTGCGCAGCTACGCCCTGGTGTACCAGGTGATGGCCACAGGCCCCGGCACCAACATGATCGTCAGCCGCACCCGCGGCCATGGGTTGGTGCTGCTCAGCTGGATCGTGCGAATCGTCGGGGCATCGTTGATCGTCAGCACGATCACGCTGGAGGTGCTGCGGCAGCCGCCGCCGGCGGGCAGCCTGCCGCGCTCCCTGGACGATCTGGCGGGGCGGCGGGTGGCGGCACGGCCGGGCAGCGTCAGCGAGGCGAGGTTGAAGGCGCCGCCGCTGGCGGGGCGGGTGCGGCTGGTGCCCTTGCCCACCGTGGCCGATGCCGTGCCGCTGCTGCTGAACGACCGGACTGACGCGGTGCTGGCGGACGAGCAGCAGTTGGTTTATGCCCGCTCCCTGGCGCCGGCCAGCGAGCGCTCAAGGCTGCAATTGGCCCTGCGGGGGCAGTACACCGAATCCCAGGCATTTGTCTATGGCCAAGAGCTGCCGCCGGCCACGGCGCTGCGGATCGATCAGGCGATCAGCCGCGCCAAGCAGCAAGGCCTGTTGCGTTGAGGCCTGCTCGGTTGAGGCTGGCCGGGCGGGGTTGAGGCCCGTCAGCATCCGCCAACAGCGACGGGCGCCCGTGTCTGGAGCTACAGCCATGGGGCGATTCCACCCTTAGACCCTGACCATTCCTGAGACCCGGCGTTGCCATGACCTCCGACCAGGCCGCCCAGCTGATCGACAACGCCCTTGATCAGGTGCATCAGCGTCTTCAGGAACTCGAATCCTTGTCGCTGCGGCCCGAGCAAAGGGCCCTGGCGGCCGAATACCGGGAATGGCGCCACCCCACCGGCGGGCATATCGATCTGATGGTCTTTCCGGGAGTTTCGGGTTCCTAGACCCGCCACCTGGCGCCTGGGTGAGCTTGAGCCGCGGCCTTCAAGCGCGTCCATCATCTGTTTTCGCATTGACTTTCCGCGTGAATCCTGAGTCACTCCTCGGGTTGCGAGGCCTTGGTTGCTCGGGATCGTCCTGTCTGGTTTGGAGCCGCGAGCCGATCTCCACAGTCCGCAGCGGGGGGTGAGACTGGAGTGACGATCGGAATTCCCATGGCGGCGTCTGGGCGTCAGGCTGGAGCCAGCTCCATCTGTCGCCGGTGACCACTGCCCAGTCGGGGGCTATGGCCCCTGTCCCCCCGGGCGTCGCCCAATGCCTGGACACAATCGCCGCCATCGCCACGGCCGTGGCTCCCGGCCAAGGCAGCGTGGCGATCGTGCGGCTCTCCGGCCCGGACGCCGAGACGATCGGCCGGCGCCTGTTCCGAGCACCGGGGGATCAGGTCTGGGATAGCCACCGGGTTCTCTATGGCCATGTGGTGGATCCGACCAGCGGCGAGCGGCTGGATGAGGCGCTGCTGCTGGTGATGCGGGCCCCGCGCAGCTTCACCCGCGAGGACGTGGTGGAGTTCCACTGCCATGGCGGCCTCGTGGCGGTGCGGCGGGTGCTGGAGCTGGTGTTGGCCGCCGGCGCCCGCCCGGCCGGGCCGGGGGAATTCAGCCAGCGGGCGGTGCTCAACGGCCGGCTCGACCTCACCCGGGCTGAGGCGATCGCGGAGATGGTCACGGCCCGGGGTCGCCGCGCCGCCCAGCTGGCGATGGCGGGGCTTGACGGCGGGCTGCAACGGCGCATCGAGGCCTTGCGCAGCCAGCTGCTCGACCAGCTGGCCGAACTGGAGGCCCGGGTGGATTTTGAGGAGGATCTGCCGCCGCTCGATCCCGACGCGGTGCTGGCGGCCCTGCAGAGCGTGCGCCAGGAGCTGGAGACCCTGGTGGCGGAAGAACGCCTGGGATCTGTCTTGCGCGAGGGCTTGCGGGTGGCGATCATCGGCCTCCCCAATGTGGGAAAGAGCAGCCTGCTCAACCTGCTCAGCCGGCGGGAGCGGGCGATCGTGACCGATCTGCCCGGCACCACCCGGGATCTCTTGGAAAGCGAGCTGGTGCTGGAGGGGGTGCCGCTCACCTTGATCGACACCGCCGGAATCCGCGCCAGCGACGACCGGGTGGAGCAGCTGGGCATCGCCCGCAGTCGAGAGGCCCTGGCCAGCGCCGATGTGGTGCTGCTGCTCTACGACCTCAGTGCCGGCTGGTCCGAGGCCGACGCCGCCCTGCTGGATCAGCTGCCCGAGGCTGTGCCGAGGCTGGTGGTGGGCAACAAGTGCGATCTCGTTGCGGCGACGGGCGGTCATGACCCTCCGGGGGCCACGGCGGCGCCCTTGGAGCCGTTGCGGATCAGTGCCCTGGCGGGGGAGGGGAGAGATATTTTGGTGCAGCGACTGCTGGGCTGCTGCGGCGCCGCAGGTTCACAGGGGCTCCAGCAGGCCCTTAATCAGCGCCAGGCGAATCTTGCCCAACGGGCGGCTTCCGCCTTGGCTGAGAGCGAGGCAGCGGCTGCGGCAGGCCTGCCCTGGGACTTCTGGACCATTGATCTGCGCCAGGCGCTGCGGCTGCTGGGAGAGATCACCGGCGCCGAAATCAATGAAGCGATGCTGGAGCGGGTGTTTTCGCGTTTCTGCATCGGCAAGTGACCGTGCCGCCACTCAGATCACGCCTCTGGGCGCAGGCTGGGGGCGGCAGCTGGGTGGCGGGACTCAGACAAGCTGGAAATTATTGGCCACCAAGGAGCCCGGGGCGATGGAATTCAGCACAGCGATCAGTTCGATCTCGTTGCTGCTCACATTGATATCGCGAGTGCCGGCTGAAAACCAATAGAGGTAAAAGTTGTTATTGGCGTAAGCACCGATGTAACCCCTCCCAGCGGTGGTGGTCGTATTGAGACGCATCGGATCATCGCCACTGCACAAACCCTTCAGCATTTCCGAACCGTTGCCGCTTCTGGACAGATCCACGCCCAATCTGTTGATGGGTGTATCAATCAAAAATATGTCGAAAGCCCGGTCGAAGATCATCGGGCTGGTTTCTAGCGTTAGGTTATTGGCGCTGAGGCTTGTGATCGTGCGCATCATCGCTGTACCGGTGCCGTAACGGCTGGTGAGGCTGTTGGAGAGTAAGAGCCTGTCTCCTTCGACTCCGGTCACAAAATCTGTGATTGTTTGGGTATTGGCGCTTGAGCGGATGCCTGTCAGATCAAAGCTATCCTGGCCACCCATGCCAGTGAGGGTGTCAAGACCACCGCCACCTTTGAGAACATTGCTGGCATCGTTGCCAACAATTTGATTCGGGCCGATGTTGCCTGTACCGTTGATGGCGTCATTGCCGATGAGCCGCAGGTTTTCGACTCCTGCGGGAAGAATGAATCTGGTGGAATTGGTGATCGTATCAGTGATACTGGCAGTAGCCTTGTCCTGCCCCTCAAGTAGGGTTGCGTTGGTGACGGAGGTGATCTTGACGCTGAAAGATTCATCCGGTTCAGCGATATTATTGTTGATCAAGCTGATTGGAACCAGCAACTGAGTTCGGCCCTTGGGAATCTCCACCTTGAGGGTGCTCGGCACGTAATCCGCGCCAGCAGTAGCCGTACCATCCTCTGTTGTCAGAGTCACGCATACGGGAAGCCGACCGGCCTCGCTAAGGGTGAGCAAAAAACTGACACTGCTGTCCCTACCTTCAACCGCCACGTCGCTGGGAGAGCTAATACTGAGGCTAGGTAGGTCATTGTCGATGTTGGTTGCCTCCACTGAGATGGGAGGCAGTTTGCTGTATTCCGATGCTGCAGAAGCCGAAGGGTCAAGCACAATGTTGTAGGCTGCCGGGCCATCAACACGCTGATCGTCCTGACCGGTGACGACGACTGTTTGGGGGACATCCCAGTTCACTGGGGTGAACGTCAACTGAGTAACATTCGCACGATCCCCTTCCGGTTTGTCACTACTGATGTTGAGAAAAACGACATCAGAAGGCTGCTTAGCCAAAACCACCTGGAAGCTGGCGTTGCCGCCGGATTCGCTGGTGATCAGGGGACTGGCGGACGTGACGATGCCGCCTGAAGCTGCCGGCAACGCAGCAACCCGAATGGAGCCGGGCGCCAGGCTCAGTGCCACATCGGCCACTGCCGAAGCCCCTTTTTCAGGTGCGCCGCTTGGTCGCGGCAGCGAGACCATCACCCCCGCTCGCGAGATAGGCACCGGAACCGTGGCTTGCCCACGAGGCAGGTTTTGGGCCTCGAAGAGCAACTTGTCCAGCGGTGTGGGGAGGGAAGGCGAAGGCATGATGATCAGAAGGTAATGGAAAGGCGTGAAAAGCGCTAACAACTAAGAATTCCCGAACCGTCAGCGAAAAATCAAGGTGGAGCGGTGGCTTTGATGGCTAAGATTACTGCTGTGTTGGATCGATCGGGTGATTTGGGGTGATGTTGTGGGCTGACCTCAATCATATTGATTGAATGATAATAGACTGACCACAGACGCCAACCAGATCAACAAAAGCAAAGGGCCAGGGTCGCATTCAGAAGTCCCAAGTCGGCCCCCGGATGGGGACTTGTTTTTGGGAAGCTCTGAACATCTGTCTGACTGCACATCAAATCCCTGACGGGGATAAGTTTCTCGGTCTTTGGATTTTCCAGTGTATAATTTAATATTTGAACCCCGTCCCTGGGTCGCGATAACAGTTGAGAGAAAGAATCATCAGAGAAACGGTGCGGCACGAGTTCATAGCTGCAGAGCCAGAGTGATTTGCCGGTGATAAAAGTGAGCCACAATTAAGTTGAGGAAGATCATCGAGAAGATGAAATGATTAAGCCATTTTTTGGTCGGCAGCTCGTATGGCAAATCCTTAGACTGGTAGAGCTTGTCAGGCGAAGTTATGTCGAGGTCTTAAAAAGCCGGGAGTGCAGCCCAGCACTAGTGAAATATAGGGTAGGTTGGAACAATCGCTGAATAGAAAAGAGGTTGTTCACCAGCCACCGGTACTTGAGGAAATTGATCAAGACTTCTCCATTGTTCAGACAGGTCACCTGGATCTGCGGTGTCGGAGACGCCGCTGCCAGGTCGTCAAGCTGTCTATTCACAGAAAAAGATCTTGAAAACAACCTAGACTTAACTCCAGGGCTCTTCAAACCCGTCGACGGTATGATGCTGTTTTTGCGTCTTTGGACTATGAGCATCTTTTTCAGAAGTTATCCTCAACGATGAACATGGTTGGGATTCTGACATTTTAAGCAAACCCCTCGACTGAGGTCCACGCTTGGGCGCATCATCTTAGCTTCCTCCACAAGGCCGTAAAGGGTTGCTGCGCGCTCTCGGGCGTGACGCGTCAGCTGGCAGACAGGCCTCGGACGCTGGAGGCTCTGTGGCCTGGAGAGCAGGAGTGTGGCTGACGCTGGCCTGCTAGACGAAAACCTGGCAAACATTGCGAAATAATCCAGCCTGATCTCCCGAATGGGCCCCCATGGCATCGCAACGCGCCAGGATAACCAATCTGCCAGAGGTTCTCTCAACCCCCAGTCAGGAGATTCTCTCGGCTTTGCACTGGAGCATCGCCGTGCGTTGCGGGTCAACAACAACGAAGTGACGACGGCAACGTGAACTGGGCATTCACCAGGCGCGAGTCAACATCGAGGGGTCCGCCTCATGCTGGAAAACCGACTGGGCCTAAGCAATCCACTCCTGGGCAAAGAAGATGGTTGGCGATGGATGTGGAATTCGGTGACTCCATCAGAGATCTCAATAGCCGCAAATCTAGCGATTAAAGCAATTATGCATGGTAAATGCTGCTAGAACTTCCAGCTAAATGCTTGATTTAATCTGCTAATGTCTGGCGATCTATTGATGATAGAGGCTTATCCAGCCATGGCTTACAAGCATTCCCCGGGTTGACGCGGCAGTATCAGGATTCAACAACGGCGTGGATCGTTCAGTCCCCTACGGACACGAACGGTCGCGACGCCTGAGCCTGGCGCGACCTCCTGCGCAGCCGGCGGGTCCAGCCAAAAGCGGCTCCTGCTCCCATGAACGGTAAGGGACCGGGTACGGGACTGGTGGGCGTTGCGTCAAAAACAAAGATAGTGCCAAACCCATTGGCGCCGCCTTCTGAGGCAGTACCATAAAACATGCGACCTCCCGCAGAAGTTAGAGCTGCATATGGCGTTGCACCATTGTCATACGTAAAGCTGTCCATGAGAGTAATCGAACCGGTATGGCTGTCGAACTCATAGATCCCTCCATAACCGTTATCGCCACCGTAGCCTACTGTTCCGTAATAGATACCATCTCCTGTCGCAATCAACTCCGAAAAAGGATTGGCGCCATTGTCAAATGAGAAGCTGTCCTTGAGGGTAATCGAATTGGTATGGCTGTTAAACTCATAAACTGCTCCAAAACCATTAGCGCCGCCTCCTGTGGATGTGCCGTAGTAGAGGCCATCGCCAGCGGTGACCAGCGCCGAAAGGGGATTGGCCCCGTTGGGACCGGTAAAGCTGTCCAGAAGGGTGAGCGAACCGTTGCTGCTATTGAACATAAACACGCCACCAAAATCATAGTCACCGCCTTGATAAGTTGTCCCGTAGTAGAGCCCGCCTCCAGCTGCAGTTAACGCCGCAAATGGAAGGGCACCGTTGGATCTGTTGAAACTTGCCTTGAGGGTAATCGAACCGGTATTACCGTTAAATTCAAAGATGCTTCCCCAACCATCATCGCCACCCTCACTAGCAGTTCCATAGTATAAATTTCCTGGAGCCGGTGTCAACGCTGCCGTCGGATAAGCGCCATTATCAAAATCTAAACTACCTTTAAGGGTGATTTTGTGGGTGAAGCTGTCATACTCAAATACACCTCCATAGCCAATTCCCCCATCTGAGACTGTGCCATAAAACTTGCCAGCTCCGACTGGTGTTAGTGCTGCATTGGGATTGGCGCCATTGTCGTAGTCGAAGCTATCTTTGAGGATGATCGAGCTAGTGTTACTGTCAAACATAAAGACGCCGCCATAATATTTGTTGGCACCCCCTCCATAGGCAGTGCCATAGTATTGCCCACCATCAGTCCTTGCTAGGGCTGAATAGGGATAAGCACCGTTGTTCGTTGTAAAGCTGTCTAAGAGGGTCAGCGACGTTGTGAAGTTGCCAATGCGCGTAATCGATTGAGCGGCAGCGCATTGGAGTCCAGGACCCATCAGGACTGCTGTGCAGGCGGCGGCTGACAGCGTCAGGGTTGTTAATGGATTCTTCATGGCGCTTCGTCGCAGAAATTGCAAAATTTTTGCCTGCAAGTACGGGGTATTATTGGCACAAGGGAGCCGGTTGGCCGAGCAGCCCTCAAGACACTGGCGAGCTTTTGGGGCTGATCTGTCGAGAAGTCCTGTCATCGCATGCACAATTGCACATTATGCCAAATTTTCCCCAAGGTCCATGAGGAGGCTGGCGTAAATGTAATGTTCTGAAACGGTGACGATAAGCAGAGTCCTCTCTGGGGTCAGGGCTGATTGAAAGTCTGATCAAGTCGCCCATCCCGGCCTGATCCCAGCCATGGCGAGCAGCTTGGCGATGACGTGGGCCACGGCGGCCAGCCCAGCTCTCACCGAGTGGTGACCGTGGAGCCCAAGCAGGTTCAGGGCCAGGGTGCGCAGCGTGGCCAGCACCGCTGCACCGGGGCCGCCATAGCGGTGGTCATCCTCATGGAACTGGGTGTCGCGGAGCCGGTGCCAGCTTTCAATGCACCAGCGGTCCCTCATCAGTTGCAGCAGCGCTTCTGGCGTAGTGCGCAGGCTGGTGAGGAAGAGGTGCCGCTGGAGGGAGGGCTTGCCGGCACGCTTGCCGCTGACGACCAGTTCGACGATCAAGCTGCTGCCGGGCCTGGCCTCGGTGATGCAGTCAGGAGACTGTTAGGCCCCGAGGGTCCAGGTGGTGTCGCGTCCGTGTCCCTGCTCTGAAACTGTTGCCGTGAAAGGGATCTTGCGGGAGTAGAGGAACTGCTCGCTGATCTGGCGGTGCAGGGTCCGTTGGTTCGCTTTCACCGTCAGGAAGAAGTCGGCCCCCCGCTCCGTGAGCTGCCGAAAAACGGTTTCTGCGTGTGGAGCGCGTCGGACTGGATCAAGATGCCCTCCAGATTCATGGTGGAGAGCAGCTCCCGCAGAACCGCGCGCTCGTGATTTGCGCGGGTGTCATGAGTGGCTTGGGCAATCGCCGCTCCGAGCGCCTTGGAGTAGAGCGTCACCCGGGATATGTAGACGAAGTCGGCCGGAGGACTTAGACCCCGCCACCGACCCCGGACGCAACGATCGAGCCCCGCAGGGTCTTGCCAACCGCTACGCGGAAGCCCAAGGGCTACGCACACCAGCTGATCCAGACCGGCTGCACCATCAGGGATCTGGGCCAGCATCCAGGCCTGCAGCTGCTGGCAGATCTCGGCCACATTCACCTGCCGGAACAGATCGCGGAAGCTGGAATCAGTGGGAGGCCGCCTGAGCTCAAGCCCCAACGCCTGGTTCAGCTGATCAGGTCGGCAGAGGCATGGGCATGAGAGGGTTCTGGCAAAGAAGGAATCCATTCCCGCCGACCAAAGCCAATGGTCGCAGCCCTGCCGAGATCACCTGTGACGGACTTTCAATCAGCCCTGGGGTGGGGACCCCGGGTG
>JBKDOR010000230.1:0-26470 GCA_046342775.1 Synechococcaceae cyanobacterium
GGATCGGCGTCCCCAGGGCGGTGAGGGTGGAATCAGTCATCGCTGAGCAGGCCCTCCTCTTGCAGGCCTTCGAGGGCCTCGGGATCCGGCAAGAGATCCTCCTCCAGCCCATCCTCGACCGTTGGCCGGACGAAGGCGGCAAAGGCGCTGCTGCTGGCCTCGATGCCATGGCGGCTGCGAGTGGCCTCCAGGTCCTCGTCGGAGGGGTCATCCAAGACGGCGGCAGGTGTGGTGGGGAATGGCATCTCCACGGTGTAATCCGGCCTCAGAGTTTGGCTGCGGCGATAGCCGGCCTCCTCCTCAAGGATGTCGGGATGGGGCCCAGCTTCGGCGCGGAGCTCCTCCTCGAAACCGCTAAAGCCCGTGCCCGCTGGAATCAGACGGCCAATGATCACGTTCTCCTTAAGACCCCGCAACCAATCCTTCTTGCCTTCGATGGCCGCTTCGGTGAGCACCCGGGTGGTCTCCTGGAAGGAGGCGGCGGAGATGAAGCTGTCTGTATTGAGCGAGGCCTTGGTGATGCCCAGCAGCACCGGCGTAATCACCGCCGGGGCCCGTCCGACGACGGCCATGGTCTCGTTCTCCTTTTCCACCCCGCGCAGCTCCTTGAGCTCACCCGGCAGGAAGGTGGTATCGCCAGCGTCCTCAATCCGCACCTTGTTGGTCATCTGGCGGACAATCACTTCGATGTGCTTGTCATCGATCGTGACGCCTTGGGATTTATAGACATTCTGCACCTCCTGCACCATGCGGAATTGCAGTTCGGAGATCGCCTCTTGGGCCGCCTCGAGGATGTTCTTGCGGGTGCGCAGATCCTCGAAGTAGCACTCCAGCAGCTCATGGGGATTGATCGGCCCATCGGTGAGCAGCTCTCCGGCTTTCACCTCCTGCCCGTCTGACACCATGACGGTGCGACCCAGCAAAATCGGATAGTCGATGCGGGCCTCATCGGCATCGACGACGGAGACGGTGATCGAGTCATCGTCCTCCCCCTGTTTGATCTCCACCCGGCCGGCCTTGCGGCAGATCACCGCGGAATCGCGGGGGCGGCGAGCCTCCAGCAACTCCTCGATGCGAGGCAGGCCTTGGACGATGTCACCGGTCTTCTGGCGCTCGAACACCAGCAGCGCCAGTCCGTCTCCCCGCTGAACAAGCTCGCCATCGCGAACGTGCAGCACCGAATCGGGGGACACCATATACGGCCGGCCCAGGCGCACGCGCAGGCTGCCGCCGGCGATGTGTTCCACCTCACCGCAGCAGGGGGCCAGGACGCCGGGGGCCAGCTCGTCGCCATCCACCACTCGTTGCCCAACGGTCACGCAGGCGGCGGATTTGCCCAGATCGATCTCGCGGGTGTCGTCGGGGCGCTCCACGATCAGACGCCGGATTGGCTCGCCGGGAGCCTGTTCCGGCAACTGGACCACACCGTTGTCCTTGCAAAGGATCTGAGTCGTGGCCACCACGTCGCCTCGCTTCACCGTGTCGCCATCAACAACTTGCAGCTCGGTGTGGGTGGAACCGTGGCTGGCATCGGAGAGGGTGTCGCGGCGCACCAGCAGCGTTTCCAAAATCACCAGCTGCAGGCGATCGATGGTTTTGGCGCGCTTGTCCGCCACCGATTCCACATCCACGGTCATCTGAGGCGTGGTGTCGAAGGTCTCGAGAATCAACTGGGTGCGCAGCAGCTCAACGCCCTCCACGGATTTGATCAACTCTCCATCCTTGAAGGTGAGGCGCTGGGTGGCACGCAGACCCAGCGAAGGGCCGCCGTTTTGCTTCACCGTGGCGAGTTCTGGGAGATGGGCCTCATCGGGAATTGCATACTCCTCGATCGGTCGCATCAACAGGGCGCCACCCTGGGGCGTCTCAACCGCCTCAACAAAATGCATCGCCGTTGCGGTAATCCCCGGAGCAACTTCTTCGCCAGGGTTCACCATCTTGCCTTCGCCCATGTAACGGGAGAGCACCTTGCTGTCGCTAATGAGATGGAGCTCACCGGAGCGAACGATGATCTCGCGCAGAATGTCGTTCTTTTGGGTGACTGTGACAATCCCGGCTGTTTGGCTGAAGATATCCTTCACTACTTCGGTGCCGGCCTCGATCCATTGGCCATCCTCGATCATCAACAGGGAAATGTCCTTATTGATCTCATGGGTTTCCTGGGGCACCCAGAGCAGAGTGCCACCTTTGCTGACCTCATAGCCGTGCTTGGCTGAACGGGCTTTCTTGATCGATAAGCCAGGAGAAAAGCGCACGATGCCGCCGGTCTTGGTGCGGAAGCGATCATCCGCCAACTCGGCAATCACCTCATCTTTGCCGATCTTGCTGCCGGGCTGGGTCTTCAGCAGATAGCGGATATTATCCTTGCCTTCAAGGTGCCAGATCTCGCCCGAATGGGTGGTCTCACCCACCAGCTTGCAATCTTTCAGGGTAAGGCTGGCGGTGACGATCTGCACCTCCCGTGAATCACCGGCAGACTCGCGCAGACGCACGGCGCCTCCGTACTCGCTGACCAGGCGACTTTCGGCCAACACTTCCCCCTTGGTGGCCGCTCGGTTCGGGTCAACAACGGGCTGAGCATTGGGGGGCAGATTGTAGACATCGCCGCTGAACACCCAGAGACGGCCTAGGCGCTGGGCCTTGTGGGTGATGTTGCCCTGGCGGTCGGTGACCTCCCGGGGCTGAATCACCTCTTCAAAGCGCACCTGGCCAGCCAGGTCGCAGATCACATCCTTCGTTGCCTTCTCGACGCTCTTCTTGACCTGAGCCCCGGAAGAAATCTGGGCCAAGATCTCGTCAGGACCGATCTGCTGGCCATCATCGACAAACAGACTCGAACCAGAGGTGATGCTAAGCCGTTGCACCTTGCCGCTGCCGCTGGGCTTGACCTCAAGGCTGAAATCGGTCTCGGCCAGATGGGCTTCCACACCATGGGGTGTGCGATGCGGCCGTACCCTTGCCTTGGGGCCAAATTCCACCGCGCCCCCCGCAAGGGAGCGAACCACGCCGGTCTCGGCGGTGGACACACCGCCGGTGTGGAAGGTGCGCATGGTGAGCTGGGTGCCGGGCTCGCCAATCGACTGGGCGGCGATGATGCCGACCGCCTCACCGAGATCCACCAATTGGTTATGGGCCAAGGCCCAGCCATAGCACTTGCGGCAGACGGAGCGGGAGGCCTGGCAGGTGAGCGGGGAGCGCACCACCGCCGTGCGGATCTCGGCCTGCTCAATGGCACGGGTGAGCACAGCGTCGATTTCGCCATCACGCTCCACCAGCACCGTGCCATCGGCGGCGACGATGGGTTCGGCAGCGAGGCGCCCGACCAGCTTGCTGTAGAAGCGTCCTTTTTCGTCGGCATTGATCAAAATGCCGCGGGTGGTGCCGCAATCGTCCTCGCGCACGATCACATCCTGGGCCACGTCCACCAGGCGGCGGGTGAGATAGCCCGAGTCAGCGGTGCGCAGGGCGGTATCCACCAGGCCTTTGCGGGCACCGTAGGAAGAAATCACATATTCAGTTACGGTCAAGCCTTCGCGGAAATTGGTCCGAATCGGCAAGTCAATGATTTCGCCTTGGGGATTGGCCATCAGGCCGCGCATGCCCACCAACTGGCGCACCTGGGACATGTTGCCGCGCGCGCCGGAGTTGGCCATCATCCAAACGGAGTTCAAAGGCGCGTTTTCGTTGAAGTTCTTTTTGACTTCTTCAACGAGGCGTTCGTTGGTCTCCGTCCAGGTGTCGATCACTTTGGTGTGACGCTCGACCTCGGTGATCTCTCCCAAGCGATAGCGTTCTTCCGTATCGGTGATCTGCTGCTCAGCTTCCTGCAGCAACCGGGCCTTCTGGCTGGGAATGCACAGATCATCCACAGAGATCGAAACCGCCGCTTGGGTGGCGTAATGAAAACCCAGGTCCTTGAGTTCATCCGCCATTGCCGCCGTGGCGGCGGTGCCGTGGTGTTTGAAGGCCCAGCTCATCAGCGAACGCAAGGCCTTCTTGTCGATCACCTGGTTGCGGAAGGGCGGCATAGGCTTTGAGGCCAAGGCCGCTTGAGCGGCGGCCTCGCTGGCTGCGGCGGCAGCGGCGGCAGCGGCTTTGGAACCTTTCCGGGGGGTCTTCTTGGCGGGGGAGGCAGTCATGGCGGCGCGCGGTGGGAATTCGGAGGGAAGAACGAGGGCGAAGGTCTGCCGCGGGTCAGGTGGAGGCGACGGCGTCGATGATGGTGTGATTGATGACGACACGGCCAACGGTGGTGAGCAGATAGCGACTGATCAGGGCGCCGTCTTCATCGAAGCGGTCGCGGCGGAACTTCCACTGCTCGATGCGGGTGCCATCGCTGAGGGTTTCTTCGTGATGGGGCTGGGACTCCTCCTCCGCCGTCTCGACGTCACCGTTGAAGCGCACCCACACCCAGTCATGCAGGTGAAGATGCTTTTCCTGAAATGCTGCCAGCACATCTTCGAGGCTGGCATAGGTGTGGGAGTGGCTGCCGAAAGCCGGTTTCGGATTGTCGCGCTTCTCGGCGGTGAGGTAATAGGCGCCAAGCACCATGTCCTGAGAAGGCGTGATGATCGGTTCGCCGGTGGCGGGCGAAAGGATGTTGTTGCTGGCCAGCATCAGCATGCGGGCTTCGGTCTGGGCTTCGATTGCCAGAGGCACATGCACGGCCATCTGGTCACCATCAAAGTCGGCGTTGAAGGCGGGGCAGACCAGCGGATGTAACTGAATGGCGCGGCCATCGACAAGCTTGGGCTCAAACGCCTGGATCCCCAGACGGTGCAGCGTCGGGGCCCGATTGAGCAGAATCGGATGCCCTTCGATCACTTCCTGGAGAACCTGCATCACCTCATCATCTCCCTTGTTGATCATCTTCTTGGCCGCCTTAATGTTGTTGACAATGTTTTGGCGGATCAGCCGATGGATCACAAACGGCTGGAACAGCTCAATGGCCATTTCTTTGGGCAGGCCGCACTGATGCATCTTTAACTTCGGCCCAACCACGATCACGGAGCGGCCAGAGTAATCAACCCGCTTGCCCAACAGGTTTTGGCGGAATCGGCCCTGCTTGCCTTCGATGATGTCGCTCAGTGACTTGAGGGCGCGGTTGTTGGCACCAACCACGGTGCGGCCGCGGCGACCATTATCGATCAAGGCATCGACGGCTTCCTGCAGCATGCGCTTTTCGTTGCGCACAATGATTTCCGGTGCCAGGATCTCTTGCAGCCGCGCCAGGCGGTTGTTGCGGTTGATCACCCGCCGATAGAGATCATTGAGATCGCTGGTGGCGAAACGCCCGCCGTCCAGCTGCACCATCGGCCGAAGATCCGGCGGGATCACCGGAATCACGTCCAGCACCATCCACTCGGGGCGGGCATTGGTGGCGATGAAGTTATCGATCACACGCAGCCGCTTGATCAACTTGGCCCGCTTCTGACCCTTGCTACTGGCAATTTCCTCACGGAGCTGATTGGCGATTTCTTCAAGGTTCAGATCTTCGAGCAGTTGTTTCAGCGCCTCAGCGCCGATCCCCACGACGGGTTCATTCTCGATATCCGAATCCTCGGCGAAGATTTGATCCTCAATCTCCAGCCATTCATCTTCGGTGAGCAGCTGTTTATAGGTGAGGTCTTTGTGATCGCCTGGATCGAGAACCACATAGCAGTTGAAATAAACGATCTGCTCTACATCGCGCAACGGCATATCCAGCAGGATGGCCACATAGCTGGGGATTCCCTTGAGGTACCAAACATGGGAGACCGGAGCCGCCAGCTTGATGAAGCCCATGCGGTGGCGGCGCACCCTGCTCTCGGTGACTTCCACGCCACAGCGCTCGCAGACGATGCCGCGGTGCCGAACCCGCTTGTACTTGCCGCAATGGCATTCCCAGTCTTTGGAGGGACCGAAGATCTTCTCGCAGAAGAGCCCATCCATCTCGGGCTTGAGCGTGCGATAGTTAATAGTTTCCGGCTTGGTGACCTCTCCGACCACTTGACCGTTGGGGAGAGTGCGCTGGCCCCACTGCATGATCCGCTCCGGCGAGGCCAAAGTGATCTTGACGTAGTCGAAATGGTTTTCGGTGCGGAGATTGCTGTTGGACATGGCGGCGGTCAAGCGGTGGGTGAGTTCGTTCTGCAAACCTGCGCAGATACCAGTCCTTGAGGCTGAGCGAAGCGGGCAGCGTCAGGGATGCCAGGGGCCGGACTGCCAGGCAGGGACCGGCCCGAAGGGGTGATCAATCGTCGTCGTAGTCCGCGACGCCCAGTGACTCGTAGGTGGGCCGGGAGGGCGTGCTGCGTCGGGGGTTGACATCCTGCATCAGATCCACCTCCTCGTCCTCATCGGTGTAGACAGCGATATCGAGACCGAGGGACTGGAGCTCGCGCATCAGCACCTTGAACGATTCCGGCGTGCCCGGACGGGGGATCGGCTTGCCCTTGACGATGGCGTTGAGAGCCTCGTTGCGACCCTGCATGTCATCGGACTTGACCGTGAGCAGCTCCTGCAGGGTATAGGCGGCGCCATAGGCCTCCAAGGCCCACACCTCCATCTCGCCCAATCGCTGGCCGCCTTGCTGGGCCTTGCCCCCCAACGGCTGCTGGGTGACCAGGGAGTAGGGACCGGTGGAGCGGGCGTGGATTTTGTCGTCCACCAGGTGCACCAGCTTGAGAATGTGGGCATAGCCAACCGTGACCGGCTGGTCGAATGGCTGACCGGTGCGGCCGTCAATCAACTGGATCTTGCCGGGATTCTCCGGGTCATAGACCCAGTCCTTGCCGGGCTGGCGGCAGGCCTCCTCCAGGTAGGCCTGCACGGTGTTCTTCGAAGTTTCAACCCCGTGCATCTCATCGAAGGGCACGACCTTGACGCGGGCGTTGAGGTGAGCGGCCGCCCATCCCATCAGGCATTCGAACACCTGGCCCACATTCATGCGGCTCGGCACCCCGAGAGGGTTGAGCACGATGTCGATTGGCGTGCCATCGGGGAGGTAGGGCATGTCTTCCCGGGGCAGGATGCGGCTGATGATGCCCTTGTTGCCGTGGCGGCCAGCCATCTTGTCGCCCACCTGAATCTTGCGGCGCTGAGCCACGTAAACCCGTACGACCATGTTGGCGCCTGGTGGTAGCTCGTCGCCCTGTTCGCGGGTATAGATGCGCACATCCACGACGCGACCGCGTTCGGTGCTGGGAACCCTCAGGGAATTGTCGCGCACATCGCGAGCTTTCTCGCCAAAGATTGCACGCAGCAGCTTCTCCTCTGGCGGCTGGTCGGATTCACCCTTGGGTGTCACCTTGCCGACAAGAATGTCACCGGATTCCACGAAGGCACCAATGCGGATGATGCCCATCTCATCAAGGTTGCCGAGGGTTTCCTCGGCGACATTCGGGATCTCGCGGTTGATTTCCTCTGGCCCTAGCTTGGTCTGACGCGCTTCAATCTCGTATTTCTCGATGTGCACCGAGGTGTAGAGATCGTCGGTGACCAGGCGATCGCTCACCAAAATGGCGTCTTCATAATTGTAGCCCTCCCAAGGCATATAGGCGATCAACACATTCTGGCCCAGGGCGATTTCACCGCCCTCGCAGGCTGAGCCGTTCGCCAGCACCTGACCGGCAATGACCTTGTCTCCCTGTTTGACGATCGGCCGCTGGTTGAGACAGGTGTCCTGGTTGGAACGCTGGTATTTCTGCAGGAAGTGGTAGTGATCCGTGCCCTGATCATCGCGAATGATGATTTGGGTGGCATCCACAAACACCACCTCACCATTGACACGGGTGATCGGCACCATGCCGGAATCTCGCGCCACCTGGGTTTCCAGCCCGGTACCCACCAGCGGCCGCTCCGGACGCAGCAGCGGCACGGCCTGACGCTGCATGTTGGAGCCCATCAGCGCCCTGTTGGCGTCGTCATGCTCCAGGAAGGGAATCAGGGAGGTGGCCACGGAGATCACTTGCACCGGCGAGAGCTGCACGTAGTCGACCTGCTCCGGCACCACGGTTTCGAAATCCTGGCGATAGCGAACCGGCACCTGGTCGGCAGTGATGCGCCCCGTGGCATCGGTGGCCACGTCGCCGGGGGCGACACGGCATTCATCCTCCAGATCGGCGGAGAGATAAATAGGAGCGCCGGACTTGTCAACAATGCCGTTTTCGACCTTCCAGAACGGGGTTTCGATGAACCCGTATTCATTCACCCGAGCGTGGGTGGCCAGCGAACCGATCAGGCCGGCGTTGGGACCCTCCGGAGTTTCGATCGGGCAGATCCTGCCGTAGTGGGAGGGGTGGATGTCGCGCACCGCGAAGCCAGCCCGCTCCCGGGTGAGGCCGCCGGGACCGAGGGCGCTGATGCGGCGCTTGTGGGTGAGTTCGGCCAGAGGATTGGTTTGATCCATGAACTGGCTGAGCTGGCTGGAGCCAAAGAACTCCTTGATCGCCGCCACCAACGGCTTGGGATTGACCAGCTGGGCAGGGGTCAGCGATTCGGTCTCGCCGACGGTCATGCGTTCCTTGATGATGCGCTCCAAGCGGCTGAGGCCAACCCGCACTTGGTTCTGCAGCAATTCACCCACGGAGCGAACGCGGCGGTTGCCGAGATGATCGATGTCATCGAGGCAGGCTCCGCCGACGTCGAGCTCGAGATTGATCAGGTAATCAATCGTGGATAGAACATCCTCCGGTGTGAGAGTGCGGGTCGCATCCGGAATCGTGAGCCGCAGTTTCTTGTTGATCTTGTAGCGACCAACACGACCAAGGTCATAGCGCTTGGGATCGAAGAAGCGGCTGTGCAACAACTGCTGACCACCGCTAACCGAGGGGGGCTCGCCGGGCCGCAACTTTTTGTAGAGCTCCAGCAGGGCTTGATCCTCCGAGGCGATGCCTTCCTCGTTGGCAGCCTCAATCGACTTTTGGTAGTATTCCGGGTGACGCAGCTTATCGAGCACGTCATTGTCCGAAAGACCGATGGCCCGCATCAGCACATGAGCGTTGATCTTGCGAGTTTTGTCAACGCGAACGTGTAGCAGATCGTTCTTGTCTGTTTCAAACTTCAACCAGGCTCCGCGGTTAGGGATGAGACTGGCGTTGAAGGTTTTACGGCCGTTCTTATCCTGCTCATCTTTGAAATACACCCCTGGAGAGCGCACGATCTGGTTCACGATCACCCGCTCGGCGCCGTTGATGATGAAGGTTCCACGCTCGGTCATCAGGGGCAGCTCGCCGATGAACACCTCCTGCTCCTTGATCTCCCCGGTCTCCTTGTTGACCAGTCGGCAGGTCACATACATCTGGGAGGCGAAGGTGGCATCTCGCCGCTTGGCCTCCTCGACATCATGGCGAGGCCGCTTCAGGCGATACTCATTGCCGATGAAATGCAGTTCCAGCTTGCCGGTGTAGTCGGTGATCGGGGAGAAGCTGTCGAGCTCCTCGATCAGGCCCTTCTCCAGAAACCACTTGAAGCTGGCCCGCTGCACCTCCACCAGGTCGGGAAGATAGGTGACGGTCTTGGCGACCTGGATCGCGCTGCTCATGCGGTGAACCTGCAGGAACGGGGGTGTGGACGGTGGGGTGAGAAACGGAAGGCGACGAGATCGTCGCGCCACCGTTTCTCAGGGACGGTGGATGGGTGGACGCGAACAGCCGTCCCTGAACCCAGGAACGGCTGAGTTGGCGCCTGGCCTTAACGGGCCGGCCCCAGGATTGGCGCCGATGAAAGGGGAGCCGCGGCTCTCCAGGACAAGGACGAGGACAAAGGAGCGCTTCCGCTACCAGGCCAATGAACAATCATACATTGTGAAGGGTCAGACCGAAGAGGGTCGCGGCATTCTGAGAGCTGGTATGGGCCACCGCCCCAAGCGCTTCGCCGCGCAGCTCGGCCACTTTGGCCGCCACGGCCACCACGTTGGCCGGCTCGTTGCGCTTGCCCCGTCGGGGGGCGGGGGACAGAAAGGGGCAGTCGGTTTCCACCAGATAGCGCTCCGACGGCACCAGGCGAGCGCAGGCCTGGATCGACTCGGCCTTGGGGAACGTCACCGTGCCGCTGAAGCTGATGTACAGGCCCAGCTCCAGGAAGGCCTCCATCTCCTCAGGCGTTCCTCCCCAGCAGTGCATCACCCCGCGAGGCAGGGCTCCGCGGGCGACGCGGGGGCGCAGCTCAGCCAGCATCGCCTCAGCGGCATCGCGGCAATGGATGATCACCGGCAGCCCCAACTCCACGGCGAGATCCAGCTGCGGTCGCAACGCCTCCAGCTGCTTGTCCAGGTTGCGCTCTCGAAACAGATCAAGGCCCAGTTCGCCGATCGCCACCACGCGGGGGTCCGCCGCGGCCGCCTGGCGCAGCAGCGCCACCGTGTTCTGGCTCCAGTGCTGGGTGTCGAGCGGATGCACCCCGACCGCATAGCGCAACTCGGGGAAACGATCGGCCAGAGCCCGGATCGCGGCGATCTCGCCAGGCTCGACGCAGGCATGAACCAAAGCGCGCACACCGGCCTGGCGCCAGCGGGCCGCCACCTCCTCGAGATCGTCGTCGAAGTTGCGGAAGACGATGTGGCAATGGGAGTCGACCAACAGCGGCAGGCTGGTCTGTGCTGGTGATCCCTCAGACCCGGGCGCGACGTGAGTGATGCCATCGAGCTCCATTGTGGAACTGGGCTGGGCGGCGACCTGGCTGGCGATGCCCGCTTCAGCCTCAGCGATGGAGCTCATGGGAAACCGGCTGGATCAAGCAAGTCCCAGCTTGACGGGTGCAGGGATTCAGTCGTCGGCCGCGTCAGCGCTGGCGGATGACGCCGCGCTGGAGGCCGGAGCGGCAGCGGCGGCCGGAGCGGCAGCGGGCTCCAGCACCTTCTTCACCGCAAGGCTGAGCCGGGATTTCTGGTTGGCGCCGGTGTTGCGATGCAGCACGCCTACCTTGACAGCCTTGTCGATCTTGCTGAAGGCCACGCTCATGCTCTTGCGCACCGTTTCGCGAGCCTCCTCACCGGGCTCCTGGGCACAGGCGCTGCAGGCGGCGAAGCAGCGCTTCATCAGCGTGCGCAAGGCCGACTTGTAGGTGCGATTGCGCTGACGGTTGCGCTCGGCCACCAGGATCCGCTTCTTCGACGACTTGTTATTGGCCACAGGGCTGGCGTCAATCTTGCAATCACCCACCCTACCCCTTGGCTCTCGACCCCGTCCAGCGGACAACGCCTTAGCGTCGCTTCCAGCCCAGCGACCCCGCCTTGAGCAGCACCGGTTCCGCCCCGCCGCCAGCTGTTGCCCCGCTGCGGCTGCTCCAACTGGATGCCCGCGTTGATGGCCGTGGCGTTGATGGCCGTGGCGTTGGCGAGGCGGAGGTCGCGGCTCGGCTGGAGGCGATCGCTGGCCGCACGGCTGGAGAGGCCCTGCGGCGTGAGGAGGAGCGGGTGGCGGCGATCCTGGCCCAGGTGCGCGAGCAGGGAGACGCGGCGCTGCTGGAGTTGAGCGAGCGCTTCGACGGCGTGCGGCCCGATCCGCTCGAGATCCCGGCGGAGCGGTTGGAGCAGGCCTGGCAGGACACCCCCGCCGAGCTGCAACAGGCGTTGCGCCTCGCCCATGACCGGATCCTGGCGTTCCACGACCGGCAGATGCCTGAGGACCTCAGCCTTCAAGGCCCCCACGGTGAACGGCTGGGGCGCCGCTGGCGGCCGGTGCGGCGGGCGGGGCTTTACGTGCCAGGGGGCCGGGCGGCTTACCCGAGCACCGTGTTGATGAACGCCATCCCTGCCGGTGTGGCCGGGGTCAAGGAACGGGTGATGGTCACCCCGCCTGGACCGGACGGCGAGCCGAATCCGACCGTGCTGGCGGCGGCCCACCTGGCCGGCGTGGAAACGGTGGTGCGGGTGGGCGGGGCCCAGGCGATCGCCGCCCTGGCCTACGGCACGGCCAGTGTGCCCCGGGTCGATGTGATCAGCGGCCCGGGAAACCTCTGGGTCACCTTGGCCAAGAAGGCGGTCTATGGGCAGGTGGGGATCGATTCCCTCGCCGGTCCCAGCGAGGTGCTGGTGATCGCCGACGACACGGCCCGCCCCGACCAGGTGGCCGCCGATCTGCTGGCCCAGGCAGAACACGATCCTCTCGCCGCCGCCATCTTGATCACCACCAGCGCTGAGCTGGCGGCGGCGGTGCCGCTGGAGCTGGAGCGGCAGCTTCTGCACCACCCCCGGGCCGCCATCACCCGCGAAGCCCTCAACAACTGGGGCCTGATCGCGTTGGTGTCCAGCCTGGAGCAAGCGGCGGCGCTGAGCGACCGCTTTGCGCCGGAGCATCTGGAGCTGCTGGTGCGGGATCCTGAGCCCCTGGCGGAACGCATCGAAAACGCCGGGGCGATTTTCCTGGGCGCCTGGACCCCGGAGGCGGTGGGCGACTACCTGGCTGGCCCGAACCACACGCTGCCCACCAGCGGCACGGCCCGCTTCGCCGGGGCCCTCAGCGTCGAGACCTTCCTGCGCCACACCTCCCTGATCCAGTTCAATCGCGCCGCCCTGGAGGCCCCCGGCGAGGCGGTGATCACCTTGGCGGACAGCGAGGGCCTGCACAGCCACGCCGAATCGGTGCGGCGGCGCCTGGGCTGAGACCCCAGCCGCCCAGGGCCCGGGCAGCTTCGCAGGGCAGGATCGTGGTGTTGGCCCCCGATTCCGTGCCGTTTTCCGCCGCCTGCGAGCGCAACAAGGAGCCGATCCTGGCCGCGCTGCGCAGCTGGCTTCCCGCCGCCGCGGAGGTGCTGGAGATCGGCTCGGGCACGGGTCAACATGGCGTCCACTTCTGCGAGCAGCTGCCTGGCTTGAGCTGGCAGCTGAGCGAGCGACCGGCGGCTCTGGAGGATCTGCGCCTGAGCCTGCGGCAGCGGGGGCCGTTCACGCCAGCGCCGGGGGCCCAGCTACTGCCGCCTCTGCCCCTCGATGTGGACGACCCAGCCGCCTGGCCCCTTCAACACTTCCAGGCCGTGTTCACGGCCAACACGCTGCACATCATGGCGGCGGGCTCGATTCCCAACCTGCTGAGCGGCAGCGCCGGAGTGCTGAGCGCGGGGGGCCTGTTGCTGATCTACGGGCCCTTCCATGACGGCGGTCGGCACACGGCGGCGAGCAATGCGGCGTTTGACGCCCAGCTGCGCGCTCTGGATCCAGAAATGGGAGTCCGCGACGCGGAATCGCTGATCGCCATGGCCGGGGCGCGGGGTCTGGGGTTCGTCCGCGACCTGGCGATGCCCGCCAACAACCGACTGCTGGTGTTCGAACGCCAGGCCGAGGCTGGCGTATCGCTGGCTCAATCCGGCGGCGCTGGCGGCACCGATCAGCTGGCCTGATGGCCGCCATCAGCACAGCCAACCGCCGCCGCGGCCCAGAGCCGCCCGGAGGCCTTAAGATTTCCTCAAGATTTGCGTCGGCGCCGGCCCCGCCTTCGGGTTGAGCTCCCGGGTCATCCCTGGTTCCTGGCTTCGTCAGGGTTCGGGGTTGGCCACTGCCCCTCGCGAATCCAGCGACTGGCCCTCCTTGCGGTGCCGGTCGGACTGACGACACGCTCAACGGCGGATCTTTTCAACGGCTACTCGGCTCAACGGCTACTCGGCTCATGGCGAGACCTCCAACGGCTAAGGGTTCAGTTCAGCGGTTACCTGTTCAACACTGTGGGTTTTGAAGACCGGTTGGTGGTGACCAACCGGTCTTTTTTTGGTCGTTTAGAGGTGCCGAACGATCGGGCTCAACGGGCGCTGGGCTGAGCCGTGCTCCGGGCCAGGACGTCGACCCGAACCGCCAGGTGGCAGGCCAACCAAGGCGCTACACGACATGTCTGCGGAAAAAGGCGCCTTTCTGGCGGAAAACCAGTGCGTTTTGGGGAAAAACGCATGTTTTCAACGCATGACCTCCTGGCCTGGGATCCGCAGCGGACGTCGATGGGGCAGGTTGCCGAAGTGCTCCCGAGCGATCGCCAACAGGCCCGCCTCGCTCAGGGCCCCGTCGTCCACGGTGACGACGCCCACCACCTTGGCCAGCAGATCGCGGTGGTGATGGGACAGGTCATCGAGCAGCGCCTGGCGCAGGTCGCTCTCCCCCTTGCCGTGGCCCAGCAACAACACCGCATCGGCATCGGCCATGGCGGCGCTGAGGCGCGCCAGATAGTCGGCATCCCTGGGGGCCCGTTGACCGGCGATGTCGCGGTCGTGGCGGTGGGTGAGGTTCTCTCCGGAGCCCCACGCCCCATGGGGGTTCAGTACGGCATGCTCCACCGTGTCGCCCTCCAGCCGGAAGACATCGGTGCGGTGATGGTCCAGCACCAGCACCAGGCGACGGCTCTGATCCCCCCGGGGGCTGTCGGCGGCGACCTCGGGGTGGTCGGGGCTGACGCCAATCTCCTGCAGGAACTGACGCACCCGCAGCATGGCTTCGCTGTCGAGGTCGGGGTGGGGCCCGCAGTTGGCATGGATCCAGGTCTCCTGGCCCCCGGGCATGCGGATCCTCAGGCGCTGATCCTCCAGGGAGCTGACCTCGGCCCCTAAGGACCGGAACAAGGCCTCCACCTGGGAGCGGCGCACACCATGGCGCAGCGGGTGGGCGTTGAGGGCCTCGAGGGTCCTGAGATGGTGGCGGTTCATCGGCCGATCCCAGAGATCCCACCGTATTGAAACCGCGTCAGGCGAGCGGTCGATTGTCACAGTCCGAACCCGACCAATGGCCTTCGGGCCCCCGATCGGCGGTGACCGCCGCCTCGACACTCCGGCCGACTCAACATTCTGACCGCCGCATCGATGCCTCTGGCGCCGCGTCAATCCAGCTTGATCACATCCACCCCGCCGCGCCCGAGCTTGTTGAGTTCGCCGGCAGCCCGCAGGGCCGCCTCGTGGGTGTGGAACCCATGGGCGGACTGGGGATCCGCCACGTCGATCAGGCTCTGATCCTGGGGATCAATGGCGATGTACGCGCCGCTCTGCAACCGTTGCAGCACATAGCGCTCCGGATGGGAGCAGTCCAACGGATGGGCGGGATCGATTCCGGGAGCCCAGAAATGCATGGAGATCTCCAAGGCGGTGCGTCTCTCTGAAGCGAAGGTGGGATCCGCCACCGGCGGTTGCCGAGGCATCCAAACGCAGGTCGGTGGCGGACGCCAGACGGGAAGGGCTCAGAAGCGTGGTCAGCTGACCAGATGCTCAGGTGTCGTTGCCGCCGAAATCCTCGTTGTAACCCGCGTAGGGATCGAATTCGTTCCAACCCGGGCTGGCCTGCTGCAGCAGGCCGTAGCGAGCGTCGATGTCATTCATCAGAGTGTTGCCCGTCGGAACCGTGTCGCAGCTGATCGATCCGCCGGGGCCGCGCACGCAGTTCTCAAACTGGATGCCGGCCCAGCCGGGAGGGCAGATCAGAAACGGACCCGTGAACGCCAGCAGCGGCAGGAAGCACAACAGCCGAAACCAAGGGCGGCGGCCGGAGCGGTTGCGGAGGGGCGTGGGCGGCAGATCACGGCCGAGCCGGTGGGCTGGGATGATGACAAGGATTTCGTGCACTTCCGGGATGTACACCGACTGGACCGCCGTGATCCTGCTGCTGCTCACCGCGGCGCCCCTTGCCGTCGTGGTTGGCACGGCCGCTTTCTTCATCTGGCGTCAGAAGCGCAAACAGCTGCGCTGAGGGAGGGGAAGGCGAGCAGATGGGCTGGGTGAACGCTCAAGCGCCCCTGACCGAGACAATCCAAGCAGGTGCGGTACTGCTGATCACCCATGCGCAAGCTGCCGCTGCCGCCGCAACGCCGGCAGACGTGCTCGCCGCTGCAGGATGCCGCCGAGTCTGCGGCATTCAGCCCAGGGCCAGCGGACGGGGCGTGGGCTGTGATCGCGTTCATCGTGACCTCACGGGTCCGGGAGAGATGCGTTCACTCTGGCGGTTTCCAAGGCGACTGATCCCGAAAGGTTCCTTAAGGATGGAGCGCCGGCAGCGGCCAGCGTTTGCAGCAGCTCCCGGGCGCTGAGGCGGCTGCCGGCGGGCACCAATCCCAGGCTGCCCGCCAGCTCACCCACCAGGCCAGGGGCATCGCCGCCCCGCTGGCGCCAACCGGCCACGCCGGCATCCGCTTGGCGCTTGCTCAGGCGCCTGCCCTCGGCATCGCGCCAGAGCGGCACGTGCCAGTAGCCCGGTGGCGATTGTCCAAGGGCGGCGAACACCGCCAGCTGGGCTGCGGTGGCCTCGAGCAGATCCTCGCCCCGCACCACTTCGCTGATGCCAAGGCTGAGCTCATCCACCGCCGTGGCCAGGTGGTAAGCGATGTAGCCATCGGCCCGCCGCAGCACCACATCGCCCACCCCCAGCTCCGACGGGCGCTGCATCCACCCACCGGCGCCGCCCAAGGACTGCTCCCACCAGGCCAGCTCCTGGGGCGGGATCCGCAGACGCCAGCTGGGCAAACGGCCCTGCAGGGGCCCCCAGCTGGGCTGCCGCTGGCGGCAGGTGCCTGGGTACACACTCAGGCCGCCGTGGGGAGCTGAGACATCGGCCAGCAGGCGGCGGCTGCAGCGGCAGGGATACAACAGACCCTGGCGGCGCAACGCCGAAAGCACCGAGGCGTAAATGCCGCGGTGCTGGCTTTGGCGAATCAGCGGCGGATCCCAGTCCAGGCCCAACCAGGCCAGATCGGCCAGGATTGCCGCCTCGGCGCCCGGACGATTCCTGGGGAGGTCCAGGTCGTCGATCCGCAGCAGCCACATGCCCTCCTCAAGTCGAGCCCGCAGCCAGCTGATCAACGCCGTGCGGAGGTTGCCCAGGTGGAGAGGCCCGGTGGGGGAGGGGGCGAATCGTCCGCGATAGCCGCTGCTGCGCAGAGCCAGCCCCTGATCGAACAGCTGGCCCAGATGGCTTGGCAGGGCCAGCTGGCGGTCAGGGCTGAGGGGTTCCGGGCGGTCTTGATCTGAGCTCAGAGCTGGATTCCGGGAAGCGTCACCCAGTGATGCTCGGACCGCGTGAGCGGTTGGCGCCGATCAACCCTGGACCCGATCCTTGAAGAGCTTGCCAGCGGTGAAGGCCGGCACGCTCTTGGCTTCGATCTTGATCTTCTCGCCGGTTTTGGGGTTGAGACCCTGGCGGGCGGAGCGCTCGCGACGCTCGAACGAGCCGAAGCCCAGGATCGAGACCTTTTTGCCTTCCACCACCGAGTCGACAATGGTGTCGATCAGGGCGTCGACGACCTGAGCGACGTCAGTCTTGGTCTGTTCGGTGCGGATCGCGACGAGATTGACGAGGTCAGCTTTGTTCATGGGTCGGGGGATGCGTCCGATGAGGTGAGTTGGAAGGAGAGAAAACCGGAGCAAGCGTGCCCGGGTTGGAGATGAGCGGAGCGGAGCGTGCCCGGCCGCTGAGTTGGAAATGGCCGGCCAATCGTATGGGGGACAGGCGGGAGTCGCAACCAAAAAGACCGGTCCTGTCAACGATCTGGGTTCGTTCCAGCTGACGATCAGCCCAGATCGGCAGGATCAACCTGGTGCGACGCCAAGGCGGCCAGATCCAGCTGCCGCAACTGGCGATCGGCCTCGGGCCCCACCAAAGCCTCTCCCCGCAAGGCCCCCAGGGCCGCCCCCGTGGCGATCCAGGCCGGAGAACCGGGCGGTAACCAGCGACACAAGGCCTCCAGGCTGGCTAGCTGGCGCGGCCAGTGGAAGGTGAGGCGACGGCGCAGCGGCTGCAGCCGACCTGGCGCAAGCGGCACCAGCAGCCGTCCGCAGAAGAGCAGATCCGTTCCGGGGCCCAGCCCATCCCGGCAGAGCAGCACGCAGGCCCCCGGCGAAGGCCCCGGGGTCCAGAGCAGCCTTAGCCCCGGCGCTGGCTCCAACCCCGCCCCGAACGCGCGCAGCCGTTCGACGTTGGGCAGCAGGAAGGCCTCCTGCTCCTGCACCAGCACCGGCCAGTCGAGCAGACGCTGCAGCTGGCGGCAGGGTCCATGGCCGTCCCGGCCGGTGAGCGTGATCCAGCCCTGCTGGCCCCGCCGCCGGCGGGCCTCCAGGAAGGCGAGATTGGCGGGGTTCGCGGCCGGACAGTCCACCAGCACATCGCCGACCGCGGTGCTGAGCAGCCAGGCGCTGCCGCCACGGGTGTCGCGATGCGGAGCGAACAGCCACAGGCCGGGGCGCACCTCCGTGGGAGGGCGTCCGGGGGGCTGGAGAGGGGGCTCGGCCGCCAGCGCATCGCTCCAGCTCTGGCCTCCAGCTTGGCAGCTCGGCATCCCCCGTCGGGCGGGCGAGGGGGGCCAGGCGGGCGAGGGCCGACGGGCCGATGGCTAGATTGCAGCAACGCCATGGCGCACCCCTCGGTGATCAGGATTGGAAATCCCTGGCCCCTGGGAGCCGCCTGCACCGTCCGGGGCGTGACCTTCTCCTTGGTGGCCCCCCTCGCCACCCGGGTGGAGCTGCTGTTGTTCGCCGATGGATCGGCCGCCGAACCGCAGCGGGTGATCGAGCTGGATGGGCAGCACCGCTCCAACGACCACTGGCATGTGGAAGTGGAGGGGTTGGGCATCGGCTGCTGTTATGGCTACCGGGTGTTCGGGCCGCTGCAGCCGGGTGGCCATGGCTTCAACCCCTCGAAGGTGCTGCTCGACCCCTGCGCCCGGGCGATCGGTGGCTGGGAGGTCTATCAGCGGGGTGCGGCCGTGGGAGCGGCGCCCAACACCCACTGCTGCCTCAAGGGGGTGGTGACCGAACGGGACCCGTTCGATTTCAGCACCGCGCCACGACCCCGCCACCGCTGGCAGCGCAGCGTGATCTACGAGATGCATGTGGGAGGCTTCACCCAGGGGTTGGGCTGCCCGGTGGCCCCGGAGCGGCAGGGCAAGTTGTTGGGCCTGATCGAGCTGCTGCCCTACCTGCAGGAGCTGGGGGTGACGGCCCTGGAGCTGCTGCCGGTGATGGCCTTCGATCCCCAGGATGCGCCAGCCGGACGCCACAACCACTGGGGCTACAGCCCCTTGAGCTGGATGGCGCCCCATCCGGGTTACCTGAGCTCGGACGATCCGTTGCAGGCGCGACAGGAGATGCGCCAACTCGTGCGGGCCTGCCACCTGGCCGGCATCGAGGTGATCCTGGATGTGGTCTACAACCACACCACCGAGGGCAATCAGAACGGCCCCACCCTCAGTTGGCGGGGCTGCGCCGACACGTTGTATTACCACCAGAACGGCCGCGGCGATTACCTGGATGTGAGTGGCTGCGGCAACAGCATCGCCGCCAACCGACCGCTGGTGCGGCGCTTGATCCTGGAGTCGATGCGCTGCTGGGCCGTGGAGCTCGGCATCGATGGCTTCCGCTTCGACCTGGGCATCGCCCTCAGCCGCGGCGAACAACTGGCTCCGCTCGACCAGCCCCCACTGTTTGAGGCCATGGAAGCCGATCCGCAGTTGGCGGATCTGAAGCTGGTGAGCGAACCCTGGGATTGCGGCGGCTTGTATCGCCTCGCCGATTTCCCCGCCGCACAGATCGGCAGCTGGAACGGCCGCTTCCGGGATGACCTGCGCCGCTTCTGGAAGGGAGATGAGCGCACCTGCTGGCCGCTCAGCCAACGGCTTGCGGGCAGCGCCGATCTCTATGGCGGCCAGCCGGCGGCCCTGGGCCGATCGATCACCTTCCTCACCGCCCACGACGGCTTCACCCTGGCGGATCTGGTGAGCTTCAACCGCAAGCACAACCTGGCCAATGGCGAAGACGACCGCGATGGCGATAACCACAACAACAGCTGGAACCACGGCGTGGAGGGACCCTGCAGCGATCCGGTGGTGCTGGGCCTACGCCAGCGCCAGATCCGCAACATGCTCTGCTCGTTGCTGCTGGCGCCCGGGGTGCCGATGCTGCTGATGGGAGATGAGGTGGGCCGCAGCCAGGGGGGCAACAACAACACCTGGTGCCAGAACAATCCGCTCGGTTGGATGCACTGGAGTCCTGATGCGGATGAGCTGGCCTTGCGCCGCTTCTTGAGCCGCCTGATCCGCTTGCGCCAGCACCTGGCCCCCCTCCTGAATCCGGAGCTGGCGCTGCAGGATGGGCCGGGCCGCATGGGCGAGCCCGGGCCGCCCTGGCGCGAATGGCACGGCATCGAGCTGCGCAATCCCGACTGGGCCAGTTGGTCCCACAGCCTGGCCTGGAGCCTGGTGGACCCGCTGCGGGGGCCTTTGCTGTGGTGCGGCATGAATGCCTATTACCAGGGCAATGAATTTGAGTTGCCATTCCGGGCGGGGGGCTGGCTGCGGCTGATCAACACCGCCCTGCCGCCCGATCAGGATCTGCCGGACACGCCCCAGCCCTGGATCGGCACCAAGGTGCCCCTGGTGGGCCGCAGCCTGGTGTTGATGCTGGCGCCGCAGCTGCTGGAGGGGTTGTCGCTGGTGGTGGCCGGTTCCGGGAGGGAAGCGTTGGCGGCTGAGGTCCGCTGAAGTCCTCCAAGGCCCATCTGGATGGTGCCAAGCAGCCTTGGCCACAGCCTGTTTGGTGGTGTTGCACACCGGCGGCTCGGCGATGGCGGCGCCGCTCACCACCGGCAGCGATTCTCTCAAGATCCTGTTCAGTGGCGGCGTCGATCCGGCAACGGGCCTGCTCCACGGATCTCCGGCCCTCAATGCCACCTTCCCCGATGGCCAGCAAGGCACATTCATCATGGACACCGGCTCCGCTGGCATGGTGGTTTACAACACGTCGTTCTCCCCACCATCAGGGGCGCCGGCGTACACCGATGTGATCCAGGCCTACAAGAGTGACAATCTCTTGTTTCAGGGCGATGTGTATCTCACTCAGGTCGAGATCGGAACTCCTGGCAATTCGGTCACCGCCAACGTGCCGGTGCTCGATGCCAGCCAGCAACGCTGTGCCGATCCAAGCCAGTCCTGCACGCTGGCCAGTTCTTGGCGGTTCATTGGGGTGGGTTTCGGCGAGGTGGGCGCGGGCAACACAGCCTGGCCGATCAATGGAACCCAGCGCAACCCGCTGTTCAACATCACGGCGATCAATGGCGTGTCGGCCAATCCAACCCAGGGCTGGATCATGGCCAGTGATGGGATCACCGTGGGCCTGACCCCAGCCAACACCGCGAGCTTCAATCCGGCAGGTCTGGAGCCGCTGAGCACTAGCCCCGATGGCTTCAATCGCGGCAGTGCCGCTGTTTTCGCAAGCCCCACGGTCCCTGGGCAAGCCCCTCCCAGCCTGCCACCAGTGCCATTCAGCGGCACGGTCTTGGTGGATAGCGGCGTCAGCTACGCGATGATGGTATTAAGCCCTGGAGCACCACGCCCCAACACTGTGACCTGCCCTTACGGACCTCATGACTGCACCGATTCCGGCTACACGATCACGGTGTACCTGGGCAATCCGGCGGCACCGTTGCTCTACCAGGTGATCACAGGAGCCAACGGCACCATCAGCGCCTCGCCTTTCGACGCCGCTGCGCCTGATTTCGTCAACCAACTGTCGGATTCAGCGGCATTCTGGAATACAAGCAATCACTTTTACAAATGCTTACAACTACTTGTTTGATTCCGAGTCTGGCCAGATTGGTTATCGTGGTTCCGCTTCTGTTTCCGTGCCAGGGCCGCTGCCCCTGAGCGCCGCCGCCACTGGCCTCGCTTGGAGCCGTCGGCTACGCAAGCGGCTGCGCCGGGCAAAGACAACAAGCCAGCCTGGCTGAATCCCTGGCATGTTGAGCCCTGTCCTTGTCCTCTTGGCGGTTTTGCCGAGGTTGCTCAGGCCAGAGCTCAGCTCTCCCAGGACTGCTGCAGCCGCGATGACCGCAGCCACAACCGGGGAACCCCTGCCTCGGACTGGTGCCGTGGGCTGCAAGAGGGGACCTTCTGCAAGGGGGATGTGTTGGTGTGCCTTCTCCGGGGGGGGGGGGGGTGCTGCGTCGTTTTCACGTTGCCTTGTCACCGTTGCTGTCATCGTTGAGCAGGTCTGTCCTTCGCCGCTCCTCTAAGCTTGCACGGCTAAGACAAAGGTTGAATAGCAGCCTCCATGCCCCAGGACGCCGCGGCGGTTATTCCATTCATCAAGCTTCCGGGTGCATCGCTGACATCCACGGACACCATTTCGTTTGGTTCGGTAGTGGATACGTTTCTACCCTTGCAGGTGCATACCTGGGATCATCCCGAGAAGGGTGAATCTTTCCTCAATCATTCAGGTAGCATACGCCTCGGCGAGATCACGATTCTCTCCACCTGGGGTTCGGAGATTATTGGCGAGGTGGAGCAGAAGAGTGAAGCCCAGTTTGTGCTTCCCTACCAGGCCGGCACAAACTTCTTTGAGGTTTTTGGCCATCCTTTCAGCTTTCGCAGTTCCAGCCTGTTCATCCCAGCGGCCTGCACCCGCATTCGCCTCCATTGCACCACCTGTTCCGGGGTCATCTTCAGCTTCCCCCCGCAAACCCTTCTGCCGGTCGCCCATGCCATCGGCGGCCCCGGATTTGACGGACTGGCGCTGCATACGGCTCTCGATCAACCCGCAATCCTCAGTCGCCGCACTGATGCCCGCCGTGATCGCTGCCAGCGGCTGTTGATGGATGCCCTGGAGTTTGCGGAACGATCGGTGGCAATCTTTGGCGAGGTGAACCCGATCCTTCGGCTCGACGATTTGATCCGCCGGCTGATGGTAATGATGCTGGTGCCGGATCTGCTCGAGGCCAGTGAGCCCGTCGTCCAGGCTGAGGAGCCCTTCGCCCATGCTGCGCTCGTGGAGTGGGCCCTGGCGCACCTCCATGAGCCGATCAGCCTCTCGGACATGGAGCAGCGCAGTCACTACAGCCGCCGCTCCCTGCAGCTCGCCTTCAACAAGCGCTACGGCTGTGGCCCCATGCAGTGGCTTCGTCGGCAGCGGCTGGCCAAGGCGCGCTCCATGCTGGAGCAGCCAGGGCGTTGGGGCAGCATCTATGAAGTGGCGATGGCCTGTGGTTACCTCTCCCAGGCCTACTTCAGCCGTGATTTCCTCAACCGCTACGGTGAGCGTCCTTCCGCAGTGTGGCGCCGCAGTCGTATGGCTGGGGGGATGGCGCTTCCCCCAAGCCAGGATCCTTGATCCCTTTCACCAGCAGGCTCGATCTCAGGCCGAAACGGCCTTGGACTGCGCCTCCTCCCGCGCCAGCTCTCTCAGGCGCCTCTCTCTCAGGTAGAGAAACAGCGGCGCCCCGCAGGCAAAGGCCAAGCTGAAGCAGCAGAGCAACACCAGCCACAACCCCCTCAGCCGCAGGCGGCGACTCTCCACCACGATCCAGATCAGCACGGCGCTGGAGCCAATCGCCAGGTCGCGGCTGAGCGATTGGGCGGCGGGGTTGATGTTGGCCAGGGCGATGAACTGGCCGATGTCGAAACCTCCGGGATAGGCCCGCATGTAGTCGAGATTGGCCAGCCAGGGCAGCACCGCTCCCGACACGGCCAACGCCAAATAGAGCAGTTCAAGCCCACGAAATCCCGGCTCCGCCGCAGCCGCAGCGGTTCCCGGAGTGTTCACAGTTGGCAGGGGTGAGGCCGAACTTGCGGGTGGGTTTGGGTTGGCAGGGCCAGGGGCCTTGGCCTGATCCGCCGCGCTGGAGCTGGAGCTGGAGCTGGGCGTGCCGTCAGAGGGGTCAGCCATGGGATGGGTTGTGGGCTTCGGATTCTGGGTCCGCCAGCCTGCAGCCCGTCAGGATCTCCCGCCGCTACCGCCGATCTCAACCAGACCCGGATCGTTCCTCCAGCGCGGCGTAGCGGCGCGCGTCACACGCCAGGGCTGGGGGCCTGGGACTGGCCCGGCAGGTATGGGCGGGAGGCGGCATCGGGATCGTCGGGATCCCAGAGCCGCACCTCTTGGTCCACCTGCTGCAGCAAGGTTTCGCAGCGCTCCGCGTAGGCCTGGCCGCGGCGATGCAGCTCCACCATGGCCTCCACATCCAGATCGCTGGCCTGCAGCTGGCTCAGCACCAGCTCCAGGGCCAGCTGCGCCTCTCGAAAGCTGAGGTCATCCACCCCTTCTCGCCACTCCGGTTTGGCAGGCTCTGGCATCCCCCCGGCAGGTTCGCCCCTGTTCCGGGCAGCCTTTGCCGTGTCCGGGGCAGCGTCGGCAGTGTCCGGGGCGGGACCTGCCGCGCCAACATCGGAGCGAGAGGCGTCGAGCGGGGCTCCGGAGCGGCTGCGGGGGCTGGCTGGCATGGCGGGACGGGTACGGCGGAAGAGGGGGTGGGGCGGTGGATTGGTGACCCAGTCGTCGCCTGAATGATTGCGTAAGCTGAGCGTTGGAGCGGTGTTGGCGTGGTGCGGCGGCAGCCGGACAGCCTCGAACAGCGGGTTGAGCACCCAAGGGCTCACCCGATCAGCGGCCAAGCCGCGCAGCCGTGCTCAACGCCAGGCGGCACCGGCTTCGCCCTCAGCCATCCTCCTCCAGGCGGCGGCTGAGCACCTGGGCCGTGAGCTCGCCGCTGAGCAACTGCACCTGAATGCGTTCCCCTTCTGCCACGCCACTGGCCCGGCGCACCAGCCTGCCCTGGCTGTCGCGCACCAAGCTGAAGCCCCGCTCCAGCCAGTGGCTGGGCGAGAGGGCCCGCAGCAGCCGCTGCCGTTGGGCCAGCCAGTCGTGTTGGCGCTCCAGCAGCCGGCGCGGATGGGCCTCGCTCAACGCCAACCTCTGGCGCTGCAACGCCTCCCGGGCCCGCTGCAGCCGCAATCGCAACCGTTCCGCCAACTGGCCGCGGCGCTGCTTCACGCCCTGCAGCGCCGCCTGGCGATCCGGCAGCAGCGCCACCAAGGCGGCCGTCGGCGTGGCGGCCCGGTAGTCGGCCACCAAATCGGCGATGGTCACATCGTCTTCATGGCCCAGGCCGCAAACCACCGGCAGCGGAAACGCCGCCAGCAGCCGCGCCAACGCCTCGCCATCGAACAGCATCAGGTCTTCGCGGCTGCCTCCGCCGCGGGCCAGCACCAGCGCCTCCAGCTCCAGCCGCCGCGCCCGCTGGGCCAGCCGTTGCAACACCTCCAGCAACCGGGCCTCCACCGCCCCCTGCACCGGCACCGGCACCACCAGCAGGCGGGTGGCGGGCCAGCGCTCCCGGGCGGTGCGCAACATGTCGGCCAAGGCGGAGCTGGGCACGCTGGTGACCACGGCGATGCGTCCCGGCAGCGATGGCAGGGCTCGCTTGCGGGCGGGATCGAACAGCCCCTCAGGCTCCAGCTTCGCCTTCACCCGCTCGAATTGCCGCATCACCGCCGTCAACCCGGGCCGCAGATCGAGGATCTGCACCGTCAGCGAGGCGCGGGCCACCCAGAAGTTGAGCTTGCCCACCACCAGCACGCCATCTCCGTCCTCCGGCACATAGGCCAACCTCTGCAGCTGGGAGGCCCAGATCACGCCACCGATCGCCGCATCGCCATCGGTCAAGGTGAGCCAGAGGTGCCCCTTTTTCAGCTGCGGCCGGCTGACCGTGGCCTCCAGCAGAAAGCGCGGCGCGAAACCCCGCTCCAGCAGGTTGGCAACGGCTCCATTGAGCTCGCTGACGCTGTAGCGGGGCAGGGTCTGGCGGGCATCGAGGAGCTGTTGCATCGGGCCGGGGGTGGCGGGGCGTAGGTGGTGCGGACGGGTTCGGTGGACGTGGACGGGGCGGGGGGCCAGCAACGACAAAACGGCTGGAGGTCCGTTTGCCGGGACCAAGCTCGGCCGGGCCGCCGGAGCCGAAGGGCTCGGGAAGCCGGTGGGGTTGGGCCTGGGTGGGCGAAGCAGCCGCGGCGGATGATGCCGTCGTGACTGCTGAGCTTGGCGGAGGGCGCCGCCACGATCGCCAGGGCGAGCCACGGCACGCTCCACTGTTCGAGCGCCACACTGCACGCGCCACAGTGGGGCCAAGCGCCCATCAGCATGGAGGGCCCCACCCGCTCGCCATGCTGCTGAATCCGTTCTGCCCCTTCGCCTGCCCGTTCAGTGCAGCCCAGATCCTGGCGTTGCGGGCCACCGTGCTGCTGCTGCTGACGCTGCTGATCAAGGCCCGGATTCGCATCGTCGCCTTCTCGGCATTGGGCTTCGCGCTGCTGCTGCTGCAAACGTTCATCGCCCTGGCCGCCATGGGCGGGCTCAGCCTGGCGGCGGCGGCGGCCGGCTTCTACGCCGTCAAGCAGCGCCGCACAGCGGCGGGCTGAGCGCCCCGACAGCGCCCAGAGAGGGGCCGACCGCATCGCCCCCGGGTCAAGGCGACGATCCGGCACAGCAAGGCTGACTCAAAGTCCTCCCCAGCGGCCTGGCCTCACGGCTCCGGTGCCGCCAGGACTGACGATTCTGGATACTTTTTGGGTAATTTCAAGCCACTCGAACTTGGGGCCAAGCAACTGCATTTCCACGTCGCTTTTGATACGGGTCTCCAAATCGTTGAGGCGTTCCTTGAGATGCTCATCGCCAGAGAATCCACTTTGACTCGCATTTCGATCGCCATCCATGGATAACCAATGCCGCGCCTTCTGGCGAGCATAGCTCCAGCCTTGCGCGAGAGCTGAGC
>JBKDOR010000231.1:0-2570 GCA_046342775.1 Synechococcaceae cyanobacterium
ACCTGGATGAGGTGAATGGCGTGATGGGAGGCGATCTCTTGGATCGTCTTGCAGCCACTGATTGCCTCCATGGCGCACTGGCCTTGCATTGGAACGGAGCAAAGTATCTGTCAGACGACATCGAAAACTGAGCCAGAGGCGACACGAAAACTGAGCCACCTGGCAGCCGATCGACAGAGCGAACCAGCGGCGCTGGCAGGCGCTGCGGACGGGGTGCAGAGCCATCAGGAGAGGCCATCGACCGCTGGCGTCGGTTTTGGCATAGGCCAGGTCTGTCGGCCCCATGCATCACGGGGTCTGATCGACCTGGAGGGGGCGATGCAGACACCGGAGGAGGTGCTGGTGATGCGGCAGCTGCTGGAGCGGGGCTGGAGCCGGCGGCGGATTGCAGCGCAGCTGGGCATCTCGCGCAACACGTTGGATCGCTACTTGGCGCTCGGGGGCTGGCAGCCCTACAGCAGTGCCAATCGCTCCGGCCTGCTTGATGGGCAGCGGGAGTGGTTGCAGCAGCAGTTTGCCCGGCGACAATTAGATAGGCGGGCGCATTGCATCGTTAAGTGAGTTACCCGTCTAATTTTGTTGCATCACAAGCGGGCCTGACATGACGCAGGGATCTGCTCGCATCAATCGGCGCCAGCCCCTGGTCCCTCCAGGCGGCATCGATCGCCAACGACGTCGGGCGGCCCTGGGAGCGGCCCGGAGGCGTTATGTGGGGCTCTCTGCCATCGGCAAGCGGCGGCTCCTCGATGAGCTGCAGGAACTCACCGGGTATCACCGCAAGTCCTTGCTGCGGCTGCTCAATCGGCCCGAGCCCATGGCCGCAGCGGAGCCAGGTGGGTCGCTGCCGCAGCCGGACAAAACCCACCATCGCCGGCGCTATGGCCCCGAGGTGGTGGAGGCGCTGGTACCGCTGTGGGAGGCGAGCGATCGGCTGTGCGGCAAGAGGCTGCAGGCGTTGCTGCCTCTGCTGATGGAATCGCTCGAGAGCCACGGACACCTGTCTCTGGAGACGGCGGTGCGGGAGTCGCTGCTGGCGATGAGCAGTGCCACGATCGATCGGTTGCTGGCCCCGATCCGCAAGCGGTGCGGCAGCAACGGCTGGCGCCGCCCGCCCCGGGCCTACAGCGCCGTGCGGAGGCGGGTGCCGGTGCGCACGTTCAAGGGCTGGGACGACCACAACGATCCGGGTTGGTTGGAGATCGACCTGGTGGCCCACTGCGGCGGGCGGATGGAGGGGCGTTTCCTGTGGACCCTGATGGCGACCGACATTGCCACCGGCTGGAGCGAGAGCCTGCCGATCCTGATGCGCGATGGGGCACTGGTGCTGACGGCGCTGCAGCTGATCCGCCGGCAGCTGCCGTTCGCCTTGCGGGGGATCGATGCGGACAACGACCCTGTGTTCATGAATCACCTGATGGAGGCCTGGTGCGACAGTCCCGGCCAGCAGATCGTGCTGACCCGATCGCGGGCCTACAAGTCCAACGATCAGGCGTGGGTGGAGCAGAAGAACGGGATGCTCGTGAGGCGGGTGGTGGGCTACCAGCGGCTGGTGAGCCTGGAGGCCGCGCGGGTGCTGGGTGAGCTCTACGGGGCGCTGCGCCTGTTCACGAATCTGTTTCAGCCATCGTTCAAGCTCAAGAGCAGTGAACGGGACGGCGGCCGGATCAAGCGGCAGCACTACCCACCGCGCACCCCGTTGCAGCGGTTGCTGGCCACAGGGCAGCTGAGCGAGGAGCGTGCGGATCAGCTGCGGGAGCTGCAGCGCGGCAGCGATCCACTGGCGCTGCTGGGGACGATCCGCCGCTGCCAGGGCCAACTGGCGGTGCTGGCCAGCGGTGAACAGGCCACCGGCCTGGGAGCTGAATCCGGCAGGGCCGATCGGACGCAGGAGAGCCGAGCGCTGGAAGTGTTTCTGGGGGATCTGCAGACGCTGTGGCACGCCAGCCAGCCGCGCCGCCGCAAACCCAGGACGCGCACCGGAAAACGGACACGGCCCGATCCGTTCGAGGCCGACGTGGCGCTGATCGAGGAATGGCTGGAAGCCGAGCCGCTGCTGGGCTCACGGGAGCTGATGGAGCGGCTGGTGGCGCACAACCCGCAGCGCTACAGCGAGCGCCAGATGCGCACCCTGCAACGTCGCCTGCGCAGCCACCGGCTGCAGCGGATCGAGCTGGAGATGGCAGAGACCGATGAGGTGCAGGGCCATGCCAAAGGACAGGAAGCTGGCGATCCCAGCGTCGGGATCTCGGCGGTGCCGTTGGGTTGATGCGGCCGGCCCCCGGGCGGGGTCCGAGGCCGGGCCCGCCCAGCGGGGGCGGTCCCGACACGGCCCCCTGGGGCCTGGCGGCATGCCCAAGGCAAAAGGAGCGGGCAAACGGTTCTGAGATCAGTGATGCACCGGCAGCGATCGCTGCGCTGGGTAACCGTTGCCAGTGGCGTTGAGATGGTTCGCACGAACCCCTGCCCAGGCACTCCCGATGGCCTTGCCACTGGCCTGGGCGAGGAAACCGCAGTGTTACCAGGTGACAAGCGTTCCTGGTAACAAGTTGTTGATGCAAAGCGCCGGCCAA
>JBKDOR010000232.1:0-3867 GCA_046342775.1 Synechococcaceae cyanobacterium
CGAAGTGCTGGGCAAATACCACCCCCATGGCGACACCGCCGTGTATGACGCCCTGGTGCGGATGGCCCAGGACTTCTCGATGCGAATGCCCCTGGTGGACGGGCACGGCAACTTCGGCTCGGTCGACAACGAGCCGCCGGCGGCAATGCGCGACACCGAATCGCGGTGGCAGGCCCTCACCAGCGATGCCCTGCTGGAGGACATCGAAAGTGAAACCGTCGATTTCATCGACAACTTTGATGGCTCCCAGCAGGAGCCCACCGTGCTGCCAGCCCGCATTCCGCAGCTGCTGCTCAATGGCTCCACCGGCATCGCCGTGGGAATGGCCACCAACATTCCACCCCACAACCTCAGCGAACTGATCGATGGCCTGCTGGCGCTGATTGCCAATCCCGAACTCGACGATCGGACGCTCCAGGCGATCATCCCCGGCCCCGACTTCCCCACCGGTGGCCAGATCCTCGGCCGCCGCGGCATCCGCGAGACCTTCAACACCGGCCGTGGCTCAATCACCATGCGGGGCGTGGCCAGCATCGAAACCATCGAGGCCAAGGGTCGACCCGATCGCGATGCGGTGATCATCACCGAGCTGCCATTCCAAACCAACAAGGCGGCCTTGATTGAGCGCATTGCCGAACTGGTGAACGACAAAAAGTTGGAAGGCATTTCCGACATCCGTGATGAATCAGATCGCGATGGCATGCGCATTGTGATCGAATTGCGCCGAGATGCCTATCCTCAGGTGGTGCTCAATAACCTGTTCAAGCTGACGCCGCTGCAGAGCAACTTCAACGCCTACATGCTGGCCCTGGTGGGCGGCGAGCCCATCCTCCTGACCCTGCGCAAAATGTTGCAGGTGTTCCTTGACTTCCGCATCGAAACGATCGAGCGGCGCACCCGTTATCTGTTGCGCAAAGCCGAGGAGCGGGACCACATCCTGCTCGGCCTGCTGGTGGCCCTGGATCACCTCGACGCCATCATCGCCCTGATTCGCGCGGCCGCTGATACCGCCACCGCCCGCCAGCAACTGATCGATCAGTTCGGCCTCAGCGAAATCCAATCCGATGCGATTTTGCAGATGCAGCTGCGCCGGCTCACCGCTTTGGAAGCCGACAAGATCCGCCTCGAACACGAAGATCTCCTGGTCAAAATCGCCGACTACCAAGACATCCTGGCCCGCCGTGAGCGGGTGCTGGGGCTGATTCAGGAGGAGCTCGCGGCGCTGCGCGGTCGCTACAACTCCCCCCGCCGCACCGAAATCCTCGACCTCGAAGGCGGCCTTGAGGACATCGACCTGATCGCCAATGAGCGCTCCGTGGTGCTGCTCACCGCCAATGGCTACCTCAAGCGCATGCCGGTGAGCGAGTTCGAAGCCACCAGCCGCGGCACCCGCGGCAAGGCCGGCACCCGCAGCCAGGGTGAGGAGAGCGTGCGCCTGTTCATCAGCTGCAACGACCACGACGACCTGCTGCTGTTCAGCGATCGCGGCGTGGTGTACTCGGTGCCCGCCTATCGCGTGCCGGTGGGCAGCCGTGCCGCCAAGGGCACGCCGGTGGTGCAGCTGCTGCCGATCCCGCGCGAAGAGGCGATCACCTCCCTGCTCTCCGTCAGCGGCTATGAGGCCGATGCCGTGTTGGTGATGCTCACCCGCGGCGGCTTCATCAAGCGCACCTTGCTCTCGGCCTTCGCCAACATCCGCTCCAACGGCCTGATCGCCATCTCCCTGGAGGCGGGCGACGCCCTGCGCTGGGTGCGGCTCGCCCAACCGGGCGACAGCGTATTGATCGGCTCCCTGCGTGGCATGACCATCCACTTCCGCCTCAGCGATGAGGAGCTGCGGCCCCTGGGTCGCAGCGCCCGGGGCGTGCGGGCCATGAACCTGCGCGGCAGCGATGAACTGGTGAGCATGGATGTGCTGCCGGCTGAACTCGCTGATCGGGTGGCCAGCTCCAGCGCGGCTGAGGAAGGCGACAGCGAGCCCGAAGTCGATGAGGTGGCCAACGCCGAAGGGCCTTGGGTGTTGGTGGCCAGCGCCAGCGGCCTGGGCAAACGGGTGCCGGTCGATCAGTTTCGCCTCCAGAAGCGGGCCGGCATGGGGTTGCGGGCGATCAAGTTCCGCCGCGACGGCGACGCCCTGATCGGGCTGCGGGTGCTGGGGGCCGGCGAAGAGCTGCTGTTGGTGAGCGAACGCGGTGTGATCGTGCGCATGCAGGCCGATGCCATCCCCCAGCAATCCCGCGCCGCCACCGGTGTGCGGCTGCAACGCCTCGATGCTGGCGATCACCTGGCGGAGGTGGTGCTGGTGCCGCCGGCGCCGCCGGAGGAGGAGGGGGCCGATCACGCCGCTACCGCGCTGGGCGAGGGTGCCGAGGAGGCTGGGGCGCCGCTGCCGCTGGCTGACGTCACGAGTGACGACAACGAGCCGGAATCCGCATCGGACGACGTCGTTGCGCTTGAGGAGGACATTGCGCTTGAGGAAGACGATGCGCTTGAGGAGGACGATTCGAACTGATGGCGGCGAGGGGTGGCCCGTCCCGCGCCCATCCGACTCACCGTCGCGAGGCTGAGCACGTCCTGGCGCCGCAGAACGGCAAGGGACGCTAACCGGATGTACCACCTGCCCCCACGACCGGCGCCAGAGCGCCGAGTCCATCGGCCCTGAACAGGGTCCGGCGAGATGGTGGAAACAGATCGTTCGGCTTGGGCCGGCCTTGTCCGTTGCTCCCCAGCGCCTACGATCGCGACCTCGCGATTAAGGCTCACGCTGACTTCCCCCGCTGCCATCGCCGATGTGTTGGTGATGGGCGCCGGCCCGGCAGCCGGGATCATCGGCGCTGAACTGGCGAGCCGAGGCTTGGCTGTCAGCGCCCTTGCGCCCGAACCCGATACCCCCTGGGCCAATACCTACGGCATCTGGGGGCCCGAGGTGGATGCCCTCGGTCTGGGCCATCTGTTGGAACATCGTTGGAGCGATTGCCTCAGCTGGTTCAGTCCCGAACCCACGCGCCATGGCCACGATTACGGCCTGTTCGACAAAACGGCACTGCAGGCCCACCTGTTGGAGCGGGCCCGGGCCGGAGGGTTGACCTGGACGCGGGGGCGGGCCATGTCCCTGCGGCACGACGAGGGGACCTCGACGCTGCTGGACGACCTGGGCCGAGAACACCAGGCGCGGCTGGTGATTGATGCCACCGGGCACCAGCCGCTGTTCGTGCGGCGCCCCCAGGATGGCCCGGTGGCGGGCCAGGCGGCCTATGGCGTCGTTGGTCGCTTCAGCGCCCCGCCGGTTCAGGCCGGCCGTTTCGTGCTGATGGACTATCGCGCCGACCACCTGGAGCCCGAGGAGCGCCAAGGGCCTCCCACCTTCCTGTACGCGATGGATCTGGGCAGCGGCCGCTTCTTTGTGGAGGAGACCTCCCTGGCCCTGGCGCCAGCCGTGCCCTTTGCCACCCTCAAGCAGCGGCTGGAGAAGCGCCTCGCCCACTCCAACACCCGCGTGCTGGAGGTGGAGCATGAGGAGTTCTGCCTGTTCCCGATGAACCCCGCCCTGCCGGATCGCCGGCAGCGGGTGGTGGGCTTCGGAGGATCCGCTTCGATGGTGCACCCCGCCTCGGGCTACATGGTGGGCAGCCTGCTGCGGCGGGCTCCCGCCCTCGCCGACGCGATCGCCGCCGGCCTTGATGGCGGCGCGGCAACGCTGCAGGGAGCCGCTCTGGCCGCCGCCGCCTGGCAGGCCCTCTGGCCTGAGGAGCTGCGGCGCCGCCATGCCTTGCATCGCTTTGGGCTGGAAAAGCTGATGCGGTTCGAGGAGGCGCGGCTGCGCCATTTCTTCGCCACCTTCTTCGCCCTGCCCACCGAGCTCTGGTA
>JBKDOR010000233.1:0-4592 GCA_046342775.1 Synechococcaceae cyanobacterium
AAGCTGTCAAGCGGTGGATGCTGACATCCTGGTGTCACACCCATCGTCATCGGTGGCGACGATTGCTGCGTCAAAGTCTCTCTCACGCAAGGCTGTAACCATGGCTAATCCAAAAGTCGCTGGTTTCCACCGATACGGATCGATCGATGGAATCACGCGCAGAACCTTTACAGAGATGGCCCTTCTATCACACAACTTAGATCCAAACTTCGATTGTTCAGCCATTGCATTGGCGGGAGAAGCGAAACACGCAACCAGCTGCCTTCGGAGCATCCAGACGTTTCAACATTTCATGGTTAATGGACTAACGTGGTAAGGCAATAGAATATTTGGGCAGATTTAGAACCATTGATGGCTTCGTGTCACAATGACGAACGGAAGGTTTGATGCGAAAATCATGATGGATGAAGAGCCCTGAGTCTTGAAGGTTTTGACTCTTCCATTCAGAAGTTCACCTCAACCTTACTCAGGGAACAGGCTCTGCCCATCGAAGTTGCCCTAGGTTCAGGTTCATTTCGGGCAGCAGTATCCAACACCTCCCTGAATGAGTCGATTGTTCCCTAGTGCTCAGGATCCTTCATGGAGGCTGGTCATCACTGCCACCTGCAGGCGATAGGCGTTGAGCCACCTCTAGGGGATAATCAGATGGATCCCCGGCTCTTCGGGAGTCTCTGCTCCGCTCCTTTGGATGGGAGGAGCCCTTAGCGAGCCAGCATATCAAGCCATCCTACCCGTGAGTGTGACAACGAAGCTGACAGAAATTTCCTTAACAAAATCCAGATGTTAAATTTATTTCCGGAATAATGAACAAGGATTTTAATTTAACATTCGGACTATTGCAAATATCGTCGCAACCGACTTATTTTCAACTGATCACAAATCCAGTTGATTCAGAATTTGGACGACGAGAGAAGAAATCAGGCCGTAAAATATTCTAAATTGCATAAGTTATTGATGGTATGATAGCGAAGATTTACTGTAGGATGAAAACTCTCCAGAGTTAGTGTATTGTGCTGTAGAATCGGTTAAATAACCCAAGCCGAGTATGAATCCTGCAGATAACCCGAGAATTAAGAGAACAAAAAGGTCGTTATATACTTGACCTGCAGCTGCAAAAGTTGGTAAGTTTGATGCTAGAAATGCAAGCATGCCAATCATGAGGTAGTAATCAGGTGAATCAATTGCTTGAGGACTTTTTATTATTCTAATGAAAAGACGTACAAGCAAGAATATAACCATTCCAATGAGTATAATCCCAACGGAACCGACATCGTAGACTAGTTTACCGAGACCACCTTCAGCAGCCCAGCTTATTTTTGAACGTGAAATTGATATACCAAGAGATGAAATTGAATTCTGGTAAATGGTTCCTATGCCCAGACCGAAAAGCCCCACTTTCTCAGCTGCTACAAGCATACCTGAATATCCTACGCCAGTAAATCGACCAGAAACATCTCCGTATACAGTTGAACCGCGCCTAAAAAACGTACCGTACATACCGCTCTGGAGATCATTCAAACCTCCACTTAATACGACAATCATAGCACTGAAAGCGATGAACCCAATGGCAGCGAAAAAAGTATTTCTAGTCAGTCGTCGAGAACTTGACAGCAGTAGCAGCGTAAAAACTAAAATAAAACCCGTGACAAGTGTCAAGACCTTGCGTCGTCCCGTTAAAACTGCTATTCCCATGAGAGCTATTGTATACAGCAAAGACCCAACGATCGGCAATAATTTGCGTGTACGAACTCCAAGCATGATAGCAAAACATGAAGCGGCACCGAGATGCCATGCAGCAATCTCTGCTGTGCGCCATAAACCTGAATGGCCAGTGATGCCTATCCCGATGTCGAAGTAAATAATTAAACCTGCACCGACCTCCTTAAACAAGGGTGAAGCAACACCCCAGAATGATAGCAATATAGTAAAAGCATAAATGGAGACTAGAATAATGTAAAAATACAATAACTTGGCGACCACTCCTGGTTTTGTTGAAAATTGAAAACCCAGCCACAAAGCTAGTAAAGGAGATGAATACACAGCGAGCCCTAGTAACGGAACTTCGATAGCTCCTGATCTAAGGAATGAATTCAACGCACTAATGAGCAAAAAAATCATAAATAACGGGAAATACTGAAGCAATGCGGTATCCTTGGAGAATGCAAGCTTAAATGGTATTTTGTCTCGGCTCGTATACACAGAAATCAAGGTCAGAGCAGTAGACACAAGCACCAAGCCAACAAAAAATTGAGGTTGGCCAGGAGTGATCTTGCGGATGGGATCTTGGGCAAACCCGACGAAAAAGGTATAGAAGAGGGCAAGGCGCCAATCTCCATTCAGCAAGGTTAAAACCAAGCCAATTCCTAGAAGGAGTAGAAGGGTTGTTTCCATGAGATTAGTTGGAGGAGTGGCAGAAGGCTAGCAAAGCTGCATGGCGAATACCTGCTGCAGCGGTTTCAATTGAATAATTTGAATGGATGAGATTGTAGGCGTTACGTCCCATAAGCTGACTAGCCGTTGAATCGCTAGCCATTTTTGCCATCGCATCAGCGAGTCGATCTACTTGGTGGAAGGGATACCTTAATCCAGTGATCCCCGGTTCAATTAAGTCTTCAACGCAACCCACCTGATCACTGACGATTGCAGGCAAACCGCATGCCATGGCCTCGTTCACAACCAGACCCCAAGTCTCATAGCAATTTGAAGGTAGCACAAGAGCATCGACTGCTGCGTAGGCAGCTGATAATTCAAGTTGATTGAGAAATCCTGCAAACGTGACCGGGAGATCTGCACTTTCGACTTGGGTCTTGAGCTGGGATTCGAGGACACCAGAACCAACGAAAATACAATGAATCTTAGCGGAACTGCCAGATTTTTTGAGAATCATTAAAGCATCAAGAATATCTTGAGGATACTTTTTCTCTTCAAATTTACCGCAGAACAGGAAGCAGAAAGCATCTGGGGGTACATGCCAGTTTTGACGCAACTTGTGACGTTGTGAGCGGGCCTGATCAGCAGTTGAGTTAAAATGAAGATTATCCACGCAATAAGGCGATCTGACCATGCGTTTGCTGTCAATACCAAGTTTCCGATAATAATGAGAGTTTGAGATGCCAACGGGAAGTACGAAACTACATTGGTTGAGAATCAGGCGGTGCAGAAATCTAGACATTAAACCCCGAGGCTTCTTGTCTGTATTCTCCATTCTCAAGAGCACTGATATTCCCTTCATCCGAGCTGCGATAAAAAGTTGCAATAAGCCCATGTATTGCCATCCATTAATCAGCATGACATCGGGAGGTCCATTGAAAGGTCGATTGAGCTCAGCGAAAGGATGCTTTAACTTGAGGTCAGAGAATTGACTGAATCCTCCAGGCCCGTTCTGAGTCTTCGCTTGGCTCCACTTGTATCCATTTAGCATAGGTATGTCCCATTGAAAAGGAACTCCAAAACCGTCACCCTGAGCGGCAGCGTCGGGCAGAGTTAAGAATAATACCTCAAGATCTATCCTGGGATTGGCGGCAAGAATTCGAAAAATTGGTACTTGGTATTGTATAGGATGGCTAGCAATAATCAATAATTTAATGGGTGGGGAATGTTGAAGAGAAGGTTTGGAAAGGGCTAGACTGCATGACCAGAGGAAGCCTCGCAGTTCGGCAAATAGAGTTACAGGAATCCACCATGGTTTGTGTAAGTGATGGCGTGTGTAGACTGATGAGAAGAAATTGCGAATCGACTTGGCAACTGCAAGTGCAGGGGAATTTGTCCGCCAATAGTAATAATACCGGCCGACGGCATGATCTGGGCGGATTGTTGTAAGGTGGTGACCGTAAGACCTGGTGCCACCTGATCTAATTCTTAAGTGATGGATCAACGCCTGAGGCTCATAGCGAATGGAATGCCCAGCGCGCAGCCAACGAGAGGCAAACTCTGCCTCAAAGCGATAAGCAACACGAACAAAATTACGATCAAATCCACCAATGCTAAGTGCCATAAGTCGATCAATGGAGACATTCCCACCCATGAACTCATGATGAGATCTGCCAACTAAGCTATTAAAGCCAAATGGTAAGTCTTCTGGATCGGCTTGGCCTTGATGCCATGGTTGCAGAACTCGCCCGGCGATACATGCATTTGGATACTCTTGAGCCGCATGTCGATGGGCAGTAAGTAAGTGCTGATCAGGTATGATGTCATCATCAAGAAACAGGACACGTTCACTTTCTGCGATCACCAAACCCAGATTCATGGCTACCGTAATAGAAGGGTAAGGGATACGAATCCAGCGAATGGCTTTCGTTTCGTGCCATTGAGACAGTTGAGCTTCGCACTCCTCTGGGTGATTTGCTGTTTGATCAAGGATCACGATTTCGCTTGCCGGGGCGGGCAAAGCCAGCAGTGCTGAAATCGTATTAATAAGGACTTCATCGCGACCATAGGTCGGGATGAGGATAGAAAATGAAGGCGTCTTCAAGTGTGGGTCAGACATAAGATGGGACGATGAAGAAAAGAAGGAAATTTATCGAAGACGGAAGTTAACCAAGATGGGGCAAGGCCTGTGATGGTATGGAATGATGTGACGCCACAATTAG
>JBKDOR010000234.1:0-3840 GCA_046342775.1 Synechococcaceae cyanobacterium
TCTGGCCAGCGAAACCCTCACCTTCCACAGCAAGGCATTCCCCGAACTCGACCGCAGCAAGTTGGAGTTCATGGGCTTCGTGCAATACCGCACGGGCGGTGAGTACCACATGAACAGCCCGGAAATGGCCAAGGCCCTGCATGCGGCCGTGGCGGCCGGCCCCGGGTATGACCATTTCTCCACTTACCGCACACTGCTGGAGAACCGGCCGATCACCGCGCTACGCGACCTGCTGGAGCTCAAGCCCGCGGCGACGCCCCTGCCCCTGAATCAGGTGGAAACGGTGGAGAGCATCTGCACCCGCTTCTGCACCGGTGGCATGAGCCTCGGCGCCCTGTCCCGCGAAGCCCATGAGGTGCTGGCGGTGGCCATGAACCGCATCGGTGGCAAGAGCAACAGCGGAGAGGGCGGTGAGGATCCAGCCCGCTTCCACGTGCTGAGCGATGTGGATGGCGAAGGGCATTCCGCCACCCTGCCGACCATCCGCGGGTTGCGCAACGGCGATTCGGCCTGCTCGGCGATCAAGCAGATCGCCTCCGGACGCTTTGGTGTCACCCCCGAATACCTGCGCAGCGGCAGCCAGCTGGAGATCAAGGTGGCCCAGGGAGCCAAGCCCGGCGAAGGCGGCCAGCTGCCGGGCCCCAAGGTGGACGCCTACATCGCTGGCTTGCGCAACAGCAAGCCCGGCGTAGCCCTGATCTCACCGCCACCCCATCACGACATCTATTCGATTGAGGATCTCGCCCAGCTGATCCACGATCTGCACCAAGTGCATCCCGCCGCCAAGGTGAGCGTGAAGCTCGTGGCCGAGATCGGCATCGGCACGATCGCCGCAGGCGTGGCCAAGGCCAACGCCGATGTGATCCAGATCTCTGGCCACGATGGCGGCACCGGCGCCTCGCCGCTCAGCTCGATCAAACATGCCGGCAGCCCCTGGGAGCTGGGACTCACTGAAGTGCACCGGTCGCTGCTGGAGAACGGCCTGCGCGATCGGGTGCTGCTGCGCGCCGATGGTGGCCTCAAGACGGGTTGGGATGTAATGGTTGCCGCCCTGCTGGGGGCTGAGGAGTACGGATTTGGCTCCGTGGCGATGATTGCCGAGGGCTGCATCATGGCCCGGGTTTGCCACACCAATAACTGCCCGGTGGGGGTGGCCACCCAGAAGGAGGCATTGCGCAAGCGCTTTACCGGGCTGCCGGAACACGTTGTCAACTTCTTCCTCTTCGTGGCCGAGGAAGTGCGGCAGTTGCTCAGCGTGCTCGGCGTGGCGCGGCTCGACGATCTGATCGGCCGCAGTGAGCTGTTGCAGCCCCGCTCGGTGACTCTCACCAAAACCAGCCGCCTCGATCTCTCCTGCCTGATCACGCCGATCCCGGAAGCCGCCGATCGCGCCTGGCTCCGGCATGAGGCCCAGGCCCATGGCAACGGCCCGATCCTGGAAGATGAGCTGCTGGCCGATCCGGAGCTGATGGCAGCCATCGAAGCCCATGGGCAGGTTGCGCGGCGGCTGGCGATCGTCAACACCGATCGCAGCGTTGGCGCCCGCTTGGCCGGTGAGCTCGCCGCCCGCCACGGCAACCAGGGTTTCCAGGGGCAGCTGAATCTCAGCTTCGAGGGGGCCGCCGGTCAGAGCTTCGGTGCCTTCCTGCTGCAGGGCATGAACGTGCGGCTGGTGGGCGAGGCCAACGACTACGTGGGCAAGGGCATCAACGGCGGCCGCATCACCGTGGTGCCCCCATCCAGTAGCCAAGATCCCGGCAGCCAGGTGATTCTCGGCAACACCTGTCTGTACGGCGCCACGGGTGGCGAGCTCTTCGCCCTTGGCCGCGCCGGCGAGCGCTTTGGCGTGCGCAACAGCGGCGCCCGCGCGGTGGTGGAAGGAGCCGGAGACCACTGCTGTGAGTACATGACCGGCGGCATCGTGGCGGTGCTGGGCAGCACCGGCCGCAACGTGGGCGCTGGAATGACCGGCGGACTGGCCTTCATCCTGGATGAGGGCGGTGGGCTTGCGGCACGCCTCAACCCCGAAACCGTGGCCCTGTGCGAGCTCACCACGCCCGAGCAAGAGGCGCTGCTCAAGCCACTGCTGACTGCTCACCTGGAGGCCACCGGCAGTGAGCAGGCGGCGCGAATTCTGGCCGATTGGAGCCAGTGGAAGCCCCGCTTCAAGGTGCTTGTGCCGCCCAGCGAGAAGGCCACCGCGGGACTGGCCGAACGGCAGGCGGTGGCGGCCTGAGCGGCGGCCCCGTTTGGCATCGGGCTGAGGATGGGGGGCGTCGCGGCGGCACTGCCCGCCGCCGTTCCCGCACCCCATGGCCGCCCGGACCGTTCAGGACTACATCGAGGAGATCCCGGTCGCAACAAAGGGGGGGGCACGCCACAGCTCGGTCCTCACCCCCACCCAGTGGCTGGTGTGGGGGCTGGCCACGGCGGGGAAGTTTTTTGAGGGTCTGATCGTCTTCATGGGCGGCATCGCTCTGCCGCTGGTGTCACGCCAGTTCGGCATGACCAGCATCGAGACCGGTCTGGTGACCGCCGCCACCCTGCTGGGGATTCTGGTGGGAGCGTTCTGGCTCGGTGGGCTGGCGGATCGCTGGGGCCGCAAGCCGGTGTTCATCGGCGAGATGGTGCTGCTGGCGGTGGCCCTGCTCGCTGCAGCCTGCAGCGTCAACACCCCGATGTTGGTGTTGTGCCTGTTCGTGGTCGGCCTTGCCTTGGGGGCCGACTATCCCACCGCCCATCTGGTGATTTCCGAGAGCATTCCGGCCGGCATCCGCGGCCGGCTGGTGCTCGGCGCCTTCGGCTTTCAGGCCCTTGGAGCCTTGCTCAGCAGCGCCATCGCCGCCCTCGTCCTCAGCCAGGAAACCAGCCTGGAGCTGTGGCGTCAGCTGTATCTCTTGCCGGTGCTCCCCGTGCTGGTGGTGGCATGGGGCCGACTCTTTCTTCCGGAAAGCAGCCACTGGCTGGTGAGCCAAGGCAGGCTCACCCAGGCGGAACAACATTTGCGCAGGCTGCTGCACCGCGAGGACATTGCGCTGATCCGGGAGAAGCACGCCAGGACGGAGCCTCGGCAAAGGCATGGAGAGTGGCGTCAGCTGTTTCAGGGAGCGACCCAGCGCGCCACGATCCTGGCCAGCGTGCCTTGGTTTCTGCAGGATCTCTCCACCTATGGCATCGGCATTTTCACGCCGGTGATCCTTGCGACAGCATTCAGCGCTGAGGAGGCGCCGAGCAGCGGGGATGCGCTCATTCATGGCGCCCTGCTCGGCGCCAAGGGCACGGTCCTGGTGGATGCGGGATTTCTGATCGGGATTGCAGTAGCGATCGTTCTAGCGGATCGCTGGGGCCGCATTCCTTTGCAGATCCTCGGTTTCATCGGTTGTGCCCTGGGGTTGCTGATCGCCACAGCGGGCAGTCGCGGCACCAGCCTGAATCTGCCGCTGATCATCTCCGGCTTTTTCCTGTTTCAATTGATGACCAACATTGGCCCCAATGCCCAGACTTATCTGCTGGCCGGTGAATTGTTCCCGGTAGGGATGCGTGGCCTTGGGGCAGGTTTTGCTGCCGCCTGCGGCAAGCTGGGCGCCGTGATCACGGCGTTTCTTTTCCCAGGGTTGTTGCGCCAGCTCGGCAGTGATCGGTTGCTGCCGCTGCTCGCCTTCACCTCCCTGCTGGGAGCGTTGATCACCTGGTGGTTTCGTATCGAAACCCGCGGCATCAACCTGGAGAACCCGTGAATCAGGAACCGCGTGCTGTGCTGGGGTTCAAGGAGGGCTCGGCTCAGCGAGGGTGCTCGCGCATCAGCCGCTGCACCTCGCCAGCGTGATAGCTGCTGCGGGT
>JBKDOR010000235.1:0-4395 GCA_046342775.1 Synechococcaceae cyanobacterium
GAGCCGGATACACCAGCGTGATCAGCCACCGCAGCGGCGAAACCGAAGACACCACCATCGCCGACCTGGCGGTCGCCACCCGGGCGGGCCAGATCAAGACCGGTTCCCTCAGCCGCAGCGATCGGGTGGCCAAATACAACCAGCTGCTGCGCATCGAGGATGAACTGGGCAGCCAGGCGGTCTATGCCGGGGTGGAGGATCTGGGACCTCGGGGGCGGGGCTAATCAGGAGTGGCCGAGCCAGCCATGAGGCTGTAGCCGATCCAAGCAGACCTAATCCTCGGCAAAGAATCATCAAGCCGCTGGTCTGGCCAACCCAGGCGCAAGTCGCCTGCAAAGGTCTTTTCGATTGCATGTTTACCATTCGGACCAGAATGTTTCCCCAGCTCCGCCTATTTTGCGCTTTAGAAGACTTCTTGCTGCTGGATTCGGGTCGCTGCTGAGCGTCGCCTAGCGTTCAGGGTGGGAGACTGATGTTTGTCAGACGTTCGACAAAGCTGCTGTGGCGCCCGGCAGCTGGACAGCCGCACGCTCAACTCAACGCCAGATGGGGCCTGCTGCTGGCATTTCTGTTGATCAGAGCTTGAGGCAATCAAGCGCTCCCTGAAACCGGCGTAGGCTTATACGAGATTGCCATGGGCGTCCGTCTTGAACGACTGGGACTGGAAAGCCAGGAAAACCGCCAGCCACTCTCCATTTGGATAGGACAAGATTAGAGCACTATCCTGAAGAATACCGTTATTTTTCCTATACTTACCGCGATTCCCTTGATTCATATGAATATCATGGATGCCGTTGCCGGGACTGCAGCCAAAGTACTAATCTGGCTCATGATTTTCGGGACCCCAACGTTCGCCCAAAGCGTAAAGCAATGCACCGGCCGGCCGCATCGCCTTCTGCACCGCTGACTCCAGCAAATCCTTGAGATCATTGTCCTTTCCCGGCACATCAGGCGGCAGCGGCTTCATGCTGGCCGGCTTGAACAGCTTGCTGCGCACAAAGTCGAGAGCAATGCCGTTCGGCTGCGAGCTTAGCTTGGTGTAACCAGCTGGCAAGGCCTGGAGTTGATCTGTGTAGGGTTTTGGCAGGGTCTTCAGCGAAGTGAAGAGCAGCGTTGAGGGCGCGTGGGGGGCCGCCGATTCCACATTGATCGCCACCCGATACAAAACCTTGCCGGCTTGAACCAATCGTTGATAGTGATCATCGTCAGCATCGCGCAGATGCCCGATCACAGTTCCCTTGAGAACTCCGTATTTAGCAAGTGGCATGACAAAACTCTGGATTGAATTGGCCAGTCAGCCTGTTGTTCGGTTGAATGTGAGTCAGGCAGGATCCGCACAACCATGCCAACCCCGATCCGATTCAGCAGGGACAACCTGGTCGTCTCGCCGGTAGCAGCCAACAAGCGACAGGGTGACGCGATTCATCGGGGAGCCAGAGCCTGCCGGCAGCGAAAGGAGCGGCGGGCCCGCCGCTGATCTGCGGCAGGCAGGCACAACCCGCCGCTTGGCCTTAACCAAGACATTGAGATCGGCCCTCTTCAGCAAGCACCTGCCGAGCTGAATCCAGGTCGCTTCCCCCGCCTGTTGGACGCATCAGGAAGACGACGCTGAGGAGCAACAAGGTTGGAGATGCCTACAGCGGAGATCGTGCCGGGCACGCTGTGGCGGAAGAGCGGGGTGATAGAACACGTCAAGCGTGGGATGGGCATGGGCAGCTTCAAGACAGGGCCGCAGCCACGCCTCGGAGCTTGTAGGGCCTGCCTGGTCGCGGCGCTGCTGGTGGGGTGCGGAACGTCCGCGGAGCAACCCCAGAGTCGAGCCAAGGTCGGTGAAATCCTTGTGAACTCGCAAGGACACGTCGTGCGGCTCGAACACGCCTTTCGCACCGCCGAACCCAACGCTCTGCTGGATGGGGTGGTGCGGGTGGAGGGGAAGGTTGGACAGAGATTGCTGGAGATCAACGCGGTATGCAGCATGCCGAACATCCCCGGATGGCCCCGTTACGACAATCTCTTCGGCAGGCCGATCCAGCGTGTGGAGGACGCGAAGGGAGCGACCGGCACGACCCAATGGCAGACGCTGTTCCATTTCGACGGCCGTGTGGAAAGCCGCATGGGAACAACTCCAGGCCCATGGTTGGCTCGGCTGCGCGACAACCTCTGCCGCCGGGGCGACTTTGATGATCGCCCAATCAAGCGCTGACTCACCACCATGGTAGCAACGACTACTTCGCAGACAGGCTGGCTTGACGTTGGATCCTTTGGTATTCGGGAATCTGTCCATGCCGGAAACACTTTTCAAGGTTGATCTGACCAAATCAATGGATCAACAAGAAATGCCGGGCCACAATCGCTGGCATCCTGATATTCCAGCGGTGGCATCCGTCAACCCCGGCGATGTGTTCCGCATTGAATGCAAAGATTGGACGGACGGACAGATTAAAAACAACGACGATCCTCAAGACATCGCTGACGTAAATCTCGAAGTCGTTCACGTGTTGAGTGGGCCCATCTGGGTGAACGGTGCACAACCAGGGGATATCCTTGTGGTGGATATCCTGGACGTGGGAGCTCTTCAGGGAGATGAGTGGGGATTCACCGGTATCTTCGCAAAAGAAAATGGGGGCGGCTTCCTCACCGATCATTTCCCCAAGGCGGCTAAGGCGATTTGGGATCTGGAAGGCATTTACACTTCCTCCCGCCATATCCCCGGAGTTCGGTTTGCTGGCATCACCCACCCTGGGCTGATCGGCTGCGCTCCCTCCCACGAACTTCTCAAAGAATGGAATCGGCGCGAAACTGAACTCGTGAACACAGCTCCCGATCGCCGCACCTATGGCGCCGGCCTCTCCGGCAGCGAGCCAGTGTTGGCTGCCCTGCCCAACCCCAACAGCGCCATCCTTGGCAGTCTCAGCGGAGCTGACTTTGAGCGCGTCGCCAATGAGGCGGCGCGCACCGTTCCACCGCGCGAGCACGGCGGCAACTGTGACATCAAGAATCTGACCAAAGGCACTCGTATCTACTTCCCTGTCTACGTTGAAGGCGGCAAGCTTTCGATGGGAGACATCCACTTCTCCCAAGGAGATGGGGAAATCTCCTTCTGCGGCGCCATCGAGATGTCGGGCTATCTTGACCTCCATGTGGATATCATCAAAGGTGGCATGGCCAAGTACGGCATGGTCAATCCGATGTTCAAAACAAGCCCTGTCGAACCCCACTTCACCGATTATCTCGTATTCGAAGGGATTTCCGTTGACGAGTTTGAAGGAAAACAGTACTACATGGATGTCCACATTGCCTACCGTCGTGCCTGCCTCAATGCAATTGAATATCTGAAAAAGTTCGGTTACACCGGCGAGCAAGCCTACTTGCTGCTCAGCTGCGCACCAGTCGAAGGCCGTATCAGTGGGATTGTGGACATTCCCAATGCCTGTGCCACTCTAGCGATTCCCACATCAATATTCGACCAGGACATTCTGCCCCGCTGATAGGCCATTTGCCGCACTAATCCACAGTCTATTCAACCAGGGGAAGCCAGACTTCCCCTAATTTTTTATTACTAAACTCTGACCTGACTTTTGCAGTTCCCTCCAAGCGCACAATGCCTGTTTACGAATTTAGTTGTCCAGAAGGCTGCGATGACTTTGAGATTTGGCGGTCGATTGAGCAACGGAATGTCGACATCCGCTGTCCGCAGTGCGGCACGGACGGAAAACGTGTGTTCAGTCCGCCGGTGGCGCTGACTGGGCCGCTGAGGCTGAAACAAGAAAGTCGTGAACCAACCCTGATGCGAAAAAGCAGCGGTGGGCCTCAACAAAAACCAAAACTGAAAACAACGCAAGGAGCTCGGCCCTGGATGCTCAATCGAGGCTGCTAGATTTCAGTTCTTCGCGACATCCACCTCAGCAGTATCGACGAAGAACGGGCTTTTGTCTTATTTGGATTCGATGCTTGGCGCCATCTTGTGAACTAGAATATCAAATACATGAGCTCACGATAAGCCAGATAAAGTCTTGATTTAATCATTATGCTACATTGACGTAAAAAGCGCGAAAGATTGAGATTCCCGCCAAATGGGTCGTGGGGAGATTCTTTGCCTGCAAGAATAATCCAGACCAACTGGACCAGGAAAGCGCGCGATTTTTCCAGATTGGCTTAACCCCGCTGATGTCCTGACAGAGCTGTCATACGGTCAGAAACTCCTGAACGATGGCATCGGTGAGACCAGCGGTAGGACCACTGGCCACAATGCCGCCGCGCTGCATTGCGTAATAGAAATTAGACTGGCGAACGAAGTGAAGATGCTGCTCCACCAATAGAACACTGATGCCAGTTTCCCGCATGATGCGCTGCACTGCTCTTTCAATATCAAGAATGATGGAAGGCTGGATACCC
>JBKDOR010000236.1:0-4803 GCA_046342775.1 Synechococcaceae cyanobacterium
ATCTCCTTGAATTCCTGATCGACTACAGCGGTGGCGGTGAAACCGGGAGCCTTCAGACCGACGAGTCTTCCGTTGCTGGACATGACAGGGAGGGGATGGATGCTGAAAAACTGGTTGAAACAACAACCCGAGCCGGGCCAGGCCCGGCCAGAGCGAAGTCGGAATGACTTCGGTTTACAACCGTTTCAATCTATCACGAGTTCTGGCGCCATGGTGGCCTGGTCACCCCCTGTCGCCAGCTGGGCCGCCCCAGCCCCAGGCAGGCGGGGCCATAGGCTGAAACCCCGAACCGTTCTTTGTTGTTCACCTCCCCCATGGCCTGGGATCCCGTCGTGTTGCGTCGTTACAACAGCACCAGCCACTTCCGCCTGCTCAGCCAGCTGCGCTCAGAACTCAAGGACAACCCCCTGATCCGGCCGCGCCAGGGCGAAAGCGTGGGCATGGCCAACCGCAGCCGCAGCCTGGTTCGGGCCCTGGCCCAACGCGCCAACGCCGGCCCCAGTCGCAGTCGCCGGGCGGCCGAAGCCACCAGCGTGATCCTGGCCAGCTCCCTGCCGGCGGATCTCAACTCCAACGCCGCAAACCCCAGCTTTCGCGATCGCCTCAACGCCATCGATATGCGCTGACCCCAGGCCCTGAACCGGAGGTCCAGAACAGCCTGCCCGCCCGCCTCAACCCCCCTCAAGCAGGCCGATCCGGTAGAGCACCTCCTCCAGGGCATCGGCGGCCAGCATCCCGGGCCAGCGCGCGGGCCGATCCGGGGCACAGCAGCTGGGCGCCGGGGCGAGCACGGTCCAGGGGGTGGGATGGCAGAACTGCACCACGCTGAGGCGGCCGCCGCCCTGATCCGCGCCCGCCACAACCCGGTGCCAGCCGGCAGGGATCAGGCCATTGCTGAGCCGCTCCAGCATCAGGCCCGAGTTGATGATCACCCGACCCGGGGGCGGGGTGGCCGCCTGCCACTCCCCCTCCACCAGCACCTCCAGCCCGGCGGCTGTGGCCCGCGGCAGCGCTGTGATCAGGTTGATGTCGCCATGGGGAGCGGCCCAGAGATGACCGCCAGGGGGTGCCTGGGCCATCGGTGGGTAGTGAACCGCGCGGGTGAGGGTGGGGCCCTCCGCCACCATCGCCTCGAAATAGGCCTCATGGCAGCCCATTCCGATGGCGATCACCCGCAGAAACCGCCGTTGCAGCTCCAGCACGATGCGATGAAAGCTCTCCAGCACGGCGATGATCCCCGGCACCGCCGCCTCCGGCAGCAGCTGTTCCGGGTAGAGCGCTGGGAAACGGCGCCGCAACGGATGGGCGCTGGGCATGGGCAACGACCAGTTCAGCATCTCCTTCCAATCCGCCAGGTCGCTGGTTTCAGCCCGCTCGATCAGGGGGCCGGTGTAGCCGGTCTGGCCGCTGCTGCCAGCCACAGAGAAGGGGTGCTTGCTGCCATTGGGGAGGGCAAAGAAGGCCGCGAGCATGCCATAGGCCTCATCCAGCAGCCCCTCCGGCAGATCGCTGGTGGTGACCACAAAGCCCGTGGCCAGGCTGCGCATCACACCGTCGACGACGGCTTGGCGTTCGGCCTCACCGCAGCGCTCGAACCGCAGCAGATCAACCTCCAGGATGGCGGCGGACATGGCTGGTGGCCTTAAAACCAGCCCACGTTCAATTTTCCCAAGGTTTCCGGGCTCGGCCAGGCCCCCAGGCTGGAGAAGGCGTCGCTGAGCTGATCCCAGGGGGAGCGGCGCTCGGCGAGCTCCCGCTCCGCAGCCCATTCCGCATCGCGGACATCGTCCTCCGGCAGGGCACAGAGCTCCACCAGGCGCCGATAGGCCCGCTTCTCCTGGGCGTTGATCAGAGGCTGCTCCGGCGCCTGGCGGTCAATGCGAGCCATCAGATAGCTCAATTTCAACGCGAGCAAGCGATCTTCCTGCAGGGTGAGGCGCGGCACCAACTCCTCCAGGGCGCTGAGCTCCTGGGCCCAGGCCGCCAGCTGACGGGCCGCGCTGAGGATCGAGTCCTCCTCCGCCTCTTGCGGTTGGGGGAAGTATTGGGCCACCAGCCGCTCCAGCAGTTGCCGCTCCTGGTCGGAGACCTCTCCATCGGCCCAGGCGACGCAGCAGACGATCCGCAGCAGGTCGAGCTGCCGCTGCCGGGATGGATCGCTGCTGGCAGTCATGGGCACCGGAAGGTCTCGATCCATTGTGAAGGTGCTTGGAAGGGAGGCGCCGCCTGAGCTCGAACCAGCCGCGTCGCGCCGATCAGGGCCGGATCCACACCGGTGTTCCAACAGCGGTGTGCTGGAACAACCATTGGGCCGTGGTCGAGGGCAAGCGGATGCAGCCGTGGCTGCGCCGCACGCCGTACCGCTGGCCGGCCGCCTCCTGCCAGGGGGCTGGATGGAAGCACACGGCGTCGGCCCGCAACCCCGCCCCGGCGAGGCACATCACATGGCGAACCCCGGGGATGCGGTAATCGCGGCCGGTGAGGGTGGTGCGCTCGTATTTGCCGGCCACCCAAAAGCGCCCCGTTGGCGTTGGGCTCTGGGGCAGACCGGTGGAGACCGGGCGTCGCAGCAACACCCGCCCGCTGGCATCGCTGGCCGTGAGCTGTTGCTGCGCCAGATTCACCTGAATCAGGGCCACGTTCGCCGCGGGCCGCGGAGCTGGGGCAGGCCGCGGTGCGGCGGCTGGACGCGGTGCGGCCGCAGGTCGGGGTTTGGCGGGCGCGGATGGCGCCCTGGCGGGCAGGGCCGGCGCGGCAGGCTCTTTGGGCGGCAAGGCCGGTGAAGGCCCACCGCTGGGGCTGGCCCGTCCAGGCGGTGCTGGCGGGACGGGTTCTAGGGGGGAGACGGGTTCCGCTGGCGGCTGCGGCTGGACCGGCGGCAGCGGCGGCAGCGGCGGCAGCGCCGGCACGGCAGGGGCCTGGGCCGGCAACGCCTCCGCTGTGGCACCAGGAGCGGCAGCGGCTGCGGGCTGCGGCTGCGGCGGTGCTGGCGACGGTGCTGGCGACGAGGTTGGCAGTGGCGATGGCAGTGGCGGTGGCGGTGGCGGTGGCGATGGCAGTGGCGATGGCAGTGGCGCTGCCGCTCGCGGCGATTCGGATGGCAGCAGCGGCCAGGAGCTCAGCGACCCTGGCTCAAGGGGGGCCTGGCTCGCTGGGCGGGAGAGGCGGGCAGCGGCGGCGGGCGGCGGGCCGGGGGGCCAGGCCAGCAGCGCCACCAGAGCGATCAGGCCGCCACGGCCGAGGCGCGGCAGATCCGGTCCAGGCCTGCCCGTGCCCAACCGACGCGCGATCCGGCAACCCGGCGCAGCACCCCAGCGCAGCGGCGCGGCAGCCGGGTGGGCCGGCGTGGCGGCCCGGCGCAGCGGCGCGGAATCAACGGCAGGGCGTCCAGGTCGCAAAAGGCAACGGCTGCTGTTTCCTCTCCTCAAGATGCCCGAACACCGTTGTCAGGACGCCGTTATGCAGCAGCGTTATGAAGCAGCGTTAGGAAGCAGCGGCATGAAGCCTCTGCCGCGTTGCGTTCGCGCCCAGAGCAGGGTCCAGGCCAAGGGGCTGGGTAGCGCGCGATGAACAACCGCTCGTTGGAAACGGCCAGCGGCCATCGCCCCGCTGCCAAGCCGCCCGAAGCGGAGCGGTTCGGCCTCCACTGTTGCGGTCATGCGTTGCGGCGTGCCTAGCGTGGGTTGTGGCTAGGAGCTGACCATGGTGATGGACCCTGCCCTCGCGCCAGCGGTCCCCGCCGCGCCTGCGGCTCCGACCAGCGCACCGCAGGCCCTGGACGCGGAAGGCGGCGGCGGCCCCCGGGACGGGGAGTCGCTGGTGACGATCGACGGCAATGAGGCGGTGGCGCGGGTGGCCTACCGGCTGAGCGAGGTGATCGCCATCTACCCGATCACTCCCGCCACGCCGATGGGGGAATGGGCGGACAGCTGGAGCGCCGCCGGCCAGCCGAACCTCTGGGGCGCCGTGCCCACCGTGGTGCAGATGCAGAGCGAAGGCGGCGCCGCCGGCTGCGTGCACGGGGCCCTGCAGACCGGCTCGCTCACCACCACCTTCACCGCCAGCCAGGGGCTGTTGCTGATGATCCCCAACCTCTACCGCTGGGTGGGGGAGCTGCTGCCAGTGGTGGTGCATGTGGCCAGCCGTGCCCTGGCCGCCCAGGCCCTGTCGATCTTCGGGGACCACAGCGATGTGATGGCCTGCCGCGCCAGCGGCTGCGCCATCGTCTGCTCGGCGTCGGTGCAGGAGGCGGGCGACCTGGCGGCGATCGTGAGCCGCACCGCCCTGGCGGCGCGGCTGCCGGTGCTGCATCTGTTCGATGGCTTTCGCACCTCCCACGAGATCCAGAAGGTGGCCCCTCTGGATGACGCCACCCTGGCGGCCTTGCTGCCGCCAGAGCTGCTGAGCGGCCAGCGGCGCCGGGCCCTGTCCCCCGACCACCCGGTGCTGCGCGGCACCGCCCAGAACCCGGACACCTATTTCCAGGGTCGGGAGGCGATGAACCGCTTCAGCGATGCCTTCCCCGACCATCTGAGCGCCGCCATGGCGGCGTTTGCCCAGCTCACCGGCCGCGACTACGCCCCTTACAGCTACAGCGGCCATCCCGAGGCGGAACGGGTGCTGGTGCTGATGGGATCGGCCTGCGGCACCGTCGCCGAAACCCTGGAGGTGTTGCTGGCCCGGGGCGAACGGGTGGGGATGGTGCAGGTGCGGCTGTTCCGGCCCTTCGTTGCCGCCTTGTTCTGCCAGCAGCTGCCCCGCTCCTGCCGCGCCGTGGCGGTGCTGGATCGCTGCAAGGAACCG
>JBKDOR010000237.1:0-69731 GCA_046342775.1 Synechococcaceae cyanobacterium
GTGTCTTGAATCGCTCCAGGGCCAGCTGGGCCGTGGCGCGGGCCTCCGGCAGACGCTGCAGGATCCAGTCGCGGGTTTCGGGCCGCAGGGGCGTGCGCACCCCGCCCGGCACCGCCCAGGCCGCATGGATGCGACGGCCGGCCAAACCCTCGATCAGCTGCTGGCCGAACTGCCGGAGCCGAATGCCGGCCCGGGCCAGGTCGGGATCTGCCGCCATCAGGCCGAACACATTGCGACGTTCCGGCTCGCACTCCCAGCCCAACAGGAAATCGGGGCTGCTGAGATGAAAAAACGACAGGGCATGGCTCTGGGTGATCTGGGCCAGATTCAGCAGGCGCCGCAGCGCCACCGCCGCCGCAGGCACTTGCACCGCCAGCAGCTTGTCGCCGGTCTTCGCCGCCGCCAGCAGGTGGCTCACCGGGCAGATGCCACAGATCCGCGCCGTGATGCCGGCCATCTCGGTGAAGGGCCGACCCTCGCAGAACTTCTCGAAGCCCCGGTACTCCACCACATGAAAACGAGCATCGCTCAGGTGGCCCTCCTCATCCAGCAGCAGGGTGATCCGGGCGTGGCCCTCAATCCGGGTGACCGGATCGATCGTGATCGTGCGCGTCATCAGCCGAATCGCAACTGGTCGCTGCCCGCCAGCTGGGGCATCTCACCTCGCAGCAGCGGCTCCAGGCAGAGCCGGATGCGCTCTGCCGAAGGCGGACAGCCCGGCAGGTAGACGTCCACAGGGATCACGGCATGCAACGGCAACACCTGGGGCAACAGCCGCGGCAGCTGCCCGTCGTCATCCGGCAGCTGGGCACCGTGATCCGCCAGCTCCAGATAGCCCCGCTCCAGCACCGCCTCCGGGCCGCTGAGCAGGTTGCGCAGGGCCGGCACATTGCCGCTGATCGCGCAGTCGCCGAAGCTCACCACCAGCTTGCTGCGCTGCCGCAGCAAGCGTGCCAGGGCCAGGTTTTCCGTGTTGGCCACCGCCCCCTCCACCAAGCAGACATCCACCCCTGCGGGAAACTCCTTGACGTCGCTGGCCACAGGCGAATACACCACATCCGCCACGGCGGCCAAAGCAAACAGCAGCTCATCGAGATCCAGAAACGACATGTGGCAGCCCGAACAACCCGCCAGCCACACCGTCGCCAGGCGCAGGCGGGGGGCCTCGGGGGATGCGGGGGCGAATGGGGGCGGGGCCCCGCAACCCTCGCAGAGGGGCCGCTCAGGCGGGGGAGCGTCAGCAGCTGGTGGGGACACGGCGTTGGCCATCAGGGGGGAGTGGCTGAATCCCAGTGGTGCTGATGGCGGGCCTGCAGCAGCTGCCAGGCTCGGCCGGGCTGGGGATGTTTCTCGGCGGTGCCGTCATCGCGATGGAAGAGGGCGCCGGTCGGGCAGACATCGACGCATTTGCCACAGGACGTGCAGGCGCTGACGTCGCCCCAGGGTTGATCGAGTCCCGCAATCAGGCGGCTGTGCTGGCCCCGGGCCGCCACATCCCAGACATGCGCGCCCTCGATCTCATCGCAGACCCGCACGCAGCGGCTGCAGAGAATGCAGCGGTTGTGGTCCAGCAGGAAGCGGGGGTGGGAGGCGTCGATCGGACGCTGGGGGTAGCGATAGGGGAAGCGGCTGTGGTCCATCCCCACCGCCACGGCCATCGCCTGGAGCTCGCAGGAGCCATTGGCCACGCAAAAGGCGCAGACGTGGTTGCCTTCGGCGAAGAACAGCTCCACCGCCATGCGACGGACCTCGCGCAGCTGGGGCGTGTCGGTGCGCACGCTCTGGCCTTCTGCGGCGGCGGTGACGCAGGCGGCCTGCAGCCGGGGGTTGCCCTCCAGCTCCACCAGGCACAAGCGGCAGGCCGCCACCGGCGAGAGGCCTTCCAGATGGCAAAGGCGCGGCAGGCGGATGCCCGCCGCCGTCGCCGCCTGCAGCAGGGTCGATCCTGCGGGGACCGCCACCTCCTGGCCATCGATTCGCAGGGTGAGCACGCTCATCGGCTGCAGGCCGCCTCGTACTCGTGCCGGAACCAGCGCAGGGTGCTGAGCACCGGGTTGGGCGCCGCCTGTCCCAGGCCGCAGAGGCTGGTGGCGCCCACCATCTGGCACAACTCCTCCAGCCGCCGCAGGTCGTCCGGGTGGGCGCGGCGCTCAGCGAAGCGTCGCAGCAGCAGCTCCAACTGCACCGTGCCGGCCCGACAAGGCAGGCAGCGCCCGCAGCTCTCCTGCACACAGAAGCGCATGAAGTAGAGCGCCAGCTCCGGCATCGCCGTGCCCTCCCCCACCACCACCATGCCGCCGGAGCCCATCATCGACCCCAGCGCCTTGAGACTTTCGTAGTCGGCCGGGGTATCCAGCAGCGCGGCCGGGATGCAACCGCCGGCGGGCCCGCCGGTCTGGACCGCCTTCAGCGGCTGGCCATCGGCCGTGCCGCCGCCCATGGTTTCCACCACGGTGCGCAGTGAGGTGCCGATCGGAACCTCCACCAGGCCGGTGTGGCGCACATCGCCGGAGAGCGAAAACACCTTGGTGCCGCCGCTGGGCACGGTGCCGCCGCTGGGCACGGTCCCGCCACTGAGCAAGCTCCCGCCACTGGGCACGGCTTCGCCCCTTGGTTTGGTGGCGATGCCGGCGTACCAGTCGCCACCCTCCCGCAGGATCGCCGGCACCGCCGCCAGGGTCTCCACGTTGTTGATCAGGGTGGGGGCGTTCCAGAGCCCATGCTGTGCCGGATAGGGCGGGCGCGGCCGCGGGTTGCCGCGCTGACCCTGGATCGAGGCCAGCAATGCCGTTTCTTCACCGCACACGTAGGCCCCGGCTCCCACCCGCAGCTCCAGCTCGAGGCCGAAGCGACTGCCCGCGATAGCCGGCCCGAGCCAGCCCCGCTCGCGGGCCTGGCCCAAGGCGCGGCGCAGCCGTTCCACGGCCAGCGGGTACTCGGCCCGGAGATACACGAAGCCCTGATTGGCGCCCACCGCATAGGCGGCGATGGCCAGCCCCTCAATCAGGCGGTGCGGATCGCCCTCCAGCACGCTGCGATCCATGAAGGCGCCGGGATCGCCCTCATCGGCATTGCAGACCACCCAGCGCGGACCCGGGGGCTGCAAGGCGACCGTGTCCCACTTGAGGCCGGTGGGATAACCGGCGCCGCCCCGGCCCCGCAGGCCGCTGCGCCGCACCTGCTCCCGCACCTGCTCCGGCGTCAGTTGCTCCAGGCAGCGCCGCAGGGTGGCGTAGGTGCCCAGCGCCAGGGCGTCTTCGATCGACTCCGGATCCACCAGCCCACAGGTCTCCAGCACCACCGGCCGTTGCAACGCGAAGAAGGGTTGCCGCAGCGACAGACGCCAGGGCTCCAGAGACCTGGCATCGGGCCGCTTGACCAGGGTTGCGGCCTGATCCGCGGGCAACGCGCCGTAAAGCCGGGGGCCAAGGGGGCCGTCCTCGGCCACCAGGGGGCCGCGACCGCAGAGGCGCAGGCAGCCCACTCGCCGAATCTCGAGTGCCGCCGAATCACCATCCCGCCGGTGGTCCGCCAGAGCGGCCTCCAGCGCCTGGCGCAGCGCCGGCCCGCCGGCATGGCGGCAACCGCTGGCGTCGCAGCAGCGCAGGCGCCGGGGTGCGGCGTTGGCCGACGGAGCTGGGGATGGGTGGGGCGTCGCAGCCACCATGGCGGAGCGGCAGCCGGGGGATATCCGTGTCTTAGCCACGGATCGTCCGATCGGCCTGGACTAACCCAAAGGCTGGTTCTCAGCCCAGCGTCAAACTGGTGGCGCCGCGGTGAGCCGGCTGGCGTCGGCTGGATCAGCATCGGCGCGGGCGTTGTCGGGATCGGCGTCGGCCAGCGCCTGCCTCAGCCGTTGATCCAGCGCCTGCGGGTCGCTGAGGGGCAGCCCGGCCACAACCTGGTCGTCGATCAACAGCAAGGGCGCCTGGCCGCAGGCTCCCACGCAACTCAGCCGCTCCAACCCCCAGCGGCCATTCAGCGCCCGTTGATCCGGCGCGAGCCCCAGCAGTCCGCTCAGCCGTTGCAGCAACGTCTCGCCGCCGCGCACGAAGCAGGCCGTGCCCAGGCAAACGCTGCAGCGATGGGCTGTTGGCGGCTGCAGCTGGAACAGGTGATAAAAACTCGCCACGCCGTAGACCCGACTCAGGGGCAGTTGCAGCTCCAGAGCCACTTGGCGCAGCGCGGCTTTGGGCAGGTGGCCGTGCCGTTGCTGCACCGCGTGCAGCACCTCGATCAGGGCGTCCTGTCGGCCGGCCTGCAACCGCACCACCCGGCTGATCTCCGGGTCCAGCTCGCAGCGATCGTCTGTCGGCTCGGCTGCCGCGTGAGGCTGATGCGATCGCGGCGTCGACGCCATGGCGATCGGGTGGGCGCTGCCCAGGGGCCCAGGGGCCAAACCGGCGGGGGGACTGTCGCCCGAGCTGTGGTCAGGCATAGGGCCGAGGGAGGCTGCACCACTCATAGCCATGCCCGCAACCATCGCAAATGCGCCAGCCGCTGGCGTTCGCCAGCAGCCTCGGCTGGGCCGTGATGGCTCAAGCCTTGAGGAGCAACCTCAGCAGGCCGAGGCCAGCGGCGGCGGCGATCACCTGGAGCACGCTCCAGCGGGCCGCCAGCAGCAACAGCAGCCCGCCCGCGAGCAGCAGCAGGGCCAGTGGATCCAAGCGGCCGCCAGGCCAGAGGGCCGGTCCGGCCAGAAACAACCCCAGGGCCGCGATCATTCCCACCACGGCGGCGGTGATGGCAGCCAGGGGCGCCGCCAGGCGCAGGTCCTCCCGGCTGGCCTCCACCAGGGGGGCGCCGGCCAGGATGAACCCGAACGACGGCAAGAAGGTGAACCAGACGCTGGTCAGCAGGGCGGCCAGGCCGCTGGTCCAGGACCCCGGGCCGTCGGCCAGCCCCTGCTGCCAGCCGCCCATGAAGCCCACGAAGGCCACCACCATGATCAAGGGCCCCGGAGTGGTTTCCCCCAGCGCCAAGCCGTCCACCATCTGGCTGGCCGTCAGCCAGCCGAAGCGCTCCACAGCCCCCTGGGCCACGTAAGGCAGCACCGCGTAGGCACCGCCGAAGCTCAAGAACGCCACCCGCGTGAAGAAGCGCGCCATGGTGGCCAGCAGGCCTTGCCAGCCATCCAGGGCGCTGAGCAGCAGCAGGGGCAGGGCCAGGGCCAAAGCCCAGACCAGCAGCGTCAAGGCCAGGCCCCGGGCGCTGAAGCGGGCATGGCCAGGCGTGGCGGTGCGGTCGCCGTGGATGTACGCCTCGGGTTCCGGGTCGGATGCCGCGGGGTGCGGCCGCCGCCCTGATGAGACAGCCTCCGGGCTTGGGCAGCTGGCTCCAGGCAGGGCGGGGTCGAGGCTGGAGCCCGATGTCGGGCGGGGCAAGGCGTTGGCGGCCGGCGCCAGGATCAGATCGGGCCGCAGCCGTCCGGCCAGCCAGCCGCTGGTGGCCACCAGCAGCAGGATCAACGGGTATGGCAAGCGCCACAGCTCCACCGCCACCAGGGCCAGCGCCGCCAGCACGGGCTGCAGTGGCCGTTTGAGGGTGCGGCGACCCAGCCGCCAGCAGGCCACCAGCACCACCGCCAGCACCACCGGCCTCAGGGCCCAGAACACCGCGCTCAGCAGCGGCAGTTGCCCCCACAGGGCGTAGATGCTGGCGAGCCCCAGCAGCACCAGCACCGAGGGCAGCAGGAACAGCCCCCCCGCCACGAGGGCCCCGGGCACCCCATGCATGAGAAAGCCCAGATAGGCGGCCAACTGGGTGGCTTCCGGGCCCGGCAGCAGCATGCAGTACTGCAGGGCATGCAGGAATCGCCGTTCCGAGAGCCAGCGACGCCGGTCCACCAGCTCTTGGTGCAGCAGCGCGATCTGCCCTGCCGGGCCGCCGAAGCTCACCCATCCGAGCCGCAACCAGAACCGGCTGGCCTGGGCGAGGGAAATGGGGGCCGGCAACGGCTGGGCGGCGGGGCGCCCCCTCTGTAGAGCAAGGCGACGCCCTGCTGGTGTGATCTCAGGTCGTGCCCCCAGCCGTTCTTGGGCAAGGCAGGGCGATCGCGTTCTGGCGCGTTGATCGGTCGCCGCCACAATGTCTGGATGCCCGACTCCAGCACCATCGTGGCCCCGTCTGCCGATCGGGCCAGGGCCTCAGCGCCCCCGCCCGCGGGGCCGATCTCAACCCCCGGCACCGCCACCGCCTGGGGTTTTCTGGCGCCAGCGCTGCTGCTGCTGGCGCTGTCGGTGCTGATCCCCGGTGCCATGGCGCTGTTGATCAGCTTCACCCGCACGGGACTGGATGTGGGGGAACCGCTCACCTTCGTGGGTCTGGCCAACATTCGCCGGCTGCTGGTGGACCCGATGCTGCGACGGGTGGCCTTCACCACCTTCCTCTATCTGATCGGCATCGTTCCCCTGGTGGTGGTGGGATCGTTGGCCCTGGCGGTGCTGGTGAATCGCCAGCTGCCGGCGATTCACTGGATCCGAGCCGCGTTCTACACGCCGGTGCTGGTGTCGCTGGTGGTGGCGGCCATCGCCTTCCGCTGGCTTTACGCGGAAAACGGGCTGATCAACGGCTGGTTGGCGGCGCTGTTGGGCGGCCGATTCGAGCCGATCGGCTTTCTCACCAGCCCGCTGCTGGCCCTGCCCTCGGTGATGCTCGTCACCCTCTGGAAAGGGTTGGGCTACTACATGGTGATCTTTCTGGGCGGGCTGCAGGGGATCCCCCTCGAGCTCTACGAGGCGGCGGCCCTGGATGGCAGCGAGGGCTGGAGACGCCATCGCGACATCACCGTGCCGCTGCTGCGCCCCTACGTGACGCTGGTGGCCGTGCTCTCCGCCATCGCCGCAACCAAGGTGTTCGAGGAGATGTATTTGATGACCCAGGGGGGACCGGCCGACTCGACCCGCACGATCGTCTATTACGTCTACGACCAGGCATTCTCGGAATTGGAGATCAGCTACGCCTGCACCGTGGGCCTGGCGCTGTTCATGGCCGTGCTGCTGCTCAGCCTGCTGCGCTGGCTGCTGGTCTCCGATCGCGGACTGGTCTGAACCCCGGCTTTCGTTTGATGGGGTGTGGTGCGATCCTGGTGGTTTGAACGGCGTTCGGTGGACGGCACGGTCCCGAAGCGGCCTGAGCCCACGGCGGTCGGCATCGTCGGTGGCGGTCAGTTGGCCAGGATGCTCGCTGCGGCGGCGGCGGAGCTGAACCTGCCTCTGGTGGTGCAGACCCCCAGTGTTGAGGATCCCGCGGTGGCGTTGGCCAGCGATCACCTCTTGGCGCCGCTCAACGATGTGGAGGCCACCCGCGAGCTGGGTCGCCGCTGCCGGGCGATCAGCTTTGAGAACGAATGGATCGATCTGGAGCGCCTTGCGCCCTTGGAGGCTGAGGGAATTTGTTTCCTCCCCGATCTCCAGGCCCTGCGGCCCTTGTTCAGCAAACGAAGCCAGCGCCAGTTGCTGGATGAGCTGCATCTCAGCACCGTGCGCTGGGCGCCTCTTGAGGCGGTGTTGCCTCCACCTCAGCCGCCGCTCAACTCCGGGCATGGGCCGGCGCAAGGCGACGTTCCAGAGCCGCTCGCCGTCTCCGCTCCCCTGGGTATGAGCCCCGCATCCGCTGCGGTGGCCCTGGAGCCGCCGAAGCCCAGGTTGCCTGAAGGGTTTCAGTTCCCGGTCATCGCCAAGGCATGTGAAGGCGGGTATGACGGCAAAGGCATTCGCCCGCTCAACGAGCAGCAGGACCTGGAGCGCCTGTTGGACGCGGTGGACCCTCGCGGTTGGTTGCTGGAGGAAAAGGTGCTGTTCGAGCGGGAGCTGGCCCTCACCGCCTGCCGCGACGCCCACGGCAACGTGGCCTGCTTCCCGTTGGTGGAAACCCACCAGCATCAGCAGGTTTGCGACTGGGTGTTGTTTCCGGCGCCGGTGGGGCACAGCGTGCAGGTGTACGCCCGCAATGTCGCGGTTTCCGTGATGACGGCCCTGAGTTACGTGGGTGTGTTGTCGATCGAGTTCTTCTGGGGGCCTGGCGGCTTGCAGGTGAACGAGCTGGCACCTCGCACCCACAACTCTGGCCACTACACGATCGAAGCCTGCCGTTCCAGCCAATTCGCCCAGCAGGTGCGCATCGTGGCCGGATTGCCGATGGGGTCCCCTGAACCCCGCTTAGCTGGAGCTCTGATGGTGAACCTGCTGGCGTTCAGCCTGGATGAGCCCGCCCACGAGCGGGCCCGGCAGGCGCTGGCGGCGCTGAAGGGGGCCCACTTGCACTGGTACGGCAAGAAGGGATTGGAGCCCGGTCGCAAGCTCGGACACCTCACCGTGCCGCTGCAGGCCAAGGATCCCGGGGGCCGCGAGGCTGAACGGGTGAGGCAACTGGAGCGGATCCGCGAGATTTGGCCACTGCCCCCCGGGAGAAGGCCCTAAACTGAAAACGGACTGCTGTGTTGGTGACTGCCTTTCACAGTTTTCTGATCTGACTCCCTCTTCGACATGGGGGGTCTTCAGCGATAGCAACGTAAGCCGGCCTCGTAGCCGGAAACGGCGCTCCGCCCCTGACTCCCCTTCTGGTTCTTCCAGGTCGAAACACTGGGGCAAGACGGCACGGTGGTCCACCCTCTTTCACGAAAGCTTTCCAGCGGTTCAGCCGGGAGCTGAGATTTTTTACTCCAGTTGTTCCGTCAGCCAATCCTGAAGGCGTTGGCGTGGCCATCCGGTCACCACGAACACCTCCTGGGCGGAACTGCCCCTGCGAGCCACCAGTTTGTGGCCACCGCGTATCGGCGTGGAGATGCGCAGCGTCAGCAGAGGTGAACGCCCCCGCACCCGGGTGATCACGGCGGGTGTCACGGTGTCGATTCCCTCCTGGGCGGCCAGGCGCCGCAGCAGCGGGATCAGTCCATCCACGTAGGTGCTGTGGGTGATCACCAGTCGTCCCATCGTGTCTGCTGTGCTGAGAACCCGCTGGGCTGGCTCAAGCCCGCTCCAAAGGCGCCATGGTGAGGCCCTGGGCCCCTAGCTGCTGGTGGTAGAGCTCAGCCTGCTCCTGGGGGCCGGTCCACACCACGGCGGCGCCTTCGGAATCAATCCGGTGGGCCAGCTCCCAGGCCCGATCCGGTTGCATTCCTGGCAGGATCTTCACCAAGCAGTCCACAACGTGCTGAAACGTATTGACATTGTCATCGAGCACCGTGATGCGGAAGTTGGGGTAGTGGCTGCGCACCTGGCTGCGCTCCTGCACCGCCGTCGGGCTGGCAGAAGTGGCCATGGCTCGCATGGCGCTGACAGCGATGGTTCCGCTGGGCCTCGTGCTGGCAAGCAGGCCGCCTGCCTGCCGTCCCTGTCCGCTCTCCGAAAGCACGGCAGCCACGGCGGAAAGTGGAACGGCGGGGAGCTCAGCCATGACTTGCGGCATCGGTGGGATGGAGCACTGCGTATCATGCGCCAAGTTGTGCTGGACCGCCGATGCTGATCACCCTGGGCTGGGCCTCCTTGGCCGCCATCTTCAGCTTCTCCATCGCCATGGTGGTTTGGGGGCGCCGTGGTGACAACTCCATTCCCTTCTGATCTGCTGAGCGCCAACACCCTGCTCGCCGTGTTGGCCAGCTCCCTGCTGGTCTTCGTGAGCGGCGGAGTGGTGTACCTCTCCTCCGTGGAGTGGCGCGACCGTCGTCGGCGCAAGGCCCAGAAGCGGTCTTGAGCCCCACCGGCGGCAGCCAGGGTCCGTTTGACCCTCGCGATTGGGCCCTGGCTGGAGATCTCCTCATTCAGCCTCCCCCCACCAACCTCGCCGAGCCCTGGCAGGGTCTGCCCGCCGATCAGCTGATCGCGGAGCTGGCGGAGGTCCAACGGGGCCTCAACCAGCAACTCCCCGAGCCCGGTGCGGCCGATTGGTTGTTTTCCGACAGCGCCATGGCGGGTTTGGCGCTGGCATTACTCAGGCTTGGCGAGGCGTCTTCAGACCCGCTCGCCATCCAAGACGAATCCGTGAGTGGCATCGGCATTTTGCGGCATCTGGCTGATCGTTGTCGTCGCGCCCAGGTGGGCGACACGGTCACCTACGTGATCAACCGCAATCTCAATGCCAGCAACCACTGTCTCCTGCATTGCGGCTTCTGCGCCTTCCGGCGAGATGAGGCCGCCCCTGGGGCCTATCGCCTGCCGTTGGAGGCGCTGCAGCAGCGGGCGGCCGAGGCTGCGGCCGCGGGGGCGACGGAGCTCTGCCTCCAAGCCGGGTTGGATCCCCGCGCCCAGCTGGATGGCTCTCATTTGCGCCACGCGGAGCGGCTGCTGGAGGGGCTGGCCGAGGCTGCTCCGGGGATCCACCTGCATGCCTTTTCGCCCCAGGAGTTGCTGTTCATCGCCGAGCGCGACGGGATCAGCCTGGATTGCGTGCTGGAACGGTTGAAGGCGATGGGGCTCGGATCGGTGCCTGGCACGGCGGCGGAGGTGCTCAGCGATCCCATACGGCGGCTGATCTGTCCGGAGAAACTCAGCTCCCGCGCCTGGATGGCCGTGATGCTCCAGGTGCACCGCCATGGTCTCTGGTCCACGAGCACCCTGATGGCGGGCCATCTCGAGGGACCTGCCGATCGGGCGGCCCATCTGCTCAACCTGCTGGTTCTGCAACGTCAGGCGCTGGCAGCCGGGGCTGGCCGATTTTCGGAGTTCGTGTTGCTGCCCTTTATCGGTGCAGCAGCTCCGGCCCCGCTGCGCCTGCGGGTTGGTCGTGACCAGCCGGATGGCCGCGCCATGCTGCGGCTCACAGCCCAGGCGCGACTGCTGCTGGGTCCCTGGATCCCCCATCACCAGCCCAGCTGGGTGAAGCTCACCCTGCCCGTGGCGGCGGAAGCCCTCGACTGGGGCTGCGACGACCTCGGTGGCACCTTGATGGAGGAACACATCACCACGATGGCGGGCGCCCAAGGCGGCACCAGCCAGCCAGTGGCAGCCTTGCGGCAAGCCGCACTGGATCGCGGGCGCCCGGTGCGCCAGCGCACCACGCTCTACGGTCAGCCCGAACCGCCGTCGCCATGACCCCATCCGCCACAGGGCAACTGCGGCGCCCGCCTCTGCCGCTCACCAGTCTCGCGATCCTGCTGCTGCTGGCCGTACCGGTTTGGTGGTTGAGCCGCTGGCCTCGCCCCAAAGCCCAGGGACTGGAGCGATTGATGGCCGTTTCCAGCCTGTTGCAGAGCTTTCCGGCGATGCCCGAGCGCCGCCTGCCCCAGCTCTGGCGCGAACGACTCGGCGATCAGCTGGGGACAAGGCTGTGGCGCCTTCAGCGCCGCACCTGGTGGCAGCTTTGGGGCCCCCATGCCGATGGGGCTCCTTACCTGGTCATCCCCGATCCCTTCGTCGCGCGGGGCGGGATGCAGTTAGGCCCCTCTGCCGATCGCAGGTTGATCGAACAGCGCGGCTTGCGGGTCGGGAATCTGTTGGTGTTGGCGCCCGATCCTCTGGCGCAGCGTCTGCTGCGGGATCAGTTGCTGCCGCGGCAACGACCGGCCAGGGGCCTGCGCCGTCAATGTGCGGAGCTGTTGGTTGGAGGGCAGGTGGTGTTCTGGACACCCACGGCCCTCGGAGCCATGCTCGGCCCGATCGCGCCGCTGTTTCAGCGCTATCAAGAGGGCTGTCTGCGTCTCTCCCTCGCACCGGACAACCGGGTGCTCTGGCAGGGAGTCACCAGCTCCGTGGATGGGCTGCAGGCCGCGCCGCCGCGCTGGACGCCGCCGAGGCCTGAGCAGCCCGCCCTGGAGGAAGGGCTGCTATTGGAGCTCCGCGGATCGGCTCTGGAGCCGTTGTTGCAGGGATTGGTGAGTCGTGAGCTGATCCGCGAGCCGCTGACCGAGCGCTATGGGCTCAACCGTCAGCGACTGGAGCGATTGCAGCAGTCCCCCTTCAGGCTGCGGTTGCGGCCGCTGCGGCAGGGGCCGTTCCTGGCCGGGATGGACCTGCAGCTGGCGCTGCCAGGGGCGCAGGCGGACTGGCAACCCGTGCTGGACCACATTGCCGAAAGTTTGGCCGAACAGGGTCTGCAACGAGCTGCCGGCGATGCCACCAGGGCCTCTGACCCATCTGCACCATCTGCACCATCTGCACCACCGAGTTCGAGTCCCTCGACCCCAGCGGTCAACGAGGCCAACAAGTCCCCCGGATCGGCCAGCAAGACCCAGGCACCCCAACCAGCGCTCAGTCTCTGGACTCGGCCCAACGGCGATGTGATCGGCGGCTGGCGCTGGATCCCGAGCCGCTCCGGATCCAGCCAACTGATGCTGTACCTGGGATCCCCACCGACAACAGCCATGGCGCTGGCTCCTCTGGGCGAGCGCCCTGGTGCGGACTTGTTGCTGCTGCGCGCGCGGCCCAGGCCGTTGGCGGAGCGAGGCTTGTTGCCGGCTTTGCTGCCCGAGCTGGTGCAGCAGGCGGGCCAGTTGCAGATCCAGGCCAGTGGGCGCCAGGGCAAGGGAAGCGAGGCGGCGTTCAGCCTGCTGACGGGGCAGCTTCAGGTGGAGCCGCGTTGAGCTCCTGACGTTCTCGCCGCCGCCGCTCAGCGGCAACGGTCTCCTCCATCAGCTCCACGGCCTGGGCCATTTTTTCCAGGTTGCCGGCGTATTGGCATAGATCTTTGTCGACCCGATCGCGCAGCAGCCCCATTGCGGCACCGAGGTCGTGAGCGGCCTGGCGCAGATCCTGAGGTTCCATGCTCTCGGCTCCCTGGGCCTTTTCCAGCAAGCAGAGCAGGCCCACGGCCATCAACCGGGAGTAGTGGAAATCATCACGGCGAATGCCATGCAGCGCAGCCGCGAGCGGATCGGGTGCACCCTCACCCTGGTGTTCCACCCAGCCCCGCACCGCTTCGACACTGTGATGGCCCATGGCCTGGATGGCCGCTTCGGCCTGGCCCCGCAGGTTGGCAGCGTCGTAGCCACAGGCGCTGCAGAGGGCCTGAAACAACGGTTCGCGCTGGGCCTCTGGGCGGTACCCGCGGCTGAGGCTGTCGAACACCTGAACCACCCCGACGGCGAACAGGGAATCGGGCTGGAAACCCCGCTGGTGGCTCAGCAGATGGAGTTCCACCAGCAGCTCGTCCACCAAGCGACGGTAGAGAGGAGCGATCACATGGGGGAAAGCGCGATGAAAGGCGCGTTTGCTGTCGGCAACAGTGCGAGCTTCGCTCACGCGGGCAGGGGATCCGGACGGGCCAGTAGACACTAGCGCTGTCGGTGCGGATCAGGTCGGCGGCCCCCAGCGTCCGGTGTCACCACGGCGGCACCGGCAACGCCTGAGTAAGATTGGATCAGTACGGCGTGAATTTTCATGATCCCGATCGTGATCGAAGAGTCGGGTCGCGGCGAAAGGGCGTTCGACATCTACTCGCGATTGCTGCGGGAACGGATCATTTTCCTGGGTGAACCGGTCACTGCGGAATCCGCCAATCGGGTGGTGGCCCAGTTGCTGTTCTTGGAAGCGGACGATCCGGACAAGGATATCTTTCTTTACATCAATTCGCCAGGTGGGTCGGTCTATGACGGCCTTGGCATCTTTGACACGATGCAACACATCAAACCCGACGTACAAACCGTCTGTGTAGGCTTGGCAGCCAGCATGGGTGCCTTTTTGCTTTGCGCTGGCACGAAAGGCAAGCGCAGCAGCTTGACTCATTCCCGCATCATGATCCACCAGCCCTTAGGGGGCGCGCGGGGGCAAGCCAGCGACATTCGCATCCAGGCGGATGAGATTCTTTACCTCAAAAAGAAGCTTAATCAGGAATTAGCCGATCGTACAGGTCAGCCCCTGACCCGTCTCGAGGAAGACACCGATCGTGATTTTTTCATGTCCCCAGACGAAGCTGTGCAGTATGGCCTGATTGACAAGGTTATTGACAAGCGTCCTGTCCGTCCTGTTTGAAGGCGGGTTGGTCACGCCAGTCCGTAACAATCTCATTTCTATTTTAACCTGACCTCAAGCTGGTAACGAACAAGATTTGCGAGACGTTGTTATTCAGAGAGGGTTCAAGCGAACGGCCCTCCACAACCTTGCGCGAGGGGCTGGTTTAGAAAGAAAGCCTTACCTCCTTTGGCTCAGGTTTCGTTGCACCTGCGCGACGAAGTGATGATTACTAACGTTCCCGAGAGTTAGACCATGAGAAGGTGTTGATCCCTTGTGAAATTGAATGTGCGGGATGAAGTCTTCCCCGCACAACTTAAACTGGATAAGATCTCCGGGTTATTAGGCAAAAAGGCCACTCATTGCTGAGCGGCCTAGAGTCATCAGGGTAAACCAAGAATTATGGTTCTTGGATTAACTACCAACCGGGCTAAGAATCGGGGAAAAGCGTTCTTTTTCCGGAATGGCAGTGAATTCCGCTACCACAGCACGAAACTCCTCGCCATCAAGGGTTTCCTTTTCGATCAGCATTTCCACCAACAGATCCATGCAAGCCCTGTGAGCTGCCACAAGACCAACAGTTTCCTGATAGCAGGATTGCACGATCTGCCGCACGGCTTGGTCCACTCGTGTGGCCATGGCATCTGAACCATCGCTGCGGGTCATCAGGTCGCGCCCCAGAAAAACTTCCTGGTTGCCGGCATCCAGCGAAAACTGGCCGATTTCGCTCATGCCAAAGCGTGTCACCATCTGTCGTGCGATCGAGGCAACCTGTTGAATGTCTCCACCAGCACCTGTCGTCACTTCTTCGTGGCCAAACACCACGTCCTCGGCGGCACGGCCACCTAGAGCGCCCATGATGCGAGCCCGCAGCTGGGCGCGGCTCACGAGCATTTGCTCCTCATCGGGTGAGAACCATGTGAGTCCTTGAGCCTGTCCGCGTGGAATCAGGGTGACCTTCTGAACGGGGTCGTGGGCTTTGACCAAGGTGCCCACGAGTGCATGACCCACTTCGTGGTAAGCGATCAAGCGTTTGCTGCGACCATCGGTGAGCGGCTTGCCTTCCATGCCAGCGATCACCCGATCCACAGCATCATCGATTTCCGCCAGGGAAGTGGCTTCCTTCCGCCGCCGAGCGGTGAGGATGGCGGCCTCGTTCAGCAAATTCGCCAGGTCAGCTCCTGAGAAGCCAGGGGTACGGCGGGCGATCGCCTCAAGGCTCACATCATCGGCAAGCTTCTTGTTGCGGCTGTGAACCTGGAGGATGGAGAGCCGTCCTTTGATGTCGGGCACATCCACCATCACCTGGCGATCGAAACGACCTGGACGCATCAGGGCTGAGTCCAGGACATCCGCACGGTTGGTTGCAGCAATGATGATGATGCCGCTATTTCCCTCGAAACCATCCATTTCTGTGAGTAGTTGGTTCAAGGTTTGTTCTCGCTCGTCATTACCACCGCCAATGCCTGCACCCCGCTGACGACCCACGGCATCGATCTCATCAATGAAGATGAGGCAAGGGCTGTTTTCCTTGGCGCGCTTGAAAAGGTCCCGGACTCTGCTGGCGCCAACGCCAACGAACATCTCCACAAACTCAGATCCAGACAGGGAGAAAAAGGGCACCCCCGCTTCCCCAGCAATCGCCTTGGCAAGCAAGGTTTTGCCTGTGCCAGGGGGGCCCACCAGAAGTACACCTTTGGGAATCTTGGCACCGACCGCCGTAAACCGTTCAGGTGTCTTCAGAAAAGTCACCACTTCTTGGAGATCCTGCTTGGCTTCTTCCACCCCGGCAACGTCATCAAATTTGACTCCGGTTTCAGCCTCCATCAAGAAACGAGCTTTCGTCTTACCGAACTGCATCGCCTGCCCCGGCCCCCCCGGCATCCCGGAGGAACGACGGGCCAGGAAGATGAGCGAACCGATCAGCAGCAATGGGAAGAGCAGATTGCCAAGCAGGCCAAGCACCGGCGAAGGTTGGCGGGGCGGGTGGATGTCAAAACTGATGCCCTGGTCCTTCAGGCGATTGACCAGTTCGGGAGCGACACCAGGAAGATCGACACGCAGGCGCTGCACTCGGTTGTCGAGATCCGGATCCACCGCTTCAACGACAGCGGAGCGACCACCGTCGAAAATATCGACAGCTGTCACCCGTCCAGCTTCGACGTAGTCGAGGAAACGTCCGTAGCTCATCCGGGCCACCGCCGTGTTGCGGGTGGAGCTGCTGGCGTTGTTGGCTCCGGAGACCCCTTGGCCGACATTGCCGAGCAATTGCCAACCCAGGAACCCGGCAACGGCCAGAGGCAGCAGCCAGAGGGCGAGAAGACGCCAGCGCTGATTCATGGTGTTCTGAGAAGTTTGAACAAGTGTAAAGCCGATCAGGCCTCCGCAGGGAGACCGCAGCTCTCCTGAAGCCAAAAGAAAGCCCCCGACCGGCGTCAGGGGCCTGGAGATCGGCTGAGGAGCGTCAACTGGCCTTGGCCCAGGGGTTCAGCTCTTCCAGAGGCAAGGGCATCGGCGTGGACGGATTGGCTTCGATCAGAAGAGCATCCGCCTGGATGGTTTCCAACAACTCAGCCCCGCCCAGACCATGGGTCCAGATCTGAACGTCGGTGCCCTGAGGACACTCGAAGCTCAACAGCTCAAAAGGAAACACCACCCGCTCCAGAAAAAACTCATCCGGACCGATGCAGCGGACGATGACCATGCGGTCGCTGGAGTTGCGATAGCCGCAGGCCATTTGGTCACTGTTGCAGAGCGGCAGATCCGGAAGTGTCATGGTCAAGGTGCTAGGGGGGGGAGCGATGGTGGATGGATCGAGGCAGGGGTATGAGGGGGCCCTCTGGCTGAGACTCACGTATTCACCCTGAAGGTCATGGCTGGTGGTGGTGGCGTTCGCCATGGCAACAGGCGCAGGGTGTGACCATCTAGCCATCGAGTCGTGCTTGCATTTGGTGACGAGCGCAACCTTTTGGATTGCTTAAGGATTTCTTTGGGGGCCATGGTACCGGCCTTTGTGGCTGCTGCGACAGTTCAGATCTGGATCTACTCGGCAGAAGCCTTGAAATGGCAGGCATCCCGTTCACCCAGAAGGTCGATTTCGCCCGTCTGATTCGACCTCAGAATGGCAACCACCTGGGTGTGTCGTTGATTGGCTTGACAAGAGCGCGGCCAGGCTTCTCAATAAAACGACCATGGCATCTGGACATCGCATTGCAGTGAAACCCGGGCGAATCCTTCTGTTCGTTCCACCAGCAGCCTGGTGCGCCAGGCACGGCTCTCCTGTTGATGCTTGTCGGGATCTCGCCTCCAACCGGGACTCATCAGGCGCTGCGCAGGGCAACGATCGGATCAAGTCGGGCTGCCCGCCGTGCGGGGATCACTCCAGAAACCAAGCCGATCGAACCGGAGAGCACCACGGTCACCAACACCGTGGGTGGCCCGATGCGAGCAGGCAGGGGCGAAAACAGTGCCACGAGATTCACGGCCCCCATCCCTAGCGCGGCGCCGATGACCCCTCCCAGGCAACCGAGCACGAGGGCTTCCACCAGAAACTGCAGCAACACATCCGCGCGGCGGGCTCCCAGGGCCTTGCGCAGGCCGATTTCAGCGGTGCGTTCGCTCACGGAGACCAACATGATGTTCATGATGCCGATCCCACCGACCAGCAGGGAAACGCCGCCAATCGCCGCCAAGAGCAACGTCAGCCCACCGGTGATCGTGCCCACAATGGTGAGGGCATCCTTCTGGGAGCGCACGGCGAAATCGTCCTCCCGCAGCAACCGGTGGCGTTGGCGCAGCAGGTTGGTGATTTGGAAACTGGCCGCGCCAGTGCTCTTTTCATCCTCCGCTTCCACGCTGATGAAACTCAGGCTGATCCCGTAGGTGGGATCTCGGCCGCTGAGGCGGCTGACCATTGTGGTCAAGGGGATGTAGGCCGCCTCGTCCTGATTCACACCAAACACGGCTCCTTTGGCTTCAAGGATGCCGATTACCTCATAGCCACCACCAGCAATGCGCACCCGTTTGCCCAAGGCATTGCAATTGGGGAACAAGCGATCGCCCAGGTCTGGACCGATGACCACCACGCTTCGTGCACCGCGGAGATCGCTCTCACTGATCCCACGCCCCTTGGCCACGTCGAAGCGGCGTACACTCAAAAAGGCTGGGGTAATGCCGGAAACGGAGGCTTTGGTGCTGTTGGAACCGGCTTGAACCACCTCGCTGCGAGTGATCTGGGGCGCCACGCGCCGCACGCTCGGTACTTGGGTGGCAATGGCGTCCGCATCCTCCAAGACAAGGGTGCGGGGTGATTCGATACCCTGACGCCGTGTATCGTTGCTGCCGGGCACCACAAAGAGCACGTTGGCCCCCAACGTATTGAGCTGCGCTTCGGCCAGATTTCGCGCTCCCTGGCCAATGCCCACCAGCGCGATCACGGAGCTGTTGCCAATCACCATGCCGAGCATGGTCAGCAAACTGCGCATCCTGTTGCTGCGCAGCGTGGCCAAGGCCATCTGCACCGTTTCAGCCAAGGGAAGGCGGGATGCCACGGGGTCAGGGGGCAGGACTCAGCGCGTCACACTAAGAGGATTGCGGGTGCCTCGATGGACCACCCCCTCCTGCAGTTCCAGCGTGACGATCTCCCCCTGCCGTAACTCCTGGGTGGCATTGACCACCCCGACGATCACGGGGATGCCCAGCCTTTCTCCGATCACAGCGGCATGGCTGTGACGGCCATCCTCTTCGGTGATCAGCCCGCGAGCTTTGCGAATCGCCTCCAGATAGGCGGCGCTTGTTTCCCGCACCACCAGGATTTCTCCGTATTCCAGCCGTGAGGCCTCTTCCGGGCTTGCGGCCAGTCGCACCTTGCCGCTGACCGATCCGTTGCCGATGCCGGTACCCCTGCCAAGAACGGCCGAGACGATCCCCACACGAATCAGGTCGGTGGAGCCGCTCACGCCGGAAATCGTGCCGGCTGTCTGAACCACCAAGTCGCCTTCGCGCAGCAGGCCCTGCTCTCGCGCCACGCCCATGGCCACGCTGAACGTGGCGCTGCTGGAGGCTTGTTCTTGAACCAGCAAGGGATTCACCCCCCAGACCAGCTCCAGCTGGCGGGCGACGCGCACGTCGCTGGTGATCGCCAGGATTGGCGTGCTGGGGCGGAACTTGCTGACGTTGCGTGCAGTGGAACCCGTTTTGGTGAGCGGCAGGATCGCGGCGGCGTTCAGTTGGCGGGCGATGTTGCTGACGGCCTGGCAGATGGCGTTGGGGATCGTGGTGGCCATGTGGCTGTCGAGCACTCGGCGCGGATAGTCGCGTTCAATGCGCCGCGCGATTGTGGCCATGGTGCTGACCGCCTCCACTGGATAGTCGCCAACGGCGCTCTCGTTGGAGAGCATCACGGCATCGGTGCCGTCGAGAATGGCATTGGCCACATCGCTCACCTCGGCGCGGGTGGGCCGCGGACAGCTCACCATGGAATCCAGCATCTGCGTGGCCGTGATCACGGGGATGCCAAGGCTGTTCGCCTTGCGAATCAAGTCTTTCTGGAGCAGTGGCACCTCCTCGGCCGGCATCTCCACGCCGAGATCACCCCGGGCGACCATCACACCGTCGCAGAGGGGCAAGATCGCATCGATGGAATCGATCGCCTCAAATTTCTCGATCTTGGCCACCACTGGGGTGGTGTACCCCTGAGCACGAATCAGCTCACGAATCTCCAGCAGATCGGAGGGGTTGCGCACAAAGCTGAGCGCGACCCAATCCACACCCTGCTGCAGCCCGAAACTGAGATCCTCGCGATCCTTTGTGGTGAGGGCTCGGATCGACAGCTGCACATCCGGGAAATTGACTCCCTTGTTGTTGGAGAGCACGCCGCCAACGGTGACGGAACAATGAAGATCCTGGGCGGCTTTGTCGACACTCTCAACCAGCATCTCCACGCGACCGTCATCCAACAAGATCCGACTGCCGGGAGTCACTTCTTGGGCCAGGTTGTCGTAGGTCACCATGGCGATCTGCTGATTGCAGGTCACCACCCGGGATGTCAGCGTGAAAGGGTCTCCCGAGCTGAGGGTGATCGGCCCCGCTTCGAAGCGTCCCAGCCTGATCTTTGGCCCCTGCAGATCTTGAAGGATGCCGATATGCACACCGAGCTCATGAGCCACCTGACGGATCGTGGCGATCCTGGTGGCGTGATCCTCGTGATTGCCGTGGGAAAAGTTGAGGCGGAAGGTGGTGGCGCCCGCCTTGATCAGCCGCCGCAGCACATCAGGGGACTCGGTGGCGGGTCCGATGGTGGCCACGATCTTGGTGCGTCGCATGTGAACCGCTCGGATCTCCGCCTGGCGCTGGGCGGAAACTACCATCCTGGCCCGCAACACCAGGGATCACCGTGGACCTCTCGACCTACCAACAGCGCTCCAGGCAGACCGCCCGATATCCGGACGTCGGCTCGAACCCCCTGTATCCGACGCTGGGTCTCTGCGGTGAAGCCGGCGAGGTGGCCGACAAGGTGAAGAAGGTCCTGCGGGATCGGCGGGGTGTCTTTGATGACCAGGTGCGCGAGGATCTGGGGCTGGAACTGGGGGATGTGCTGTGGTACGTGGCGCAGCTGGCTACCGAGCTCAATCTGGATCTGGAGCAGATCGCGGCGGCGAACCTCAGCAAGCTGGCCGACCGTGCTGCCCGTAACGTGATCTCCGGTAATGGCGATCGGCGATGAGATGGCAAGGCGGGCCGTTCCAGCAGGCAGCTGAGCCCTTCCCGAAGCGGCCTCAGGGCGACAGTGGCTCTGGCCGCCGAGGCCTGGGCTGGATCTGCCTGTGCCGCTGTCTGGCGACCATGGTGCTGATGTTGCCGCTGCTGATCCATGCGTCTCCGATTTGGGCCGCTGATCTCCAGGTGAGTGACATCGCCCTGGCCCCATGCCCGGAGGCGGACCCTGGCCGCCAGCCCGATCTGCGTCGCCCCGCGGGCGCAGCCTGCTATGCCCTGCGTGGTGTGGTGATCAACCCGGGATCCAACCCGGTGGTCGACACCGACGTGTTTGGCCAGGTGGTGGATGCCAGTGGCGAGCCGGCGTTGCCGAACCGCACCCGTCTCGGTTCGATCGGTGATGTGCCACCGGGACAAACCCCTTTTGCCCTGCGGATCTCGATCCCCGCCGGTACACCGGGACCCTTCCTGGTCAAGCGAGTCAAAGCGAGGGGTTTCACGGCTCCCGTTCGCAAACGGGCAGGTCCCGACGATGAACTTCTGCCCCTGGAACGCTCAGTTTCCGCAGGTTCCAGCGAGGAGGCTGGTTGATCAACAGGAGGCTCGTTGATCAAGCCAAGCGATCCAACTGATCGTGATCCGGCCTGCAGGGGGGCTCCGAGGAGCTTCGCCGTGCCCTTGAGGCGGGGGTCAGCTCAGTAGGCCATGCCGCCGGCCACCATGGAGGCTCCAGCTTGAAGCAGGCTTTGCAGCAACTGGATGGCCAGGAAGGCCAGGATCGCGGAGAGATCCAGTCCGCCCAGGGGCGGGATCAGCCCTCGGAAGGCGTTCAGGTAGGGGTCGGTGATCGCGCTGACGCCCGAGAGCACCGGATTGCTCCAATCCAGGTTGGGAAACCAGCTGAGCAACACCCTGACCAGCAACACCAGCAGGTAGATGTTGAGGGTCTGGGCCAACACCTGCAGGGGGAAGGCGAGAAGGGTCATGCCAGCAGCGAGGGCAATACAGCGACCAACTCTATGGACTGCCGCCCCTGAGCAGCGCAGCGGGTCACCGATCCATCAAGCCCCTCCTGCTGGCGCCGCTCAAGCGCCGGTGGCACAGGCTGCGGCCAAACCAACGGCGCAGGCTGCGGCCAAACCAACAAGGTCGCTCAAGCTGCCGACACACACCACAGCGAAGACAGCTTCATACACACCACAGCGGAGGCAGCCTCGAAAACATCACAGCGCGAGCTGCCTTCAAGTCAGTTGGCTGAGCTGAGACGCGCCCCTGACTCAAGCAGCGGCCTCGCGAGTCGACTCGGACTCATCGAACCCAGCAGCTTCGGCCTTCTCGCCAGGGGCCGAGCTGGCGGCGGTTCCACGCGACCCAGCTGAGCGGGGGCGCAGGTTGTCGGTCTGGATCGTGAAGGTGCGGTGGAACTTGTCGCTCAGGCTCAGCCAATAGGAGCGCCCGTCGCTCTGGCGCTTGCGCTCGATGAAATCATGGGCGAGCAGCTCCTTGATGTGGTCGTAGGCGCCGGAGCCGCGCAGGTCGACCAGCTCTGATTGCAGCAAGCGCTTGCGCAGGGCGATCGTGGCAAGAGTGCGCAGCGCTGCGGTGCTGAGATCCACAGGCAGCAGGTCTTGCACCAGATCCGCCAAGCTCTCGCGCAGCTGCAAGGCGTAATGATGGCCATCTTGATGAATTTCCAGCGCGGTATCGCGATGGGCGTAATCCGCCATCAAGGTGATCAGAGCCAGCTCTGCCGTATCCCGATCGATGCCGGCGATCCCAGCGAGCTCGCTGAGGGTGAGCGGGCGCCCCTTGAGGTAGAGGATCGCCTCCAGGCGCGCCGGCAGCGACATCGCCGCCATGGAGGCGATCGCACGGCTGCCGGGGGCCTCAGCGGCCGAGGATTCAGGCCGATCGGCCGTGGGTTCGTGCGCCATCGTGGGTTCGGGATCGATGGGCATTGCCAGATCGCGAGCCGATCACATGCGCACCGTATCGCAGCGATCCAGTGCCCACCAGTGTTGAGGGCAGCCACAAGGCCGTGCTGACCCCATCCGCACGCCCTGGGTCACCAGGGACTGCCATGGTCAGGACCGAACGTCATGAAACCCAGCCAGTGCCGGCACGGGTTGATCCATGGGACCAAGGAAGAGCCGGTAAGCCGGATTGCGGGTTTCCTCACAGTGGGGATAGGGCAGCTCCGCCAGGAAGGTGCGCCAGTCCGCGAGTTCTGCGGTTGGCACCTGTACACCGATCACGATGCGGCCCATATCCGCCCCATGATTGCGATAGTGAAAGATGCTGATGTTCCAGTTTGGGTGCAAGGAACTCACGAAATCCATCAGCGCTCCCGGACGCTCTGGAAATTCAAAGCGGTAGAGAAACTCCTCGGCAGGAGCAGTGGCAGTGCCGGCTTCGCTTTGGGACGGCAGTCGGCCTCCCACCATGTGGCAGAGATGCAGTTTGGCCAGTTCGTTGTCGCTGAGATCCAGGCAGGGAAAGCCATTGGAGGTCAGGTCATCCATCAGCAGGCGTGTGTCTTGATGCCCCTTGATCTGCACGCCAACGAAGATGTGAGCCCTTTGGGGATCGGCAAGGCGGTAGCTGAATTCGGTGAGATTGCGTTGTCCGAGCAAACCGCAGAAACGCCGCAGGCTGCCAGGCTGTTCCGGAATCTCCACCGCCAGCAGGGCTTCCCGGTCTTCGCCAATCTCCGCCCGCTCGGCCACGAACAGCAGCCGACCGAAGTTCATGTTGGCGCCGCAGGCCACCGCCACCAGGGTCTGGCCCTCCAGTTGACGCCGCGCCACGTCCTTCTTCATGCCGGCGATCGCCAGGGCACCGGCCGGCTCCAGGATCGAGCGGGTGTCTTCGAACACGTCCTTGATGGCGGCGCAGATCTCATCGGTCGTCACGGTCACCATGGCGTCCACGTACTGCTGAGCTAGCGCGAAGGTGCGTTCACCCACCTGCCGCACGGCGACACCATCAGCGAACAGGCCCACGTGATCCAGCCGCACCCGCTTGCCGCTGGCGAGCGAATGGGTCATGGCGGCCGCATCGACGGGCTCCACGCCGATCACGTCGACCTCGGGCCAGAGACTCTTGACATAAGCAGCGATCCCGCCGATCAGACCGCCTCCGCCCACCGCCACATAAATCGCGTCAGGCGGCTGGGAGCACTGGCGCAGGATCTCCAAAGCGATGGTGCCCTGGCCGGCGATCACGTCCGGGTCGTCGAAGGGATGAATGAACGTCAGCTCCCTTGTGGCCTCCAAGCGGCGCGCCTCGGCGTAGGCCTCGTCGTAGGTGTCGCCATGGAGAACCACCTCCGCGCCCCGGGCCGACACCGACCGCACCTTCACTTCGGGCGTGGTCACCGGCATCACGATCACGGCCCGGCAGTTGAGCCGTTGGGCCGCCAGGGCGACACCCTGGGCGTGGTTGCCGGCGCTGGCGGCGATCACGCCACGATCCAGCTCCGACCGCCGGAGAGCCGCCATGCGGTTGTAGGCGCCGCGGAGCTTGAAACTGAACACCGGTTGAAGGTCCTCACGCTTGAGGAGCACCCTGTTGCCGAGCCGTCGTGAGAGGTTGGGCGCCGGATCCAGGGGCGATTCGATCGCCACGTCGTAGACGCGTGCGCGCAGGATCCGTTGCAGGTAAGGGCTCACATCCTCAGGTGCTCCAGGGCGGCTGGAGCGCCAACAAAGGTCCTGAAAGCGCGCTTCGGTCATGGTCCCAGTGTCGCAATCGGCGGCGCCGATGGTCGCCGTTGCCGCCAGCCGTTCAGTGAGACGCCGTAGATTGCCTGAGCCGCGCCTTGACGCCATGCATCTGAGCGAGCTGACCCACCCCAACCAGCTCCATGGACTCAGCGTGGCGGAACTTGAGGCGATCGCGCGCCAGATCCGCGAACGCCACCTTCAGGTGGTGTCCACCAGTGGCGGGCACCTGGGCCCGGGCCTCGGCGTCGTTGAGCTCACCCTGGCCCTGTACCAAACCCTGGATCTCGACAACGACAGGGTCGTCTGGGATGTGGGCCACCAGGCCTATCCCCACAAGCTGGTCACCGGCCGCTATCGGGACTTCCACACCCTGCGCCAGCAAGGCGGCGTGGCGGGGTACCTGAAGCGTTGTGAAAGCCGCTTCGACCATGTCGGCGCCGGCCATGCCTCCACGTCCATCTCGGCTGCCCTGGGCATGGCCCTGGCGCGTGATGTCCGCGGCGAGGATTTTCGTTGTGTCGCGGTGATTGGCGATGGCGCCCTCACCGGCGGCATGGCGCTGGAGGCCATCAACCACGCCGGTCACCTGCCTCAGACCCGCCTGCTCGTGGTGCTCAACGACAACGACATGTCGATCAGCCCGCCGGTGGGGGCCCTCTCCACCCATCTCAACCGCATGCGCCACAGCGGGCCCTTGCAGTTCCTCAGCGACAGCGCCGAGGAAGCGGTACGCCACCTGCCCTTCCTGCATGGTGAGTTGCCGCCGGAGCTCAAAACGCTCAAGGAGAGCATGAAGCGTCTGGCGGTGCCCAAGCTTGGAGCCGTGTTTGAGGAGTTGGGCTTCAACTACATCGGCCCCGTCGACGGGCATGACATATCAGCCATGGTGCGCACCTTCGAGCTGGCGCACCGTTGTGAAGGCCCTGTGCTGGTGCATGTGGCTACCACAAAAGGCAAGGGTTACCCCTATGCCGAAGCCGATCAGGTTGGCTATCACGCCCAATCCGCCTTTGACCTGGCCACCGGCAAGGCCTATCCCTCCAGCAAACCCAAACCACCGAGCTGGAGCAAGGTTTTCGGCCAAACACTCGTGAAGATCTGCGAGCAGGATCCCAGGGTGGTAGGCATCACGGCAGCGATGGCCACCGGCACCGGACTGGATCTGCTCGAGAAGGCCCTGCCCAACCAGTACTACGACGTGGGGATCGCCGAGCAGCACGCCGTCACCATGGCCGCCGGCATGGCCTGTGAAGGATTGCGGCCCGTTGTGGCGATCTACAGCACATTTTTGCAGCGTGCCTACGACCAGCTCATCCACGACGTCGGCATCCAAAAACTGCCGGTCACCTTTGTGCTCGATCGTGCCGGGATCGTGGGAGCTGATGGCCCCACCCACCAAGGCCAGTACGACATCAGCTACCTGCGCAGCGTGCCCAACTTCACCGTGATGGCCCCTAAGGATGAAGCTGAGCTGCAACGCATGTTGGTGACGTCCATCGCCCACGATGGGCCCTGCGCGATCCGCTTCCCGCGCGGTGAGGGTGAGGGTGTTCCGCTGATGGAGGAAGGTTGGCTACCCCTGGAGATCGGCCGGGGTGAATTGCTCACGGATGGCGATGACCTGCTGATCGTGGCCTACGGCTCCATGGTGATGCCGGCAATGGCCACGGCGGGCTTGCTTCAGGAGAAGGGAGTGCGCGCTGCGGTGATCAACGCCCGTTTCCTGCGCCCCCTGGATGAAGCCCTGATCCTGCCCAAGGCGCGGCGGATCGGCCGGGTGGTGACGATGGAGGAGGGCAGCCTCGCCGGTGGCTTTGGCGCCGCCGTGGTGGAGTGCCTCAACGACAAGGACGTGCTGGTGCCGGTGCTGCGGATCGGCATCCCCGACGTGTTGGTGGATCACGCCTCTCCCGAGCAGAGCAAGCAGAAGCTGGGGCTGACACCAGCCCAGATGACGGACCGCATTCTCGAACGCTTCCCCTTGCTCACCCAACCCGGTTCCCGTTCCGCCATTGCGGTCTGAGCACGCGCCCCTCGAACACGACTTCGCGCCATGCAGGCCCGACCACGAGCTTGAGCGGCAACTCTGGGATGTGCTGGTGGTGGGGGCTGGTCCGGCCGGCGGCGACCTTGCCAGCCAACTGGCCAGGGCCGGACAGAGCGTGCTGCTGATCGATCAGCTCACCGATCTGCGCCAGGCGGCCTTCAGCAGTGCCGCCATGCCGTTGGAGGCGATGCAGCGCTTTGGCCTGCCGGCTGACCTGGTGGGCCACCGTTGGCGGACCTGGCAGTTGATCGGGCCGGGGCCCTCCCGACGACACTGGCAGGGCCGGCGTCCGCTGGGGGTTGTGCTCGATTTCGGCGCCCTGCGCAGCTGGCAGGCGGAGCAGACCATCCGCTGGGGAGGCGGGGTGGCCCTCGGCCTGCGCGCCCAGGGCTGCCGATCCCTTGGAGAGGAGATGGTCACGGCCTTGCGCCAACGCGACGGCAGCCGACTGCAGTTGCGCAGCCGCTGGGTGGTGGATGCCACCGGCCAGGCCCGCAGTTTGATCGGCGAGCCGAGGCCCTCGCCCCAGCACGACCACAGGGATCACGCCTTGATTCGAGCCGTTGGTGTGGAGTGGCTGCTGCAGGTGCCACTCCAGATTTGGGATCTCTGGGCGGGGCAACTCAGTTTCTGCCTGGGCAGCGACTGGGTTCCCCAGGGGTATGGCTGGGTGTTTCCGATGCAGCCTGGGCTGCTGAAGCTGGGAGCCTGCCGCATCACGCCGGAAGGCAGTGCTCCAGTGCCCCTGGCCCCGTTGATGCAGCGGCTCTACCAACGGCTGTTTCCTCAACCCGCCCACGACTCCAGCGATCCTGGCCAGGCAATCCAGGTGATGGACCGCCATGGTGGCCTGGTGCGAAGCAGGATCTCCCGGCGGGAACCCCACCAGCAGGGACGCCTGATCGCCCTCGGTGATGCGGTGAGCACCGCCAACCTGCTGGGTGGGGAAGGGATTCGCCCCGCCCGCACCGCCAGCCGCGTGCTCGCCCCTTTGTTGATGGATTGTATCGATCACGAGCGAGCCGGCCACTCGCTCCGCTGCCAGGATGGCCCCCTGCGGCGTTATCCGACACTGCTGCGCCGGGCCCTCGGATGGCGGTGGGTGCCCAGTGGCCGGATCGCGCGGCGCACCTGGTTGAGCCTGGCAGGTCCCCGCGGGGACCGCCGACTTCAATCGGTGCTGCGGGGCCTGGAGGAAGACGCCAGCGCCGAGGATCTCTCGGCGCTGCTGTTTGACTACCGTTTTGAACGTTTCGGCGGCAAGCTGGTGCCTTATCTGCTGGGTTGGCGTTGAGAAGGTTCGCAGGCACCTAGCCGAAGAGCTCGATCGGGTGTTTCACCCCATCAGGCTCATGTTGAGGCATTCAGCGGCCGCAGGCTGCTGGACTCAGAGAACGCCGCGGGTCGCCAGACCCTGAATCGCGCCGAGGCCGAGGATGTGGCCGAGGGAGAGGGTGCCCAGCATGGCCCCATGGCTCAGCCCGCCGAAGAAGTTGGGGCTGGGCAGCTGGAGCCCGACATTGGGCTGCTTGATCGTGGCTTTGCCAATGGCGATGGCGATCACATTGCAGACGATCATCACCAGCGCCACCTTCGGCGACCAGGAGATCGAAGCGGGAGCCAGGGCCAGGATTGGAGTGATCATGGGGCAGATGGCGACGCCCCATCTTCCAGGTCAGGAGCGGCTTCCCGACTCACCCGTAAGACTTGTTTACTGCTTGCCGCTGTTCTGGCCGGTCAGCGCTTGGCATCACGCCTCAGAGCCTGCTGGAAGCCGATGAGGACGAGCAGATTGCTCAAAGTCAGCAACGACTCCGCACCTCCATGCAGCGGATCGACATCAGCCAGTTGCTGGCCGAAGCGGAGTTCGGCCACAATCGCCGCGGCAATCGTGACCGCCACGAACACCAAGGTGAGCTGAAAGCCCCGCAAGGCCAGCCTTGGGAAACCCTTCAGCCGTGACGCCCAGAAGAGAAACGCCAGGTAGGGCACCAAGGACAGGACGAACAGTGGCGAAGGATCGAAGCTGCCCAGCCAAGCCAAGGAGGACAGAACACTGTCGCCGTTCATGGGTTGGCCACAACGTCGCTGGCGCGTTGGGCAGCTCGCTGCTGCTGAAGCAACAACCAGGCCGCCATGGCCAGGGCGATGTTGCCCAAGGCGGTCAATCCAGCTTGGAGCACCACAAGGCCGCGCAGCTCGGCGCTGTTGTCGAACAGATGCCAGGTGCACGCCGCCATGGCGCTGATCAGCGCCGGCACCATCGCCAGAGCCAGCCAACGCCATCCGGGTTCGCGGCGCTGATGCCCGTAGGCCTGGATCACCAGGATCGCCAACAGCCACTCCAACACGGAAGTGATGTGGATCCACCAGGTCGGAAGCGAGAGGGCGTGCATCAAGACAGCGATCGCAACAGCCATGCTGCCAGCAATGCTGAAGGCTGGTGCGATGCCGGCCCTTGCGATGGGCGGGCGGGCGTTCCAACAAGGCAAGACCCCCTGGCGAATCAATGGCCACAACACCAACGTCGGTTCCGTGCCGCTGGATCGGATCGGTGGCGGATGCGATGCTGCGCCGCAAACGCCTGCGCCCGATGGTCAGCCCCAAGGGCTCCAGTGCCCCGGTGATGCTTTGTGGCTATTACGGGGAGCACAATCTTGGCGATGACGCTCTGCTGGCGGTGCTGTTGGGTCAGCTGCCTGAGGGGATCCGGCCGCTGATCACGGCCCATGATCAGCGTGCGGTAGCAGGCTCTTTTGCAGCCGAAACCGTGGATCGCCGCCGCCCGCTGGAGGTCTTAGCCGCCTTAGGGGGGTGCCAAGCCCTGGTGCTGGGGGGCGGCAGCCTGTTGCAGGATTCCACCAGCTTCGCCAGCCTTCTCTATTACGGCGCGTTGATCCTCGCCGCCCGCGGCCAACGCAAGCCTGTGCTGCTCTGGGCTCAAGGATTGGGTCCGCTGCGCCGGCGGCGCAGTCGCCGCTTGGTGAGCTTTTTGCTGGCCAGGATCAGCGGTGCCAGCTGGCGTGATCGCGAATCGGCGCGGCTTGCAGAGCAGCTGGGCTGCCGTCACCGCTTGGTCGGCAGCGATCCGGTCTGGGCGTTTGACCCAGGGCGCTGGCGCGGACCCGGGGGGGCAATCGTGTTGTGTTGGCGTCCTGTCGCCAGGCTGCAGGCGGCGGAATGGCGCCTTTATCTGGAGACCGTTGCCACCCTGGCGGAGCGGGCGGATCGGCCGGTGGTGTGGCTGCCGTTCCATCGCGAGCAGGACAGCACCTTGATGGGGGATCTGAGCGAGCAGGGCCTGGTACCAGCTGGGCTGCTGGAGCGCAGCAGCACGAGGCGTCCCGACACCCCTGCCGAAGCGATCGAGCTGATGTCTTCAGCCGCCTTGGTGGTGGCGATGCGGCTGCACGGGCTGATTCTGGCGGCCCTGGCTGGGGCGCCGGTGGCGGCACTGAGTTATGACCCGAAGGTGGCTGCGGCGGCCGCGGCAATCGGCTGCCATTGCCAAAACCTTGGGCCCGACAACCTCAAATCCACCGGCGTGGAGGCACTGCTGGCCGCCTGGGCGGCATGCCTGGACCAGCCGCCGGACGCCATGCGGTATGTGGAGTTGCGGCATCAGGCCGAGGTGCACCGGCAAGTGCTCAACAGCCTGATGCCAGAGGCCTGAAATCAAAGCTTGACTCCGGATTCGCTGTTTCGCTGAAAAAGGATTGTGTCGGAAATACATTACTGGAGAGCATCAATAGTATTATGGTTGCTGGCGATAGTCATGTCCTAACAAGTATCCATATGCCGATAGGGACTAGCCGCCAATCTGGGGACCTAGCTCGCTGAATTCCAGAACATCGACACCAGCGGGCATGCCGGAATATTGATGCGGTAAGTCGCGCCGACCGTCCTCGAGCAGCGTGATTGTCCTTCTCGGTTGGCGGTGTTGGCAGTCAATTCAACACAGCGGCTGGGGTCAGCGAGCTAATTGGACACAATCTCGCTTGATACCTCGACAGATGGGATGAACTTGCTGGTATTAAAACTAAGGGCAACGGCACCGGCGAGCGTGAAAAGGGAGGGAATCACGATTCCTTAAACGAGTGCAAAGCTCACTTCCGGCGAAACTGGCGTGGTTGACACGGGAATCAACAATGGAGTGGAATTCATCACAGGATTGTGGCTGGGTAGTGTCTTGATACACCCTGTTCACAAAAGGGATGGAGCGTCTCAGCGGATCGGTTCAAAACGCATATTGAACGCCTCACGAGTTACGTCTCCGCATCACCATGCTGTCAATCTGCATCGACGACCGTTGAGCAAATTAAATGGGCGCGGCCGACAGGCGCACATCGTCAACTCGAGTACCATTTCGATCCCAGGCTTGCAGCCGCAGGTCGTTGGCGTTGAACTCGAGTTCTGCAAAGCTGTGGGCACTCACAGCCCTGGCGCCACTGCGTCTCAGGGTCACCGGGCGCAAGGAAGCTCCGCCTCCGCCCACCGTGAGGTAGGTGGTGCCCTGGATGGCAGGTGTGCGGGCGTAGTTATGGTCGTGGCCGTTGATGTAAAGCTGCACGCCGTAGTTTTTGAACAAGGGTGTGAGGCGCGCGATCAGTCCAGCATCGTCGCCATAGAACCCCTCTGAGTAAAGTGGGTGGTGCCCCACCACCACCTTCCAGGGTGCACGGCTGGCCGCCAGCTGCCGCCGTAGCCAGCTCAGCTGGGTTGTCCAATGATCGCCTGGATTGGTATCGAGCATGAAGAACTGCACGGGACCCCGGCGGAAGCTGTACCAGCGCCCCTCCATACCGAAGCCTCGATAGGCGAGTTGGCCCGCACCGCCATCACGGCGTACATCATGGTTGCCCAGCACGGCCTTGAAGGGCACGCCAGCTTGCAAGAGCTCACGGTATGGCTGCTCGAAATGGCTGCGCACCAGGGCGATATCACCATCGTTATAGATGTTGTCGCCGCCCAGCAACACCAGCTCCACGGGGGATCGACGATGCCGCTGGGCCATCTGAACCGCTACCGCCCTCTGGGCGGAGTCCCCGCTGCCACTGTCGGCCACGGCGAACACGCGCAGCCGTTGGCCGGCTGGCTCGGAACCGGCTGCCAGTCGGTTCTGGGCCCGCAAGCTGGGGCCCGGCCCCAGCAGGCTCATCGCCAGGCCACTGCCGGCCAGCAGGCGAAGCAAGCGGCGGCGGCGGAACTTGGGCGCCGCTGAGGGATTGGGGTGAGACAGGGGGGCCAACGCCGGGCCGGCGCATGTTACCCAGCTAGCTGGGGTGTCGCCTGCAGCCTGGTGAGTTCGGCCAGCACCTCCTGGCTGTGTTGCGCGGGGCGTACGGCGGTCCAGCGGGCGCGCAGGATCCCCTGAGGATCGATCAGAAAGGTGTGCCGCAGCGAAAACGGCGGCAGCCAGGATCCCCAGCCACGACTGACCACCCCGCCAGGATCCGAAAGGAGGGGATACTTCAGGCCTTCGCTGCCGCAGAACTCGGCGTGGTCACTGGGACTGTCAGCGCTGATGCCAACCACCTCAGCGCCTCGGGCCTGGAAGGAGGCGAGATCCCTCTGGAATCCACGGGCTTCTAAGGTGCAGCCGCTGGTGAAATCTCGAGGATAGAAATAGAGCACCAACCAGCTGCCGCGGAAATCTTCCAGCCCCAGATGGGTGGGCTGGGGATCCACCGATGAGGATTGCACCTGGGAGGCGCCGGCCACAGGGGCAACGCCATCAAGATCAAACCCCGGCGCGGCTTCATCCAGTGCCGGGAGAGATCCCCCCAAGGCCCGGGCTGGCTTGGCAGGCAGGAAAAACACCGCAAGCCCGAGGAGTGACCCCAGCAGCCGACGCCGCGTGAGGGGTTGGCCTTGGGCGAGCTCACGGGGCTTGGAGGAGGGAATCACAGTCGCTCGACCCTCAGGGTTGAGAGGCCACAAATCAAAGACGACTCAGATCAACGCCCAACTCGCGGGCAAAGGCCCCCAGGCCCTTCTTTTGGATCGTGCGCAGGGCTTTGGTGGACACCCGCAGCCGTACGAAGCGATTGCCTTCCGCCCACCAAAGGCGACGCTCCTGCAGGTTCACCTGTTGGAGCTTGTGGGTGCGCACGTGGGAATGGCTGACGGCCATGCCGTTGTTGGCGCGCTTGCCGGTGAGTTGGCAGACACGGGACATGGCTTGCTGCGGGACGAACGACGGTTTCTGCCCAGACGAGCAGCTAAAAGAGAATCTAACAAAGGGGGGTCAGGGGGCCAGCCTCGCCCTGGACCAGCCGTTGGCCGGTGTGCTGGTCGAACCAGATCTCATGGCGTTTGTCCCAGCTCACATGGGTCGCCACCTCAAGTGGCTGATCGGCAGCGGCCAGCAACCGCAGCGTTCCGCAATCCCCGCTGAGCCAGAAAAGGCGTTCATGGCCCCACCATTCGCTGCGCTGCACCTGAACGGGCAGGCCCTCTTCCGTCGCGCTGAACCGCAGATGCTGGGGCCGCAGGCCCAGGATCCGGCCATCCCGCGCAGGCAGCAGATTGATGGCGGGACGCCCCAGGAAGCCAGCCACGAAGAGGTTCGCCGGCTCTTGCAGCAGTTGGGTGGGATCGCCGATCTGTTGCAGCACGCCCTCGGCCAGAACGGCGATCCGGTCCGCCATCCCTAAGGCTTCCTGCTGGTCGTGGGTCACGTAGACCACCGGTGGCTCGCCGCCGCTGAGCAGGCGCCTCAGCTCGGGTCGCAGCTCTTCGCGCAACTGGGCATCGAGGTTGCTCATCGGTTCATCGAGCAACATCAAGCGCGGCCGGCGCAGCAGAGCACGGGCCAGGGCGACCCGTTGGCGCTGCCCGCCGGAGAGCTGGGCTGGTTTGCGCGCCAGCAGCGCTTCGAGCCGCAGCAAGGCGGTGGTGGCGGCGATGCGCTGCTCCCGCTCCGCAGCGGGCACACCGCGCACCCGCAACCCCAGGGCCAGGTTCTCCAGCACGCTGAGGTGAGGGTAGAGCGCGTAGCTCTGAAACACCATGCCCACTTGCCGCTCTCCGGGCGGCAGCGCGGTGATCTCCACCCCATCCAGCCACACCCGGCCATGGCTGGGCTGGTCGAGGCCTGCCAGCAACCGCAGCGTGGTGGTCTTGCCGCAGCCGCTTGGGCCCAGCAGGGCCAGACATTCCCCGGGTGCGATCGCGAGAGTGAGGCGATCAAGCAGCAGGCGATCGCCCACCGAGCGACTGAGCTGCTGCAACTGCAGACCCTTCATCCCTTGATGGCCCCCTGGGTGAGGCCCGCCACGATGGAGCGCTGGAACACCAGCACCAAGAGCAGGAGCGGCAAGCTGCCCAGCACGGTGGCCGCGGCGAATGGTCCATAGGGGACGCTGAACACCGAAGACCCGGCCAATCGGGCGATCGCCACTGGCAGGGTGAGGAGATCGGCGCGACTGATCCAGGTCAGGGCGATCGGATACTCATTCCAGCTGAACAGGAACACCAGGATCGCTGTGCTCGCCAGCGCTGGCCGCAACAACGGCAACAGTACATGGCGCAGGCGCTGACCCAACCCACGCCCCTCCAGGCGGGCGGCCTCCTCCAACTCTGGCGGCAGGTCGACAAACGCTGCCCGCAGCAACAGCACCGACAGCGGCAGGGTGAGCGCGCTGTAGGGCAGCGCCAAGGCCGCGAGGTTGTTGGCCAGACCCAGCCATTTCGCCGCTTCGAGCAACGGCAGGAACAGCAGCACCGTGGGGAAGAGGGCCGTTGCCAGCAACACGCCGGTCACGATCAGGCGCGGACGGCCCTGCTGGCGCGCCAGGGCATAGGCCGCTGGCACGGCCACCGCCAGGCTCAGCACTGTGGTCAGCAGCCCCACAAGGGCGCTGGAGAGCAGGTAGCGCCAAAACGGTGGATCAGCGGCAAGCACCAGCTGATAGTTCGCCAGGGTCCAGCTGGCGCCGCCGCCGCCGCCCGGGGCGACCAACGCGGCGGCCGGCCGGAACGAGGTCTGCAACTGCCAAAGCAGCGGCGCCAGGCTCCAGAGCAAGGCAAGGGCTGTCATGGTTGGCGGGCTGGCAGGGAACGCTGCAGTAGCAGCCAGGCCGCGCCCAGCACCAGCAGCAGTGAGAAGGTGGCCACGGTGATCGTGGCGCTGTAGCCGAAGTCAAGAAATCGCATGGCGTTGAGATAGGCATAAAGCGCCAGGCTTTCGGTGCTGCCTGCGGGGCCGCCATTGGTGAGCACCTGGATCAGATCGAACACACCCAGGGCCTGGGCCAGGCGGAACAGAACGGCCAAGGCCAGGTAGGGGGCCAGCAGGGGCAGGGTGAGACGGCGCAAAATCTGCCAGGAGCCCGCCCCCTCCAAGCGCAGCGCCTCGATCAGATCGTTGGGAATGGATTGCAGACCGGCCAGCAGTAACAAGGCCACGAACGGGGTGGTCTTCCAGGTGTCCGTTACCACGGTCGCCAGCCAGGTGGTGGCGGGGGTGGAGAGAAATCCTGCGGTGGGTAGCCCCAGACGCTGCAACAGGCTGTTGAGGGGACCGTAGGGCTCGTTGAAAATCCAACGCCAGCCAAGGGCCATCACCGTGTTGGGCAGGGCCCAGGGCAGCAGCACCAGAGCTCTGACCAAGCCGCGGGCGCGCTGGGGTCGATGCAGCAGCAGCGCCAGCGCCAGGCCCAGCAGCACCTCCAGACCCACTGACACCACGGCGAAGCGCAAGGTCTGCAGCGCGTCTTGCAGGAAGCGGGCATCCAGTAGCAGCCGCTGCCAGTTGGCGCCGCCATTCGGACGGGCCACCAGGCCGGTGAGCAGGGAATCCGCCTGAAAGCTCAACCAGATGCTGCGCAGCATCGGCAGCAGAAACACCGCCAGAAGCAGGAGGGCGGCGGGCAGGAGCAGCAGGGCCATCAGCCAGGCTCCCCCGAGGCGGCGCGCAGCACGGCCTGGCTTTGACGTTGGGCCTCCAGCATCGCCTGGGCAGGGTTGCCGCGACCGCTGATCAACCCATTGACCTGACGCTGCAACACATCGCTGAGCTGCGAATACAGCGGGCTTGGCGGCCTCAACACGGCATGGGCGAGGGCCTGGCGCTGAATGGAAATCATCGGTTGTTGCCGGCTGAGTTCGGCGTCCTCATAGAGGGCCGTCCAGGTGGGGGCGTAGCCCTCGTGCAGGGCCAACAGCCGCTGTGTCTCCGGACCAGTGAGCCAACCCAGCACGGCGGCCGCCTCCTGGGGATGGGGAGTGCCTTTGAGCATCGACAGCCCCCAGGTGCCGAGGGTGCCGCCGGTCTGCTGGCCGCTGGCGGCCAGCACCGGCACCACGCCGACGTGGCCGCTGGCGGGCCCACCACTGCGCTCGATTTCACGCCAGGCGTAGGGCCAGTTGCGCAGAAAGGCGGCGTCGCCGGCGGCGAACAGTTGAAGCGCTTCATTCTCCGCAAAGCTAGCCACCGCGCCAGGTGTGACGCCGCTGCGCACCAGCGAGTCCAGAAATGCCGCCGCTTGAACCGCCGCGGGGCTGGAGAGTTGCGTCTGTCCCACCGCGATGGTCGTCGCGGCGCCAGCCACCAGTGGCCGTTGTCCGGCCCCTTGCTGGCGCTGAATCCTGCTGCGTGCCCCTGGCCTCACCTCGTTCCTGGCCTCGACCTTGGCCGCTGCCGGGCTGCGATCAGGGCGCCACCAATGGCCGCCGAACCCCTCGAGCACCTCAAGAAAGAAACAGCTCAAGCCTTCGTACTGGCGGCCTTGCCAGACATAACCCCAGCGCACCTTTCCCTGGCGCTGCAGGTTGCGGGAGATGGCCACCAGCTCTTCCAGGGTGCGGGGCGGTGCCGACATCAGGTCGGTACGCCAGTAGAGCAGCCCCGTATCGCCGGTCAGGGGCATGCGCCACAGCTGGCCGCCGATGCTGTTGCCGAGGCGGGCGCCGGGCTCGATCGCCGCCAGCTGATCGGGGCCGAACCAGGTGTCGAGCGGCTCCAACCAACCCGCCGCCGCGTAGCGGGGCAGCCAGCTGACATCCACCATCAACAGGTCGTAGGGGGTATCCCCCAGCAACAGGCTGCTGATCGCCAGATCGGAGATCTGCTCGGTGTCCAGGGGACCGCCGACCAATTGGATGCGGATGCGAGGGTGGCTGCGCTCGAAGGTTTTGACGGAATCAGCCAAGGCCGCGACAAAAGGCGATGGCGTCAACAAACGCACGCTGACCGGCACCGCCGAGAGGCTGGCCGCGGCGGTGACGCCGGTGGCCAGCAAAACGAGTACAAGTGCCAGCCCGATCAGGAGAACGACTCCTGGTCGTCGTCGGGTCGACCTGGCGGCGGCGTAAGACAGCTTGGCTGGAGATCCTCAACCCTGATTAGGAAGGACTGCTGACGCCGTCAAGGCGGCCGCCGACGATCGCAGAACGGTCTTAGAGGCCACGCTGCATCAGGCGCCCCATGATCTCGGCGCTGCGTTGCTGAAATCCAGCCAGTTGATTGGGCTCCAGGCCGCCGACAGCGAGCCGGGCAAGTTCGTAGACGTGGCGGCTGAGATCGGCGGCCAGGTCCTGGCTGGGGGAGTGAGCACCGCTGGCGGTGAGCACCGCACCAGCCGAGAGCTGCAGCAACCCTTCCACGAGGGGGTGGCGCCGGTTCACCAACAACACGTGATGGTCGGGCAACCCGGGGAGACGTTGTTCCATCAGTGCACCCATGTCGTTGATGCGGCGCATCTGTTCAGGCAGCAGGATCAGCGCCGCGGGGGCGTGATCGCCCTTGAGGGCCTGGACCTGGATCGTCACCTTGTCGTTATTGAGAGCGCTGCGGAAGATCTCGCGAAGTTTTTCGCCGGCATCCTTGCCGTCGGCGTCGCTCAGCTCGGGCGTGTCCTCGTGGAGGTCGGCATCGAGCTCGGCATCCACCCGTTGGAAGCTGAGTTCGCTGTGGCGACGCTCCAGCCAGGGGATGAACTGAGCGTCGATCAAGCCATCGGCGAGGAGAACCTCAGCACCCTGGCTTTTCCACAACGCCAAGGCTCCAGCTTGACCCGCCTCATCGGTGCAGTAGAGGATCCTTGTCGACTTGTTGGCTGGCAACCGGCTGCGATAGCCCGCCAAGGTGGTGAAGCTGCGCTCACCGCTGGGGATCGGATCTTGAGTCGCAGCCGACTCCGCCTCGCCGTCCGCCACAGCGCTCGATTCTGCCGCTGCTGCGGTGGTGCCGAACAGCACAAGATCGGCCACTTGCTCCGCAAATTTATCGTCCTCCATCGCACCGATCTTGATGAAGGGGGACACCGACTCCCAGATTTCTGCATAGCGCTGGGGATTGTCGCGTTGCAGCTCCTTGAGGCGATCCGCAACCTTTTTGGCCACAAAGCTGCCGATCGAGCGCACGCGCCGATCGGTCTGCAGGGCGCTACGGCTGACATTGAGCGGAATGTCAGGGGAATCGAGCACGCCCCGCAACGGCAGCAGATAGCGGGGGACAACCTCCTTGATCGAATCGCTGACAAAGACCTGGTTGCAATAGAGACGAATTTCGCCCTTCTCCCAGTCCACCCGGCCGCCCAGCCGAGGGAAGTAGAGAATGCCCTGCAGACTGTAAGGATAGTCAGTGTTCAGGTGCACCCAGAGCAGGGGATCTCCCTGGAATGGATAAAGGTAACGGTACAGCTCTAAGTAATCATTCTCCGTCAAGTCGCGGGGCGACTGGCGCCAGGGGGCGACCCGGCGATTCACCGTTTCACCCTCTAGCTGAACCTCAACCGGTAGAAAATCACAGTAAGTAACAATCAGGCTGCGGATCCTGGCCGGTTCCAGATATTCGAGTTCCTCCTCCATCAAATGCAACACCACATCCGTCCCTGGCTCAGCGCGTTGGGCCTCCTCCAAGCTGAACTGGGGAGATCCATCGCAGCTCCAGCGCACCGCCGCCGCATCAGGGCGTGCGCTGAGGCTGATCAATTCCACCTGCCGGGCCACCATGAAGCTCGAATAAAAGCCAAGGCCAAAGTGGCCAATGATGGCATCGCCTTCACGTTTGTATTTCTCAAGAAACTCCTCGGCACTCGAGAATGCAACCTGATTGATATAACGCTTGACCTCATCGGCGGTCATGCCAATCCCGTTATCGGAGATCGTCAACGTCTTCGCCTCGCGATCGATGCGTATGTTGATCTTGCCTTCGGCGCCCTCACTGCAATCTCCGGCCAAGGCTGCCATACGGCGTTTCGCGATGGCATCCACGCCATTGCTAATCAGCTCTCGCAAGAACACCTCGTGGCCGGAATAAACGGCTTTCTTGATGATCGGGAAGATGTTCTCGGTATGGATCTGAATCTGACCCTGTTCCAGCACCGTCATGCCACTGAATGTGAAAGCCTTCGGACCTTACTCAGCCCCAGCGGAGGCCTCAACCGCTCCCAGGGTGGAATCTCCGAACCGCTTCAGCGCTCGCGTTGCAGGTCGGGCCGCTCCTCGGGGAGGATCGCGCCTTCCACCGGGCAGACCTGCAAACAGATCCCGCAATCGATGCAGGTGTTGAAATCGATGCGGTAGTACTGCAGACCCTTTTGATTGCGGCTGGCCCCGGGATGGATGCAGGCCACAGGGCAGGCCTCAACACAATCGGCCACACCCATGCAGATCTCGGAGACGATGCTGTGGGGCATCAAGCCGCTGGCAACAAAAGCAATGCTACTCAGCCAGCCACACCGCCCCGCGACAGCCGCGCCGCTTGGCGATCCCCTCCAATTCCGCCTCATCCCGACAGGGTATGGGGCACAGTTCGGCTGGCTCGCCGCTGGCATGCAGCTCGGCCATCCGACCCAGGGCCCGCAGCAACCCATCGGGTCCGGCTGCGGCCACCAGCCACGGGGCGCTCGTTGCCAGTCGGGGAGCCCCAGGACCGAGCAGTTCGGCGATGGCCTCGATCGAGAAGGCAAAGCCGGTGCCGGCGCCATGAGCGCCATTGCTGGGCTCGCGGTTGAAGCGCCCCACAAGTGCGTCATAGCGGCCGCCGCTGGCGATCTCCACCGGAGCATGGGGGCCTTGGCAGACGAGCTTCAACACCAGCCCGTCATAGAGATCGAAGTGGGGTTGAAACGTGGGGTCCAACTGCAAGCGCACGCCCTGGCGGTTCGCCAACGGCGCCACCCCCGCGAGGATGCTCTCCAGGCAGTCCAGCAGCTCACTGCAGCCCAACAGGCTTCTCAGGGTTGCCACGACCTCTTGGGGGGCGCCGCGCTGAGCCAGCAGGGCTTCAAGCATGCGCCTCTGAGGTTCGGCAAGGTCGAGGCCGGCAAGGGCCAGCGGGTCGAAGTCGGTGAGAGCACGCCGCACGTCGGGGCGAAGGTCGGGGGCGATTGCTTGCAGCACGCTGGTGAGGAGGCCTTGATGGCCCACCAGCAGGGTGGGTTGGTGCTTCGGCTCCAATCCCAGGCTGGCCGCAGCCGCGAGCAGCAGATGGATTAGCTCGGTGTCGGCCGCCGCGGACGCCACGCCCAGCAGTTCCACGCCACTCTGCAGATCCTCGGTGATTCTCAGACCACCGCTCTCGCTCACCACACTGCGAAAGGTGGTGCCACAGGCCCAGAGCCTCAGCGGCCTTGGCTTTTCGGCCAGGCGTGTGGCTGCCGCCCGGGCGATCGAAGCGGTGCATTCCGGTCTGAGTCCGAGAGGTTCATCAGCCGCCAAGCGCACCAGGGATCTGGAGGGGATCGCGCCATCCGCCTGGAGCGTATCGAGACGCTCAATCGTGGGAGGAGCCACCTCCTGGTAGCCCCAAAGTCGGTAAACCTCGGCCAGCAGATCACAGAGGCGGCGTTGCCGTTCCACCTCACGGGGATTGAGGTCGCGAACGCCAGCGGCAGGTTGAAGGGCCATCAAGCCGCTCCGGGATGGGGCGATCCTATGGATTGAGTGGATCGGCCTCAGGGTGCGGTGGCGATCGGCGGGGCAACCCGCAGGCTCGGAAGTCGCCGAGCTTCAGACGGCAGTCTGGCCTCAGCTGCTGCCATCACCAGGCCGTGCCGACCACGCGATCCAGCTCCGGGGCGCCGTAGGAGCTGCCGGGTAAAGGACGACACTCGGCCAGACCCGTGATCAAAGCCTTCTGCAGTCCGGGAGCGCAGGCGATGATGCGCCCCGCCTGCAGATCCAGCGAGCTGCCGTCGTAGGCGCTCACCACGCCGCCCGCCTGCTCCACGAGAACCACTCCGGCGGCCAGGTCCCAAGGCGATAAACCCCGCTCCCAGTAGCCATCAAGGCGTCCGAGGGCCACGTAGGCCAGATCCAGAGCCGCGGCGCCAGCGCGCCGCACGCCGCGGGAACGGTGGGTGAAATAGGCGAACTCGGCGTAGTTGTTGTCCAGCCGCTCGGTGCGGTCGTAGGCAAAGCCCGTGGCTAGAAGCGAATCGGCGAGGCGCTGGCAGGCGCTGACCCCCAGGCGATTGCCGTTGCACCAGGCCCCCTGGCCTGGCGCGGCCCAGAAGACTTGCTCCAGCGCTGGCGCCGACAGGGCCCCCAGCAGCGGCATCCCCTGCCAGGTCAGCGCCACGGAAGTGGCAAAGAACGGAAAGCCATGGGCGTAGTTGGTGGTGCCATCCAAGGGGTCCACGCACCATTCGAGGCTGCCGCTGCCTTGCCGGCGACCACTCTCCTCAGAAAGCACGGGGATGTCCGGGGTGGCCCGGGCCAGGGTGTCGAGCACGCTGGTCTCGGCGGCCAGATCGGCCTCGGTCACCAGATTTCCCGCGACCCCTTTCTCGCGCACCCCATCGAGCCGGCCGAACAGACGGCGCAAAGGGAGGGCTCCGGCTTCCGCCGCCTGCCGGGCCACGGCAAGCAGGTGGCGGATGTCCGCCTCGGCGAGCCCGCTGGCGAGGAATGCCTGCTGGGAGAGAGCGTTCTCCGCGGAGCTGCCGGAGGCAGCGCTGGGCGTGGCTGTCATTCGTCGTCGAGCGGGAGACCGGGGTTGACGCGACCGCGACCAAAGTGACGGCCGAACTGAAGCTCGTAGACTTCATCCTCATCCTGGGTCTCCACCTTCAGAGGGCCGATGGCCCTGGCCACGCACAGCAGGCCATAACCCCGCTGGCGGAGCTCCTGAGACAGGCCCAACGCCTCGCGCTGATCCAGCTCGCCGCTGCGGATCCTCACGGCGCAGGCGGTGCAGCAGCCGTTGCGGCAGCTGAAGGGCAACGGATCGCCCTGGGCCTCAAAGCTGGCGAGGATGTACTCGCCCTCAGGGACTTGGTGGCTGATGACCTTGCCGGCCTGGCGCCAGTGCACGGTGACCGGAAACGATCTCGGAGGCATGGTGGGCAGTTCGGGGCTAGGGCCATGGTTCATGGGGGGCCGTGCTGCTAGGTTGCCACCTGATCGACTGCTTCTGGAGAGGTGGCCGAGTGGTCGAAGGCGCAGCACTGGAAATGCTGTATAGGGGTAACTCTATCGAGGGTTCGAATCCCTCCCTCTCCGTGATCCAGCCGGCCCGAGCGGCCGGTTTTTTTTGGTCGACAGTCCAGGGCATTGCCGCGATCGATCAGCCGCAAAACTTCGCGAAGTCCCTGGAGCACCAAGCTGCGGGATCCAAGGTCGGTCACGCCAGCAGCTGGACCGTCCAATCGGCATCACCTGTTGCGAAGCAAAGCCAGATTGTCTGGTGGGGCGTGAGCATGGGGGCAGCTCTACCAGGACGTTGCTTGGACAGCGCGGCGAGCAGCGGTTCTCAAAGGGGTTGCAAAAAGGCTCTGCTATCAAGCATGGCGGGCGCTCCCAAGGATCAGATGGAGATGATCGATCCCCCTCTCCAGCATGGGGTGAAAGGCCGCTAAAGACGGTAGGATGCCTTCACGATCATCGCGGGGACGGATCAGCCGAACCGTCCGGTGACGTAGTCCTGAGTAGCTTGCTGTGTCGGAGCATTGAAGATGCGCTCCGTATCATTGAACTCCACCAGATAGCCCACCTTGCCAGAGCCACCCTCAACCGCTTCGGCGTTGTAAAAGGCGGTCATGTCCGCCACCCGTACCGCCTGTTGCATGTTGTGAGTCACGATCACGATCGTGAAGTTGCGTTTCAGCTCGTGCATGGTTTCCTCGATTTTCAGCGTCGAGATGGGATCGAGAGCCGAGCAGGGTTCATCCATCAGGATCACCTCAGGTTCTGTGGCGATGGCGCGAGCGATGCAAAGCCGCTGTTGCTGGCCACCCGAGAGAGCAAAGCCGCTCTCCTGCAGTTTGTCCTTGCATTCGTCCCAGACAGCCGCCTGCCGCAATGAGCGCTCCACAAGCTCGTCCATGTCGCCGGTGTAGCCGTTGATGCGGGCGCCAAAGGCGATGTTTTCGTAGATGGTTTTCGGGAAGGGGTTGGGCTTTTGGAACACCATGCCGATGCGCCGACGCACCTCCACAGGGTCGATGCGCGGATGGTAGATATCCTCTCCATCAAAGATCACCCTGCCGCGCAAGCTGCAACCAGGGATCAAATCATTCATGCGGTTCAAGGCTCGCAACACCGTGCTCTTGCCACAACCGGATGGTCCGATGAAGGCTGTCACCTTGCCCTTCGGCAAATCCAAGTGGACGTTGCGAACGGCCTCGAAGCTGCCATAGCTGATCGTGACGTTTTCGATACCGATGCAGGTGCTGGTGCTGGTGGCTGGGGCAGCGGTGGATGTGTTGGTTGGCATGACTCGGGGATAGTGGTGAGAAGTTGGAAGGAGAAGGGTGTTAAGGGAACTGGGGGGTGCGGAGCGGCGCTCACGGTGATCACAGTTGGTGGGGCTGTCTCAAACGCTCATCATCGCGACACCTTGGCGATCCAACGAGCGAATATGTTTGCTATCAAGATCATCACTACAAGGATGAAGGAAGCTGCCCAGGCGAGGGTATGTTGCTCTTCGTATGGCATCGTGGCGAAGTTATAGATCAAAACAGACATGGTGGCGATGGGATTGAAAACACCATCCGGCCAAAAGGGAGAAAATAGAGCTGTAAAAATAAGCGGTGCCGTCTCGCCCGCCGCCCGGGCCAACGCCAGCACGATGCCCGTGGCTATCGGCGTAAACGCAGCTGGCAGCGTCACCCTCGTAATGGTGACGAACTGAGAGGCGCCAACTCCGTAGGAGGCCAGCCGCAATTCCTGCCCCACCAGTCTCAATCCTTCATCGGTGGTTTTGATCACCGTGGGCAGCATAAGGACGGAGAGGGCGATGCCCCCCGCCATCGCGCTATAGCTCTGACCGAAAAAGATACGTGTAGCAACAACCGCACCATACACAAATACACCGCTGATGATGGAGGGAACGCCAGCCAACACATCGTTGGCAAAACGCACTGCTTGAGCGAACCTGCCGTTGCGAGAGTATTCAGCCAAATACACACCCCCACCGATGCCGAAGGGAATGGAAATCAGCGAGGCGATCACCACCACAACCAGGGTGCCGAGGATGGCATTGCCAATGCCACCTCCTTCCATGCCAGGAGCGGGGGGGAGCTGGGTGAGCAACTGAAGGCTGATGCGCTGCCCTCCTTGAAGCAGCACAAACAGCAGCACCAGCACCAGCGGCAGCACCGCGATTGCGGCGAACACTGAGGCGAGGGCATTAAAGAATGTGTTGACGCGATTACGCAACAAGCGGGGGTTGAGATGCAGCGACCCGCGTTTGAACTGACTGCTGGCGGAACGATGGGCAGAGGCCTGCATGGAAGACGGGGGAAATCGGGACAGGTTCAATGACTAAGAATTCAATAACGAAGGCTGAGACGACGAACAATCCATTGCGCCAACACATTAATCACAAGAGTAATCAGCATCAACACCAAAGCGGCATACATCAACGAAGAGACCTGAAGGCCATCTGCCTCACCAAACTGGTTGGCCAGAAGTGAAGCAATGGTGATACCTGGAGCCAGAAGAGATGTGCTGAATTTGAGAGAGTTGCCGATGATCATGGTCACAGCCATGGTTTCCCCCATCGCCCGACCCAGGGCCAGCATGACCCCGCCCATGATGGCTGAAACCGCAGCGGGCAGGATCACATTGAAGATGGCTCCCCAGCGAGTGGATCCAACCCCATAGGCGCCTTGGCGCAATTCAATCGGCACCTGATTCAAAGCATCGCGTGAGATGGCGGTGATGATGGGCAGGACCATCACCACGAGGATCAGGACGGCAGGGGCGATGCCAGGGCCCTGAGGAACTGTTGAAAACAGAGGAATCCAACCGAAATATTGATGCAAGCTCTGCAGCAGCGGACGGATGGCCGGCTCCATCACGAAGATGGCCCACAGGCCGAGAACCACTGAGGGAATGGCGGCCAACAGCTCCACCATCAGACCGATCGCCTCGCGCATGGGAATCGGAATCAGGTCTTCGGTGATGAACAGGGCCGTGCCCACCCCCAGGGGCACAGCCAGCAGCAAAGCCAGCAATGACGTGATCAGTGTTCCGTAAACCGCCGTCAGAGCCCCGTAGGTCTCCATGACGGGATTCCAATCTGAGGTGGTAATGAACCTTAGACCAAACTGACGGAAAGCTTCCTCAGCGCCGTGGCTGACGGTGATCAAGATCGCCAACAGGATCAGCGCGACCGATGCGGCGAGTACAAAGGTGAGCTGCCGGAAGCCCTGATCCACCAGTCGCTCGCTCAGCGGTCGGCGTCGTCGCGTGTAGGTCCCCGACCCGGCGGCCATGGGCTGGAGGGAAGGGCTCATGCGGGTCTGGAATGGAAATGATCTCTGGATGGAGCCCGCTGCCAACAGCTGGGCTTAAACCCGACTCTATGAAGAGACACGGACGGCGCGTTTAAGCTGGCGTTAACAGCTTCACGCCGTTTCGATGCTCCGCTCAAGGCGATTCCCAGCTTCGTTGCCAGGAGCCTCCCGGTAGGGTTTCTGGCCGGAGCGGAGTTCCATGGGGCGCATCGTTGGCATCGACCTCGGCACCACCAATTCGGTGGTGGCTGTACTGGAGGGCGGACGCCCCCAGGTCATCGCCAACGCCGAGGGCAGTCGGACCACCCCCTCGGTGGTGGGCTTCAGTCGCGACCGCGAGCTGCTGGTGGGTCAGCTGGCGCGGCGCCAGTTGGTGCTGAACCCCCGCAACACCTTCGCCAATCTGAAACGCTTCGTCGGCCGCCAATGGGACGAGCTGGAGGACACCAGTCTCAACGTGCCGTATACGGTCCGGGCCAACGAGGGCGGCAATGTTCGGATCATCTGCCCGGCCACGGAGCGCGAGTACGCACCCGAGGAGCTGGTGGCCAGCATCCTGCGCAAACTGGTCGACGATGCCGCCACCTTCCTCGGTGAACCGGTGGAGGCGGCGGTCATCACCGTGCCCGCCTACTTCAACGACGCCCAGCGCCAGGCCACCCGCGACGCCGGACGCCTCGCCGGCATCAGCGTGGAGCGCATCCTCAACGAACCCACCGCGGCGGCGCTCGCCTATGGCTTCGATCGCAGCCCCGCCAAGCGGGTGCTGGTGTTCGACCTCGGCGGCGGCACCTTTGATGTCTCCATCTTGCGGATTGCCAACGGGGTGTTCGATGTCAAGGCCACCAGTGGCGATACCCAGCTGGGCGGCAACGACTGGGACTCCCGCATCGTCAACTGGCTGGCAGAGAGCTTTCAGCGGGAGCATGGGCTCGATCTCCGCCGGGATCGCCAGGCGCTGCAACGCCTGACCGAAGCGGCGGAGAAGGCCAAGCAGGAGCTCTCCGGCGTCACCACCACGCCGATCTCGTTGCCGTTCATCGCCTCAGGCCCGGAGGGGCCGCTCCACATTGAGACCAGCTTGGAGCGGCGCCAATTCGAATCCCTCTGCCCCGACCTGCTCGATCGGTTGCTGCGACCTGTGCAACGGGCGTTGCGCGATGCCGGTCTCTCCGCCGACGCGATCGACGACGTGGTGCTGGTGGGCGGTTCCACCCGCATGCCCATGGTGCAGGAGATGGTCCGCACCCTGATCCCGCGGGAACCCTGCCAATCGGTCAACCCCGACGAGGTGGTGGCGATTGGCGCCGCGGTCCAGGCCGGCATCCTCACCGGTGAGTTGCGCGATCTGATGCTCAACGATGTGACGCCGTTATCCCTCGGCCTGGAGACCATCGGCGGGGTGATGAAAGTGCTGATCCCGCGCAACACATCGATCCCGGTGCGCCGCTCCGACGTGTTCAGCACCTCGGAGGCCAACCAGAACTCGGTGGAGATTCACGTGCTGCAGGGTGAACGGCAGATGGCCGAGGGCAACAAATCTCTTGGGCGATTCCGTTTGTCCGGCATCCCTCCGGCCCCGCGCGGGGTACCCCAGGTGCAGGTGTCGTTCGACATCGATGCCAATGGTCTGCTGCAGGTGTCCGCCACAGACCGCACCACAGGGCGCCAACAGAGCGTTTCGATCCAGGGTGGCTCCAACCTCTCCGAGGAGGAGATCCAGCGGTTGCTGGATGAAGCGGAGCGCAAAAACGTGGAGGATCGCCGGCGGCGCGCCGAGGTGGACCGTCGCAACCGCGCCCAGACCCTGGTGGCCCAGGCCGAGCGGAGGCTGCGCGATGCCGCCTTGGAGCTCGGCCCTTACGGCGCTGAACGCCAGCAGCGCTCGGTGGAGCTTGCCCTGCGCGATGTGCAGGATTTGCTGTCCGAAGGGGATGCTGCCGATCTGGAGTTGGCGGTCAGCCAGCTGCAGGAAGCCCTGTTCGGGCTGAACCGCCGCCTGCTCAGCGAGCGCAAGGCCGAAGCCGGCCCCCTCCAAGGACTGCGCAACACCCTCGGCACGCTCAAGGATGAGCTGTTTGCCGACGACGACTGGGATGACTGGGACCGCGGCCCCCGCAGCGATCCCTGGGACACAGCTCCAAGACGCCGCGATGAGGAGCGCTGGCGCGATCAGGGCCCCTGGCCACGCACGGAGTCTTGGTCCGATGGCGGCGCCGATCGTCGCCTCGATCGCGGTCTTGGCAACCTTCCCGCCGGGCCATCGCCCCGCGATCGTGATGGAGCCCGCGGGGACACCTGGAGGGATCGGGCGCCGCAGGGTTGGAACGATCCGCCCCAGCGCTGGCAGGCTCCCTCAGGCCCACCAGGCCGCAACCGCGACCAGGCCACCTCCGACGCTTGGCAACCTTCAGCCCCTGCTGTCGATCGATCCCGACAGCGGGGCATGCCCGCCCCCACGGCGGATCCCTGGGGAGACGATCCAGCCCTGTGACGGCACCCCCCCGAACCACGGAGCGCCAGTGGCTCATCGAGGACCACTGGGAGGTTTTGGGTGTTGGCCCTGGCGCCGACGCCGACACGCTCAAGCGGGCGTTCCGCCGCGAGGCGCGGCGCTGGCATCCCGATCTCAACGCCAACGACCCGGTCGCTGAAGAGCGCTTCAAGCGCATCAACGAGGCCTACGCGGTGTTGAGTGATCCCAAGCGGCGACAGGCCTGGGAGGCTGGCGAGGAGCAGCCGGATGGCGACGGTTCCGCCGTTCCTTTCGCCAGCGGCTTCCCGGCGTTTGAGGACTATCTCGATGCCTTGTTCGGTCGCCGTGGCCGCAACAGCCAGACCACACCAGCTGATCCGAGCGCGGTTGATCCCGATGGGGCTGCGGACGCAGAGACGCCTGAGCATCAAGGCAGCGAAGCGATCGGGCACGCCGACGACAGGGGGCCCGATGAAGTCGCCGTCACCCCCTCAGGTCCCTCGGCGCCGGTGCGTGCCAGCAGCGATCTGGAAACCCTGGTGGAGCTCAGTCCCGACCAGGCCCTGGAGGGCACGAGGCTTGAACTCAGCCTGCCGGATGGCACGGTGGTGGAAGTGTGGACCCCACCGCGGGCCGGGGATGGCTGGCTGCTGCTCCTGGCCGGCGTGGCCCCCGGCGGCGGGGATCATTTCTTGCAGTTGCGGGTGCGAACGGCGGAGGGGCTGCGCCTGGATGGCCTGCGGGTGCTTTATCGCCTCGATCTGCATCCCGCCGATGCGGCGTTGGGCTGCCAGGTGGTCGTCCCCACCCTGGAAGGCCCCGTACGCCTGCGGGTTCCGGCCGGTTCCTCAAGCGGTCGGCTGCTGCGCCTGCGGGGTCGCGGCCAGGCCTGGGGTGATGAGCGCGGCGACCAACTGGTGGAGCTGCGAATCGTGCTCGATCGAGAACCCGATGACGACGAACGGTCTTTGTATCGCCGGCTGCGGGAGCTGGATCAGGAGCGGCGCCCTGGCTGAGCCGTGATGCTGGTGAGAAAATGACGTCATCGAAACTCTGGCCGACGCCTGCCGCATGCCCAGCCCCGAGCTTGTCCACGTGCTGCTGTTCGATGCCGGCAGCGACCAGGAGGGGATCCATTCCCTGGAACTGGCCGGGCGCACCATCGTGTTGCTGTTTGAGTCCCAGGACGACGCCGCCTGTTACGCCGGGCTGCTGGAGGCTCAGGATTTTCCGGTCCCAAGCGTGGAGACCATCGAGCGCACGCAGATTGAGGCCTTCTGCGCCGAAGCGGGCTACGAGGCCCGCCATGTGCCCCGCGGCTTCCAGCCCGACACGCTTGAGGACCGCCTGCTGATCGCTCCACCCGAACGCAACATGGATTTGAGCAACTGGCAAGAGCAGCGCCAGGAGGCCGAGGCGGCCGTCGAGACGGAGAACGCCCCCGCCGATCCGGCTCTCGAGGCCTTCCGTCGCAGCCTGGAGGGTCTGCTGTGAGCTCCGACCGCGGCCATCTGCTCACCGAGCAGGCTCACCCCGCCAGCGCCGAGCTCGACACCTTGACCACGCCTGAACTGGTGGAACTCTTCTGCCAGATCGATCTGGAGCCCCAGCGAGCTGTGGCCAACGCGGCGTCTGAGCTCGCGGCCGCGATCGATGCCATCAGCGCTCGGTTGGCTCGTGGAGGCCGGTTGTTTTATCTGGGGGCAGGCACCTCGGGAAGGCTCGGCGTCCTGGATGCCGCCGAGTGTCCTCCCACCTTTTGCAGCCCACCGGAGTTGGTTCAGGGAGTGCTTGCCGGTGGCGCCCCTGCCCTGTTGCGCAGCTCCGAGGGACTGGAGGATCAGCGAGAGGCAGGACGCCGGGATCTGGAGGCACGCGGCTTCAGGGCCGCCGACGCTCTGGTGGGCATCGCGGCTGGCGGCACCACCCCCTATGTGTTGGGGGGGCTTGAACATGCCTGTGGCCTGGGGGCCCTGGCCATCGCCCTGGCCTGCGTTCCCAAGGATCAAGCTGCGATGCCCTGTGACATCGATATTCGCCTGCTCACAGGGCCTGAGCTGTTGACCGGTTCCACACGCCTCAAGGCTGGCACCGCGACCAAGATGGCGCTTAACATCCTTTCCACCGGCGTGATGGTCCGGCTGGGGAAGGTGCACGGCAACCGCATGGTGGATGTGGCTGTCACCAACGCCAAGCTGGAGGATCGAGCCTGGAGAATTCTGCGGGACCTGGCCGACGTTCCCCGGGACCAGGCCGCCAACCTGCTCGATCAAGCGGGAGGTTCGGTGAAGCAGGCCTTGTTGATGGCGATCACCGGCGTGGGTGCCCAGCAGGCTGAGGCGATCCTCACCAACCATGGGCCTTCGTTACGACAGGCTCTCGCTGCTCTGGCCCCAGCCGGCCCCAGCCAGGGTTGACCACTCAGGCCTCGCCAGGTGCAGTCAGCGCGGCGCTGATGGAAGCAACTGGCTGTCCAGAACCAGCCAGAGGCGCACATCCCTGCCACCCTGCTGGTTGGGGGCTATCCCTTGATACACGGCGGCCTTGCCATTGGGGCCCACCCGCACGAGGCCAATGGGGTAACCATGCAGGGCCGCTGGGTTGAGCAGGCTGGCGGGTGAGCGGAAGCCCAGGCTTCGGGACGCCTGCGCCGTGGAACAGACCGGATGGCCCGACAGATCCCGCAAGCGTTCTTCCGACAGGATCCAGGCGGAACCGGTCGACCGTGGCCGTCGTTCCTGGGGCACCGCTGGTGTGGTCGAGGGATCTTGCGGGGCCTCAGGGGCCGGCCCGCGATCTGGTGGTGCCTTGGCGAGACGGTGTTCGAGAGCCACCAACCGATCGAGAATGGCTTGCAACGACACCGCATCAGTCAGATGTTGCGTGGTTGGCACAGCTCTGGCAGCGATCTGAGGCCCGGTGGGATGGACCGCCTGTGGGGCAGGGCCAGCCTGCGGCTGAAGCGGGCGCCTGAAGATCATCATCAACAAGCTCCCCAGAGGGAAAATCCCCAGCAACTCCCAACCCTGCAGGCCGTGGGTGTTCATGAATCCCTGCAGCTGCACGGCGGGGTGCTGGGGCTGCGGAGCCGAGGTCGATGCCGGAGTGCCGGGGGGTTGCTGCGGCCCGTAATGTCTCGGGAATTCCTGTTCGAGGTAGGTCTTGGTGAAGGGGGGTGTGGACGGCGGCGCCTCCGGCGCTGGTGGGCCTCCCTCTTTGGTCGGAGTTGGGCTGTCCACATTCAGGTGGATCACCTGGTATTCCCACTGCTGCATGATCGTTGGCACGCTCAGGGAGCGGCGTTCAGGCTGGCGCCGAAACGGAGGTTTCGTCAAAGGATCCCCAGTAGGGCGCGGTGAAGAGGTCGATGCGGCGCCGCGTCGCGGCGGGTACAGCCGCCGCGGGGGTGATCAAGGCATGGCGCAGGGCCTGATGGCTGGGGCTGGCCGGCTTGAGGGCAGCAAGCCGTTCGGCGGCCAATCGCACAATGCTCTGGGCCAGCAACGCGTTGGCTTGCAGATTGGCCAGCACCATGTCCACGGTCACTGCGGCGTGGTCGCTGTGCCAGCAGTCGTAATCTGTCACCATCGCCAGGGTGGCGTAAGCGATCTCGGCCTCCCGGGCCAGGCGGGCTTCGGTGTGATTGGTCATGCCAATCACCGAGCAGCCCCAACTGCGATAAAGCTCCGATTCGGCGCGCGTCGAAAACGCGGGACCCTCCATGCAGAGGTAGGTGCCGCCGCGGTGCAGCTGGCGTCCATCAGGCATCAGGCTGTCGCCCACATCAGCCAGGATGCGGCTCAGCACTGGGCAGAACGGATCTGCCGCCGTCACGTGGGCCACGGCTCCCTCTCCGAAAAAGGTGAGGGGACGCTCTCGGGTGCGATCGATGAACTGATCAGGCACGACCATGTCCAGAGGCCGCATGGATTCCTGCAGGGATCCCACGGCCGAAACCGAAAGAATCCAGCGGACACCAAGGGAGCGCAAGGCCCAGACGTTGGCGCGGTAAGGCACCTCACTCGGACTGTGGGTGTGGTGGCGTCCATGACGAGCGAGGAACACCACCTCCAGATCCCCCAATCGACCGATGCGCAAACTGTCCGAAGGAGAGCCGTAGGGCGTCTCGATCGCCACTTCCTCCACCTGTTCCAGCCCCTCCATGCTGTACAGCCCACTGCCCCCGAGCACACCCACGCGCGCCTTGCTGAGATCAGGGGGAATCGGCTGACGGGTCATGGCTTCGATGGGCGCACTGGTCCGATCAGTCCTAACCCAGGGGCTGGAGCGTTGTCCTGGCAGAATCCCGACACCTCGCCAGTTAGGCAATGACCAAGGCCGTGATGGAGACCGATGCGGGCAGCATCAACCTGGAGCTCTTCGATCAGGATGCCCCCGGGACGGTCGCCAACTTCGTGAAGCTGGCCAAGGATGGTTTCTACGACGGTCTGGCTTTTCATCGCGTCATCGATGGCTTCATGGCCCAGGGAGGTTGCCCCAACAGCCGTCCGGGATCGTCACGACCCGCCGGCACCGGCGGACCCGGTTACACCATTCCCTGTGAGATCAACAGCCGCAAGCACACGGCTGGGAGCCTCTCCATGGCCCACGCGGGGCGCAACACCGGCGGCAGCCAGTTCTTCATCTGCCATGGAGCCCAGCCCCATCTCGACGGTGTGCACACGGTGTTCGGCCAAACGGGCGATCTGGATGTGGTGTTGAAGCTGCACAACGGCAGCGTCATCCAACGGGTGACGATTCAGGACTGAGGGGTCGCTCGCCCGCCCGCACCGCTGCAGTTGTTGTCGGTCGCAGGACGCTCACCGAGCCAGGAACTGCATCGGCCCCTGCTGGGATCGCCAGGCAACCGGCCACTTTCCTGACAGCCCAGGCTGTCAATTCGACCTGCCTGGCGGAACTCAATGCGGGGATGTTGAGCTGGACCAGATCATGAAACCGCCAGGTCGGAGATCGAGGCGTGGACAACTGGTCGCGTCGCGGGCGGGTGACAGATCGCTGAGTTCGCGATACTCCGCCTGGACCGCAGAGCTCGGGTGGCTGACGCGCTTGGCATCGGGCGCCAACAGCAGGCTGACCCGCTGGGATCCTTCCCACCCCGCCAGGCTCCTGAGCAGATCCGCCAGATCGCGGGCCTTCAACTCCTGACCGCGGTCGGCGGCCAGCAGCAAGGTGAGTTCCGGTTGATCCAGCAACGCGAGCAGGCGCGGGTCGGTTTCACGCTCCAGCAGCAGCCCTGAGTTCCGCACCTGTTCCCGCAGGGCCTCCAGCTTGCGGATCACGAACTCGGCATCACCGCTGCCATGCCAGCCGACCACGGCGGTCAGTCCGCACAGCTCGGCAGCCTCCACATCCCCCTCCAACCCTGATCCCAACAGGTGACCCAGCTTGGTTTGCTTGACCCGTAGGTAGTGCGCGTTGTGGCTGCCGGGATCCATCACCAGAGGCACCCGGTCTTCGACCTGGAGCCCGTAGCCGCCAAGCCCGGCAATCTTGCGTGGGTTGTTTGTGATCAACCTGAGCCTCTGGATGCCGAGGTCACTGAGGATCTGAGCCCCCACGCCGTAGTTGCGCAGATCCGCCGGAAAACCAAGGCGTTCATTGGCCTCCACCGTGTCCAGTCCGCGATCCTGAAGTGCATAGGCCCGTAACTTGTTGATCAGGCCGATGCCCCGGCCCTCCTGGCGCAGATAGACCACAACCCCCTCGCCCGCCGCCTCGATCATGCGCAGGGCCGCTTCCAGCTGGGGACGGCAGTCGCAGCGCAGCGAACCGAAGGCATCCCCGGTTAGACACTCCGAATGGACCCGCACCAATACCGGGCCCTTCGCGGCCTCCGGCTGACCCTTGACGATCGCCACATGCTCCCCGCCATCGAGCTGATTGCGATAGCCGATGGCGCGAAAGGAACCAAAGGCGCTGGGCATCACCGCCTCCGCTTGCCTTAGAACAAAACGCTCAGTTTGGAGGCGGTAGCGGATCAGATCGGCGATCGAGATCAGGCAGAGACCATGGGCACGGGCATAGGCCACCAACTCGGGTAACCGAGCCATGGAGCCATCTCGATTTTGAATCTCACAGATCACGCCAGCGGGATAGAGGCCCGCCATACGGGCTAGATCAACCGCAGCTTCCGTATGCCCGGCCCGTTTCAAGACACCACCATCCCTGGCCCTGAGGGGGAAGATGTGGCCGGGGCGGCGCAGGTCGCCGGGACGGCTGCGCGGATGCATGGCCACCTGGATGGTCCGTGCCCGGTCTTCGGCCGAGATCCCGGTCGTGACCCCGTGTTCCGGACCGGCATCCACGCTCACGGTGAAGGCTGTCTGGTTGTTGTCTGTGTTGCGATCCACCATCAACGGCAGATCAAGGGCATCAAGGCGTTGCCCCTCCATGGCCAAGCAGATCAGACCGCGGGCTTCGGTGGCCATGAAGTTGATCTGCTGCGGCGTGGCGAACTGGCCGGCACAAATCAGATCCCCCTCGTTCTCCCTGTTCTCGTCATCCACGACGACGACGCAGTCGCCATTGCGAATCGCGGCCAGGGCATCAGGGATGGCGTCGAAGCGCATCGCCGCCTTCGGCCCTTGCTGATCCGGGCTGGGGAGGCCAAGGGTTCTGGACTCACTGGGAGGAATCAATGGATCAGCTCGGGGTGGCTCCATTTTTGGCCTTGGCGGCGACCATTACGATCCCCCTTCCTCGTGGACAAGCCATGGCCAGCCATCGGGTCGCCGTGATCGGAGCCAGCGGCTACGGCGGCCTTCAGACCTTGAGATTGCTGCAAGGGCACCCTGCCATGGAGGTGAGCTTCCTTGGGGGGGAGCGCAGCAGCGGCAAGCGCTGGAGTGAACTGGTGCCCTTCCTCCCCCTGGGCGGCGACCCTGAGGTGCAACCGCCCGACCCCGCGGCGATCGCCGCGGCCGCTGATCTGGCCGTGCTCAGCCTGCCCAATGGCTTGGCTTCCAGCCTGGTGCCAGAGCTCCTCAGCCGGGGTGTGCGGGTGGTGGACCTCTCGGCGGACTATCGCTATCGCTCCCTGGAGCGCTGGCAGGAGGTGTACGCCGAGGAGGCGGTGAAACACCCGCGACAGGATGGGGACCTGTGCCAAGAGGCCGTTTACGGACTGGTGGAGTGGCAGGAGGAACGCATTCGCACGGCTCGCTTGGTGGCGGCGCCAGGCTGTTTCCCCACGGCCAGCCTGCTGCCGCTGCTGCCGTTTCTGAAGCAGGGACTGATCGAAACCAATGGAATCGTCGTCGATGCCAAAACCGGAACCTCGGGAGGGGGGCGAATGGCTCGTGAACACCTGCTGTTAGCGGAGGCCGCTGAAGCGATCGCTCCTTACGGAGTGGTGGGGCACCGGCACACCAGTGAGATCGAACAAGCCGCCAGCGAAGCCTCAGGATGCGGCATCCAGCTGCAGTTCACCCCCCATCTTGTGCCGATGGTGCGCGGTCTACTGGCCACGGTGTACGCCAGGCTGCGGGATCCAGGCCTGACCGCCGAAGACTGCACAACCCTGCTGCAGGCGGCCTATCGCCATCAACCCGGGGTGGTGGTGCTGCCGGTCGGCACCTACCCCTCCACCAAGTGGGTCCGTCAGACCAACCGGGCCCTGTTGTCGGTCCAGGTTGATCCTCGCAGCGGCCAACTGATCTTGATGAGCGCGATCGACAATCTGATCAAGGGCCAGGCAGGACAAGGGGTGCAATGCCTGAATTTGATGCTGGGCCTGGATGCGGGGACGGGTTTGCCCTTGTTGCCGTTTTATCCCTGAACCCCATGGGGGGATCGGCCGGCCGGGACACTCACGCCATCGGGACTCGGTCCAGTCGATCTGCGGCCAAAGCCACCGCCAAGGGCAGAACCCTGTGCTCCTGGTGCTGGATTCGGCGCTGCAAACTGGCGAGGTCGTCATCGGCATGCACGGGAACGGCTGCCTGCACCAGGATCGGTCCAGCGTCCACCTCTTCAGCCACCAGATGGGCCGTGCAGCCGCTGATGGTGACGCCACTGGCCAAGGCCTGCCCCACCGCGTTGAGGCCGCGGAAGCTGGGCAGGAGCGAGGGGTGAATGTTGACCAGGCGTCCAGGGAAAGCGCCGATCAGTGCGCGGGTGACGATCCGCATCCAGCCCGCCAGCACGATGATGTCAACCGCTTTGTCGCGAAACAGGTCGATCAGCGCCAGGTCCAGGGATTCCCTGGTGGGGTGAAGGCGATGATCCAGGCAGGCGCAGGCCACACCCAGGCGCGCGGCGCGACGCTCGGCGCCGCAGCCCGGGTTATTGACCGCCAACTGGACGACATCGGCCCGCAAGGGACCCTGGCTGCAGGCCCGCACCAACGCCTCGAAGTTCGTGCCTTCGCCGGATGCCATCACCCCAAGCCGCAGGCGCTCCTGTCTGACCGGCCAGATCTGTGGCCATGGCCACTGGACGGCGTGGTGGGTCTGGCTAGCGTCATCGGAAGCGGGCATCGCCATCCATGTCCCATTTCTCCATCCTGCCAACCGTTCTGCGCGACGCGCAGGTTCTTGCCGCCTGCCTGCGCAGCCTGGGCTTCAGTCCTCTTCTCCACCAGAGGCTTGAGGGGTTTGCCGGGGAGTCTGTTCAGGTGGATGTGGCCTTGAACCTGGAGCCAGATCTTGGGATCGGTTGGCGCCTGGGCAGCGATGGTCGTCTCGCTCTGATCGGAGATCTGCAGCGGCTGAGCCGGCAGCCCGGGCTCCAAGCCCTCCTCGGCAAAGTCACCCGCGCCTACGCAGCCCATCAGGCCCTTGCAGATGCGGCATCCCAGCTCCCACAGGCCGAAATTCATCTCAGTGCCTGAGGTCTGCAGTCCACAAGCGGCTGAAACGATCGAAGTCAGCCTTGATCTCCGCCAGCCCGCTCACCATCTGGTGGGCGTGACGCTTGACTTCACCCCCACCTCAGCCCACGTCCAACTGACCTTGCCGGGCTGGACGCCAGGCTCTTATTTGATCCGGGACTATGTCCGCCATCTCGAGGGGCTGGAGGTTGACCAGCTAGGCCAGCGTGTGCAAACGCATCGTACGGATGTCGCTAGTTGGTCCATGACGCTGCCCTCGTCGGAGCGGCTGCGAGTCCGATATTCGATCCTGGCGACCGATCTGAGCGTTCGAACATGCCACCTGGATACGGATCATGGCTTTCTGGCCCTGGCCGCTGTCGTCCTGCTTGTGGCGGAACGTCGCTGGAGCCCGCTGCGGCTGAGCCTGGAGTTGCCGGCCGGATGGAAAGGGTTTGTGCCGTTGCCGGAAGTGGGGCCCAACATCTGGTGGGCCCAGGATTTCGATCAACTCGTCGATAGCCCGATGGAGGCGGGTCCCCATCCATGCCACAGCTTCTCGGTGGCCGGTGTGCCCCATCGCTGGGTGAGCTGGGGGGGGGATCTTCCACAGCTGGATGGTGGCTGGCTCGCGGATGTCAGTCGCCTCTGCCTCGCCTGCTGCCGCCTGATGGGAGTAGCCAGGCCCGCAGCAGAGCACTATCTCTTCATCCTGCATCTGCGGGAGCACGGCTTTGGAGGCTTGGAGCACGATTGTGCCTCTGTCTTGATGTATGGCCGCCGTGCCCTGAGACAACCAGAAGGGCGGCGACATTTGCTGCAGCTGGTTGCCCATGAGTATCTCCATCAATGGAATGTGCGTCGGTTACGTCCAGCCGAACTGACCCCATACGATTATTCGTCCGCCTGCATCATTCCAACCCTTTGGTTCGCCGAGGGGGTAACCAGTTATTACGATCAGCTGTTACCTGTTTGTGCAGGCCTGAGTAGCGAGGATGAGCTACTGGAGGATCTTGGCGCCGATCTCAGTCGCTACCTCCTCACCCCAGGGCGTTCAGTCCAGAGTCTGAGAGACAGCAGCGAGGAAGCTTGGGTCAAGCTTTACCGCCAAGACGCCTGGTCGGCGGACAGCCAGATTAGTTATTATCTTAAGGGACACGTCATTGCCTTGATTCTGGATCTGCATTGTCGTCGCCGCGGCGCCTGCCTTGCCCATGTGCTGCAAAACCTCTGGCTGCGGTTTGGGGTCCAGCAACGTGGCTATCAGGAACACGATCTGATTGATGCCTTCAGTTCAGTTTCTGCCGATCTTGAACAGCTGCTGCCTGCATGGCTGAGCGAAACGGAGGATCCGGATGTGCACAATTATCTGAGGCAGATCGGCCTGCGCCTCCAACCTCAGATGGCAAGCATCGCCACTGCGGGCTGGGGCTTGGAGGCTCCAGACCGAACCGGATTGCATTTGCGCAGGGTCGTGCGGCATGGCCCTGCTGCCCAAGCGGGGCTCCAGGTGGGCGATGAACTACTGGCGGTCGACGGCAATCGGATCCGCCATCCCGATGATTTAAATCCCTACCTCGGATTGAGTGAATCAGGTAAGCCCTTGCATGCGCAACTCGAGATCCTGTTCTGTCGTGATGGCAACGTGCGGCGCACGATCTTGAGGCTGGCGGAGGCTGCCATCGAACGCTGGACCCTCAGCAAAGACCCCAGCGCCGACCAGCAGGTGATCCAGCGGCGGCAGCGCTGGATGAATCTGGAAGGCGAGCCATGACGGAGCATTCCAGACCTCTCCTGTTATCCCTGGCGGCAGCGGTTCTGCTCGCCTTGACCGGCGCAGCGTTGCTGCGTGGTCTGCCTTGGATGCAATCCCAGCGCCCGACGGATAGCAACAACGTGCTCGATTTGCTGATGCAGACGAGTAGCCAGCGCAGCACGGAGCCCGAGCCGGTCGCACCGCCTCCCCCGCCCCGTCAAGCCGGCTGGGTTTCGCCATTGCGCCGCCAGTGCCCAGCCTTGGATCGCTCCGTGCAGGTACGTTTGTTGCGGCTGCAATCGCGCATCCACTCCAACACCCCGCTACGCCGCATCGATCCCAGCAACTATGGCGAGCGTTATCGCCTCGATGCGTTCGGAACTCCTGTAGACCCCACTCCCAGGGTCATTGTTCTGCATGAAACAGTCTACGGGCTGAGTTCAGCACTCAACACATTCACCACACCCCATGCCGACGATGCAGATCAGGTGAGCTACCATTCATTAATCGGATTGGATGGTGAGTTGGTCCGTGTGGTGGATCCCCGGTTAAGGGCGTTTGGAGCAGGCTATTCTGCCTTCAACAATCAGTGGGTGGTAACCAATCCTAAGGTGGGCGGATCCATCAACAACTTTGCGCTTCACCTCAGCCTGGAAACACCTGAGGATGGGGAGAATGATGCCTCTGAACACAGCGGCTATACCCAGTCCCAGTACGACACGATGGCGATTGAGCTTACCCATTGGATGCGAACATTTGCGATTCCTGTCGAACACATCACGACCCATCGCCACGTTGATCTTGGTGGTGAGAGATCAGACCCTCGCAGCCTCGACTGGAGCGAACTGGCCATCCGTTTCCGGGCTCTTGGTCTCCTGTGTCAGAGCAGCTGAGGCTGACTTTTCAGGAGCGCAGGGAACCGAACCAAGAGATTGATCTGTTCGAGCAGACGATCAGAGGCGGTGGGTTGCATCTTTGACCAGCCAATCAGTCATCTCCGAATCAGCATCTAAGCCAGTCGCCCTATTGGCTAACATTGCAAGTCACTGCCGGACGGCCTCCTAGCAGGAGGGCCAACCTGCTTAGATCATCGGTTCGGGTTGAGGTCGCTTGGTAGAATAAATCAGGGCATGCAATTCGGGATCTTGCATGTAGCGGAGAATGCGTCCGGGATAATCGAGCTTGCCATTGTGCAGGTAGGCGAGTGTGGCCAGAATCTTGGCGTCACGCGGGGAGCGGCTCGCCATCGGTACATGGTCTGCCGGTAAGTCCAGCTCGCGGATGAAGCGGCTGAACACGCCCACCAGCAAACGCACGTTTTGCTCGGGGTCCACCAGGCGCTGGCGAGCCTCCTCCTGCTCTTCACGACTTGCGTCAGCTGAGAGAAGCCCCTGCTTCACCATTTCCTCCAGGCTGAGCTGGGCCGGACCATGGGTTTTGAACAACCCGGACTTAAGGGCCAGCGGCGTGTCTTCCCCCGGCTTGGCATGCTGCATCTCATCGAAAAGCACGGCAGCGACCAGCATCGGATTGATCCGACGGCGACGGCTCTCGCTGAGGATGATCGGGCGCAGCTCTTCAATCCGGCGCAGCGTCATGGCACGCAGCGGCTTCAGTTGATCAAGCCCCTCGGTGAACAGCTGAGCGAGGCGTGGTTGCGGTCCGTGCACACCGAAGCGTCGATTCAGCTCTCTGAGTTCAGCCGCGCTGAAATCGATCGGATCTGGCCTCTGCCCCTCGGAGGTCAGACCAGGGTTTTGATAGCTGTCGGGGGCGACGGCGCCAGGCAGCTCTGGTTGGCTGGGCTCCAATGCCGTTCTCAGGGGCAGCCAGGAACTAAGGGATGGGGCGCAGGCAAGTGCGAGAAGCACTGGCAGCAGCCTGGGAGAGGGGGAAGCGAGAAAATCTGGATTTGTCCTTGCCAGCGCCTGCCGCAAGCTCTCAGCCGGAAGTAAGCGGCGAATCCCGGCACGCATGGCGCGGATCCAGGAAAATCGCATGGTGTGGGTTGCCAGTTTGCCGGGTCCTTCATATTTTCAACGGTTTCTTGACTTTCGTCCAGCCCTGGGCTCCGGCGTCCGGGCTGTCCCCTCACAGCCCCACTGGCGGCTTTGCCAACCCCGACGGGATACCCTGACCTTGCGTTCACAGACGCCTCAGGCTCCTTGGCAGCCATGAACACCCTCCCACCGCTTCAAGGAAGCGACCCTGCCGCTCTGTGGCAGCGCTTCCAACAACTCCTTTGGTACGACGGCGGCCTGGGGATCTGGCTCGACATCAGTCGCATGGGCGTCAGCCAACAGGATCTTGAGGCCCTGCGAGAACCCTTCAGTCGCGCCCACGCGGCCATGGCCGCGCTTGAGGGGGGCAGCATCGCCAATGCCGATGAGCAACGGCAGGTTGGCCATTACTGGCTGCGCGACCCCTCCCTGGCCCCCGACCCCAAGACAGCGGGCCATATCCGCAACGAGATCGACCGGATTGCCGCGTTCGGCGCTGGCATCCTCGACGGCAGCACCCGCACGCCCAGCGGAGAGGCCTTCTCCGATGTGTTGTGGATCGGCATCGGGGGTAGCGGCCTCGGGCCCCTGCTGATGGTGCGTGCGCTGCAACAGCTCGGAACCGGCCTGCCCTTTCACTTTCTCGACAACGTCGACCCGGATGGCATCAGCCGCACGCTGGCGGCGCTTGCGCCTCGACTGGCGACCACGCTGGTGATCGTGGTCAGCAAGTCGGGCGGCACGCCTGAACCCCATCTGGGCATGACCCAGGCGCGGGCGCGACTGGAAGCCCAGGGTGGAGGTTGGCCTGGTCAGGCTGTGGCGGTGACCATGCTGGGCAGCCGCCTGGATCAACAGGCGGAGGCCGACAATTGGCTCGCCCGCTTCGACATGTTCGATTGGGTCGGTGGCCGAACCAGCATCACCAGCGCGGTGGGATTGCTGCCGGGGGTGCTGATCGGCGCGGACATGCACGCCTTTTTGCACGGGGCTGCCGCCATGGATGTTCTGACCCGTGCTGCCGATTTGTCCAACAATCCTGCTGCCCTGCTGGCGGTTGCCTGGTACGTGGCCGGAGAGGGGCGCGGCCGTCGGGACATGGTCGTTCTGCCGTATCGCGATCGTCTGGAGGTGTTCAGTCGCTATCTCCAGCAATTGGTGATGGAATCCCTGGGCAAGCGACTTGATCGCCAAGGGGAGGTGGTCCATCAAGGCCTCGCAGTGTATGGCAACAAGGGGTCCACCGATCAACATGCCTATGTGCAGCAGTTGCGAGACGGTCTTGACAATTTCTTCGTCACCTTTATCGAGGTGCTTGAAGACCCTGAGGATATCTCGGCTATTGGCGGAGAGAACCCCGGCGACTTCCTGGAGGGTTTTTTGCAGGGTACGCGCTCAGCGCTCAGCGAAGGCGGGCGCCAAAATCTCACCATTACCCTGCGTCGCTTTGACGCCCGTAGCCTCGGCGCCTTGATCGCCTTGTTCGAACGCGCTGTTGGACTTTACGGAGAACTGATCAATGTCAACGCGTACCATCAGCCGGGGGTGGAAGCTGGCAAGAAGGCGGCGGCGGCTGTGCTTGAGGTGCAACAACATCTGGACGACTTAATGGCCGACGGACAGCAACGCGCCTTGGAGCAGATTGCTGCAGACCTGAAGCTTGAGAGTCCTGAACCCGTGTTTTGGATCTTACGCCATCTCAATGCGAATCCACGAGGCTATGTCGTGGAAGGCGATTGGTCTGTTCCAGCACAACTGCGCTTTCAGAGGGTGAACATCCCTTAGCGTGTCTTAGGGGACGAGGTTTACCAGCTTGCCTGGTACGACAATCACACGGCTGGGCGGCCTACCTTCCAACCAGCGGCTGGCCACTTCACTCTGGAGGGCCAGTTGTTCGAGGTCGGCGGCGGTGTGGTCAGCGGCAACCTCAAGGCTGCCCCGCACCTTGCCTTTGACCTGAATCACCACCGTGACCGTGTCCCGCACCAGGGCGGCTGGGTCGAGGCGCGGCCAGGATTGTTGATGAATGCTGCCCGCCTCGCTGGGATTGGCCCCGAGCTGCTGCCAAAGCTCCTCGGCCAGGTGGGGCGCGAAGGGAGCCAGCAACAGCAGCAGAACCCGCAACGCCTCCTGCGCCACTGGGGCCGAAACCTGTTCCAGAAGCGCAGCCATGGCATTGCTGAGCTTCATCAGCTCCGACACGGCGGTGTTGAACTGATAGTCGCCGGTGAGATCAGCGGAAACGGCCTCAATCGCCGTGTGGACAGAGCGGCGCAGTTGGCGCTCCTGGTCGCTCCCGACGGCTGGAACCTCTTGAATCGCCGGGGGATCGCAGACTGGTAGGGATAACCCACGGCTTTTGGCGGAATCCACAAGGCGGACAATCCGTTGCAGGAAACGATATTGCCCTTCCACATCCGCGTCGTCCCACTCAAGATCTTTTTCCGGCGGCGCCTTGAACAGGATGAACATTCTTGCCGTATCCGCTCCATAGCGATCAATGACCGTAGCCGGATCGACGCCGTTGTATTTTGATTTCGACATTTTATCGTAACTCATCTCCAATACTTCGCCGCTCGTTGGATCACGGGGATCGACTGGGTCGCCAATCTCTGCTGGCGGAATGTACTTGCCAGTGGTCGGATTGCGGTAGGTGACTCCTTGCACCATTCCCTGGGTTAAAAGGCGGGCAAAAGGCTCGTCAAAGCCCAGCAAACCGCGATCGCGCAGCACCTTCGTAAAAAATCGAGAGTACAAGAGATGAAGAATCGCATGTTCAATGCCGCCCACGTATTGATCCACCGGCATCCAACGATCCACCTGCTCACGACTGAACGCTTGTTCAGAGTTGCTGGAATCGCAATAACGCAAGAAGTACCAGGATGAACACATGAATGTATCCATGGTATCGGTTTCCCTCTCGGCCTCGCCGCCGCAGTGCGGGCAGGCCACCTGTTTCCACTCGGCCAGGTTGTTCAATGGCGACCCGCCTCGTCCGGCCAGAGTCACCTGTCGGGGCAGCTGCACTGGCAAATCAGCCTCCGGTACAGGTACCACACCGCAGTGCGGACAATGGACCACGGGGATTGGGCATCCCCAATAGCGCTGTCGCGAAATCAGCCAATCGCGCAACTTGTAGGCCACCTTGCCCACACCCCAGCCCTCTTGCTCGGCGGCGGCGATGATGCCACTGCGCGCTGCTGAGGTGGTCAAACCGTCATAGGGACCGGAGTGGATCAACACGCCGCCACCTGTGAACGGCTCACCTTCGAAGTTGTGCGGATCGCTGCCTTCGGGAATGATCACGGGCTTGACCGGCAGTTCGTAGCGGCGGGCGAACTGAAAATCGCGTAGATCGTGGGCGGGAACCCCCATCACCGCGCCGCTGCCGTAGTCAGCGAGCACGTAATCAGCGATCCATACCGGCAGCTCCTCGCCGCTGGCTGGGTGGCGCACCGAGGACCCAAGCGCCACACCCCGTTTGGGCCGGTCTTCGGCGGTGCGTTCCTGCTCGCTCTGGCGACTCACCCAGGCCTGGAAGGCCGCCACCGCATCGCGTTGTGCCGGAGTCGTCAGGCTCTCGACCAGGGGATGCTCAGGTGCCAGGACGAGATACGACACGCCGTAGAGCGTGTCGGGTCGGGTGGTGAACACCGTGATGCGCACCTCGGAGCTTGGCGCGCTGGAGCCCACCAAGGGGAAGTGGATCTCGGCTCCCTGGCTGCGGCCGATCCAGTTGGCCTGCATGGTGCGCACCCGCTCCGGCCATCCCTCCAGGCTGGGCAGATCATCCAGCAGCTGATCCGCGTAGCGGGTGATCGCCAGGAACCACTGGCGCAGGCGTCGCTTTTCCACCAGGGCGCCGGATCGCCATGACCGGCCTTCGCCATCCACTTGCTCGTTGGCCAGCACGGTCTGGTCCACCGGATCCCAGTTCACCGTGGCTTCGCGTCGATAGGCCAGCCCAGCGTCAAGAAATTGCAGAAACAGCCACTGGGTCCAGCGGTAGTAGCTGGGCTGGCAGGTGGCCAACTCCCGATTCCAATCGATCGAAAGCCCCAGGCGGCGCAGCTGGGCGCGCATCTGGGCAATGTTGGTTTCGGTCCAATCCCCGGGATCACAGCCGCGCTCGATCGCCGCGTTCTCGGCCGGCAAGCCGAAGGCATCCCAGCCCATCGGGTGCAGCACACGGCGACCACGCATCCGCTGCACTCGGGCGACGACGTCGGTGATGACGTAATTGCGAACATGGCCCATGTGCAGGCTTCCCGACGGATAGGGAAACATCGAGAGCGCGTAGAAGGGTTCCCCACCCGGTTCGTGGAGATCAGGGGTCCGCTCCAGGTCCAACCGCTCCCAGTGCGCCTGCCAGCGTTGTTCGATCGCTTCGGGCTGGTAGCGGGACAGGTCCGACACGGGCGGCGTGACTGGGTCAGGGGATGCGGCGATCGTGCCACAGACCTGCCAACACCAAGATTGATCAGCCCAGGGTGCGGATCACCGCAACGCTGAAACGGCTGATCAAGACAAGTTCGGAGCCGCCACCCTGCTGAAGAGCAAAAAAGTTGTCGTCCTGCCATTTGAGCTGGCCCTCGTAGCTCTGACCCGTGGAGGTGATCAGGCTCACCACACTTCCAGAACGGATCAGCTCCTGGAGCAAGCGGAAGCTCGGCAGGCTGGTATTGAGCCCGGAGCTGCGCCGGTCGAAGAACTCCTTCATAGGATCGGGGCCTCAGGCCAGAGGACAGGATGCTCCCATTCAGCAAGATTCAGGGGCTCGGCAACGATTTCCTGTTGCTGGACGGGCGCAGCCTAGAGGCGGCCGAGGAACTTGGACGGCTGCTTGACAGCGACCGGATCCGCCTGTTGTGCGACCGACGCTTCGGGGTCGGCGCGGATGGCCTGATCCTGGTGCTGCCAGCGCAGGGGCAGGGCGATGTGCGCATGCGCATCTTCAACGCTGATGGCAGCGAACCGGAGATGTGCGGCAATGGCATCCGTTGCCTGGCCCGCTTCCTGGCCGACAGCGACGGAGATGCCCCTGGACGCCGCTGGACGGTGGAGACGCTCGCGGGCCTGATCGTGCCGGAGCTGTTGGCCGATGGAACATTTCGCGTCGATATGGGGCAACCACTGCTCGCGCCTGAAGCCGTTCCCACCACCCTGCCCGCTGGAGGCAATGGCGTGCCGGAAGGCGAACTGGAGGTGCTGGGTCATCGCTTCGCGGTAGCCGCCGCCGGCATGGGCAATCCCCATGTCGTCATCCCCGTCAACGATGTGGGGGCTGTGGATCTGGAGCAGTTCGGACCGGCCTTCGAAACCCATCCGGCCTTCCCGGCGCGCACCAACGTTCACTTCGTTCAGGTTCTGGGTCCCGATCATCTGGTGATGCGGGTATGGGAGCGAGGCGCCGGCGCCACGCTGGCTTGCGGCACCGGCGCTTGCGCCACCCTGGTGGTGTGCCACAGCCTCGGCCTCTGCGACGCCCGGGCCCGCCTCGATCTGCCCGGCGGCAGCCTCGAGGTGCACTGGGATCCAGTCAGTGGTCGCCTGCTGATGAGCGGTCCCGCCGAGGCGGTCTTTGATGGCGTGCTGGCACCGGATCTCTGGCCCGTCACAGACACGGCGCCCGGGGCGGCAGCGGGCCGCGACGTCGCGTCGGCTGACGGTGTTCCACGCGAACCTGTCGCCCAACCCGTCGCTTCAGCGAACCCGAGCGCTGCGGCCACGGCCCCCTCAGTCGCCGAGATCGATTGCGCCGCGGCGTGCGCCCAGGGCTGCATCCGGCCTGAGAACTGCCCGAACAAGGAGGCTCGGGAGCAGGTGGAAGCGCTGCTGGCCAATCGCTCGCTCGATGAGTTGGTGGCTCTGGCCACCCAATCGCTTGAGGCTCGCTCAAGGGCCCGCAACGCCGCCCATGACAGCGCCAGCCGCGCCAGCTGACTCGCCAGCCGTGCCCTCGACCCCCGTCTGCCCTGGGCTCCGGGGCTATGTCGACGCCTGCGCCACATCCCCGCCCAGCGAAGCGGCCCTCAGGGCCATGGCCGAGGCCCAGCGGCTGGCTTGGGCCAATCCCTCCAGCCTGCATGGTCCGGGGCTGGAGGCGGCGGAGCTGCTGGAGCGCAGTCGCCAGCGGCTCGCTGGCGACCTCGGTTGCGACGCCGACGAGCTGGTGTTCTGCTCCGGGGCCAGCGAAGCCATTCATCTGGCTCTGCTCGGCGTCGCCGCTCGGGAAGAGCCGGGGCGCTTGTTGATCTCAGCGGTGGAGCATCCAGCCACCCTGGCGGCGGCCCAAGCCCTTGAGCGGCGGGGCTGGCAGATCGCCGAGGTCCCTGTCGACGGAACTGGCCTGCTGCGGCTGGAGGCCTTGGCCGCGTTGCTCGGTCCCCCGACACGGCTGGTGTCGCTGATCTGGGGTCAGAGCGAAGTGGGCGCCCTGCAGCCGATCGTGGCGGCTGGCGAGCTCTGCCGACGCCGTGGCGTTCCCCTGCACGTGGATGCCGTGCAGGTGGTGGGGCATCGCCTGGTTCAGTTTCGTGATCTGCCGGTGGATCTGCTCAGTTGCTGTGCCCACAAGCTCCAGGGGCCCCGCGGTATCGGGACGCTGCTGGTGCGGCAGGGGCTGCCACTGCGGCCACTGATCGGCGGTGGGGGCCAGGAGCGCGGCCGACGCGGCGGCACGGAGGCTGTGCCCCTGATTGCCGGCTTCGCGGCGGCGGTGGCCGAGGCGGTCCAGCCGCTGCGGGCTGGCGTTGGCCCACAGCCCCTTCAAGTCCTGCGGAACCAACTTCTGCAGGAGTTGCTGGCGATCCCCGGGGTGCGACTCACGGGCCCCGAGCCAGGCGATGCCGCCAGGCGATTGCCCCATCACATCAGCGTGCTCGTCGCCGATCGATCCGGTCGGCCCCTCCCGGGCCGGGCGCTGGTGCGGGCCATGGCTCGACGTGGCTTTGCGCTCAGCAGCGGTTCGGCTTGCTCCGGCAACGGCGGCCTGTCCGCCAGCCCGGTGCTGCTGGCCATGGGCTTCAGCCCTGAGGAGGCCGGATCAGGCATGCGCATCAGCCTCGGCCCCTGGAACAACCCTGAGGATCTGGCGAGCCTCCCCATGGCCCTGGCGGAGGCGCAAGCGGAAGTGGCTGGCGCGACGGCCTCGGCGCCCTAGGGTCGCGGCTCGCCGGGTGTTGAAGGATGTTGCCTGCCGATCTGCGTGCCGCTGAAACGGAAGCGCTGGCGGCGCTCAGCTCCGCGTTGGCGGAGGCCCCGAATGGCCGCTGGACCCTGGAGCTGCGCTTCGAAGGTCTGCGGATCCTGCCGGTGGCCCTGCGCTTGGCGGATCAGCTGCCCCGTGGGGGAAAGGATCTGCGGCTGCTGTTTCCGGATGCGGGTGCGGCAGCCCTGGCACGACGCGATGGGGGTGAGCTGGCCAGCTGCATCGCCAGTTTCGCCGATCAGCGCCGTCGCCAGGAGCAGGGAGCCAGCGAGGGACTCCTGCTGCTGGTGCGCCCCTCCCAGGCGGAGTACGAGGATGTGGAAGCGGTGTGCAGCAACCACCACGGCGCCGCAGTGCTGATCAATCCCACCCTCGTCGATGCGTCGGTGGGGGTGGGAAGCGTGGCGCGGCAACGTCGCCGCGGCTTTCTGGCGCAGTGGCAGGCGGCTTATGCCCTGATCCCGGAGAGCGATCGCGCCCTCAGGCGCGCCCACCCGGGCCCGTGGGAGCTCTACCGCCTCGATCCCGATGGCTTCCGCCCCTGCGCGGAATTTGAGCAACGCCCCGATGCGGAGCAGCAACTCGAAGGCCTGGGTCTCCAGGGTGGCGCGGCGCTGAGCGCCAATCTGCGCGCCCTCGACAGCCTGATCGACGGCCTGCGCAGCTGATCCACACCGGGCTGGTCCAGCCATGCGGACAGAACTAAACTTCGCCGACCTGCGTTTCGACATGGCCGCCTCGGACCCATCCAGCCGTTCCTGGAGCTTGATCGATCTGGGAGCTGGTGCGGCGGTGTTGCTGGCCCTGGTGGGCGTGATCTGGAGCCCCAAGCTCAGCAATGCCGTCGCCCGTGCCACCGGCGGCACCAAATCGGTCACGGTCACGGTGGACGTGCGCGGCATTCCCAGCGCCGATCCTCGGACGCTGCTGCGCAGCGCCGAAGAGCAAGGCACGGTGTCCCTGGTGATTCGCAACCAGCCCCATGGCTCGGTTCGAGTCTCGAAGGTGCTGCCCCTGGAGCGCCGCTTGTCAATCCTCACGCCTGACGGACGCCTGGTGTCGGCCCCCGATCCGAACCAGAAGGTCTTCAGCACCTTCGATGGCCGCTTCCTGCTGGTCGGCGAGGGTGTCGTGGCCGATGGCGGAGGAATCGTGTTCGGCAACCAGACCCTCAAGATCGGGGCGCCGGTTGAACTGGAAGGGATCAACTACCGCTTTAACGGCACGGTCACCGATCTCAAACTTGGAGGCTGACGACATGAACGCGTCCTCACACCGCCCTCTCCAGACTCCAGCTCTCGGCCTGGCGCTGCTGCTTGTATCGGCTCTACCAGCGCCAGCAAGCGCCGCCAACGCGAGTTCCACCGCTGATCCCTCCCTCGGGGCGAGGCAGGGCCTGCCTGCTTTGCAGCTGCCGGCGATTGCGCCGATCAAGCCTCTGAACCCTGCCGGGCTGCTGGCCAATCTGCCGTCGCCGCCCCCTCCAGTGGGGCTTCCCCAGCTGCAGGGTCAGATCAGCTGCCCATCCCTGCAGCAACGGGTTGCCTCGGTGATCGGCGGGGAAGCCTGGGCCTGGAGCTTCAGCGTGGCCGATGGCAGCGGCCGCCTGCTGGCCGACATCAACGGCACCCTGCCGCGCAAGCCCGCTTCGAATCAGAAACTGCTGAGCACCGCGTTCGCCCTCGACCGACTCGGCCCCGACCATCGCCTCAGCACCCGCTTGTGGCGGCTGCCCGATGGCACCTTGCGCCTCACGGGTCAGGGCGACCCGGATCTGGCGTTGCCGCAGCTGCAACGCTTCACCCAGTTGGCGCTGTCATCCGGCGGCAGCAGCGGAGCTGCAACGGGCCTGGTGAAACTGCAACTGGCCGAAGAGCCCTCCCAGGTCTGGTGGCCCGCCGGTTGGAAAATGGGGGATCGCTATCAGGCCTACGGCGCGCCGATCACGCGACTGGCCATTACCAGCAACGCGATAGACGACGCGGTGATGAATCCCAACGGGCGTCTCCAACTGCTGCTGCAGCGCAGTTTCCGCAGTCAGGGGGGCTCGGTGCAGTTGAGCTTCGTGCCCGGCAGCCAGCCGATTCCCGGTGATGCGGTGCTGCTGCACGAAGAACCCTCCACCACCATGCATGGCTTGCTGAGTCTCGCCAACACCGAGAGTCACAACTTCACCGCTGAAGTGTTGCTGCGTCAAGCTGCCGACACCTGGGATCTCAACGAGGCCGCGCGGCGGGAGACCATCTGGCTGACTCAGCAGGGTCTGCCGATGGCTGGGGTTCAAGTACGGGATGGCAGTGGGCTCGATCGCTCCAACCGTCTCACCAGCCGGTTCTTGACCGCTCTGTTGCTGCGGATGGACAACCATCCCTATGCCCGCGACTACGTCGGTTCG
>JBKDOR010000238.1:0-25966 GCA_046342775.1 Synechococcaceae cyanobacterium
CAGCAGGGTCTGCCGATGGCTGGGGTTCAAGTACGGGATGGCAGTGGGCTCGATCGCTCCAACCGTCTCACCAGCCGGTTCTTGACCGCTCTGTTGCTGCGGATGGACAACCATCCCTATGCCCGCGACTACGTCGGTTCGATGGCGATCGTGGGACAGCGAGGCACCTTGAGGAACCTCTTCAAGGGCACCAGTCTGGACGGGCAGGTGTATGGAAAGACCGGCACCCTCACGGGGGTGCGAGCCATCAGCGGCATCCTCCAGACCAGTGAGGGGCCTCGCTACTTCAGTGCGATTGCCAACGGTGCCTCGGCACCGAACCAGACGATTGGCGCTCTGTTGCGTCAGGTCCAGACTCCAGGGGTCTGCTCCGCTTTATCAGCTGCGGCCTACTGAGTCCGTGCCGGTGAACGCCTTGGACTCGGTGGGCTCCCTTGATGCATCGAGCAAGGGGATTGGTCAGCGGGCTACTGGGATTAATGAGTCCGTGGTCTTGATCCTCGTGCCCTTGTTGCGGGATGGTCGCAACCGGCATGATGACTGCCCCTCCAGGCTCGCGAGGGCTCTCAGCGCCGCAGGATCGACACGGGAAAGTTGGATGATGACGGTCTAAGCGAAAGAAACGCTAGCGGCTCCGATTGAATCAAATTCGTGTGATCGCTGGCCAAGCAGGCAGATGAATAGCCTTAGACGTGTTATCGATCTCCGACGCATAACAATGAAGCAATTGAATCCCTGCTCCGTGAGTCTCAGGGCAGTTGCTGCACTTGATTCCGGCATCGGGGTGATCAATCTGCTGTCGGCGGTCACGCCCAGTCTGCCCTCCTTGGCGTTGTGGATTGAGGAACTCTTCCGCATCCAGGTGCGCCATTCGGCCCATTTCTTCACGGCGCTGACTGGCTTCTGATTGCTGTTGCTGGCCTTTGGTTTGCGAAGACGGAAGCGCGTTGCCTGGCAGTTCACTGTTGGCTTGCTCACGCTTGCGATTGTGTTGCATCTTGTCAAAAGGTTGGATATGGGGGAAGGAATGGTGGGCATCGCGGTGCTGGCCGTGCTGATCGCGACCCGGAAGGCCTAGACGGCCAGATCGGATCCGCCATCGATCGCCCAAGGGGCTGCAACGTTGCTGGCGTCAGGCATCTTCACTCTGGCCTACGGGACGGAGGGGAGTACTGCTGATGGATCGGCTGGATGGTGAGATACTCGATCTGCCAAGGGTAGCCTTACAAACGTTGCTCATCTTCTTTGCCCAAGACAATAGAAGCATTGCAGCGACAACGCGGTTCGCGCGGTTCTTTATTGGTGCAATTGACTGGGCATGAGGAATTGATCTTCGCTATGCCTTTTGGATGCTGCTCAGGCCGATGTTGCTGCGGGGGGAGCCTGCCAGCACCGTACAACATCAGCATGCCAAGGCTATCGTCACCGCTTACGGGAAGAGCGCGATTGCGCCGATGACCCTGCTGAGCGATAAAGCCGATCTGTTCAGCCCTTCAGGGCAGAGCATGATCGCTTTTGTCGCCAAGCGGCGCAGTGCTGTGGCTCTGGGCGATCCGATTGGTCCCAGCCACGAAGCGGCAGCATTGATTCAAGGCTTTCAGGATCTCTGCTGTCTGAATGACTGGACACCTGGTTTCTATTAAATACAGCCTGCTTTGCTGGCGCTCAATGAACAGTTGGGGATTCGGGCCATCAAGATTGGCGAGGAGGCCGTGGTGAATCTCAAGGCTTTTACGATCACTGGGAAATCATGACAGGATCTGCACACAGCACGCAATCGGCTCACCAAGCTGGGGCATCAGATCAGCCTTCACGAGCCACCGTTGAGGCCGGGCTTGCTGGATGAGTTGAAACTGGTGAGTGATGAAAGGCTCGGACGAATGAAGAGTTCCGAGAAGAAGTTGTCGGTGGGCTGGTTTGAGCAGGCCTATGTGATGAAGACTCCGCTGGCCGTGGTTCGCACAGCCGACGGACGGATCAGCGCCTTTGCCAATCTGGTGGCCGCCACAGCAGCCAAGGCAATCGCGATCGACCTGAGGCGCCAGCGAGCCGACATGAAGGATGGCACGTTGGACTTTTGTTTATTTCTTGATTTCAATACGGCCAAGATAAGGGCTATGAACGCTTTTATCTCGGTCTCTCGGCAGCTTCGGGCGTCGGCGAGCGGGCCACATTGGCCCGGTATGGAAAGGGTGCTCCATGATCTCGATGAGCATCTCAACAATTTCTATAACTTTAAGGGCTTGCATGCCTACAAAGAAAAATTCAAACCCACCTGGGAGCCACGCTACCTGGTGTTCCCAGGCAATATATCTCTGGTCGACATCGTGGCCGCTTTAATCCGGGCCGACTCTGGCGATCGCTTGGTCGATTATCTCAAGCCTGATGGGTGAGCCTGGTTCAGCTGAGCGCGCCACACCGAGATCGCTGCTCGGCATGCCTGAGGCGACAAAAAAGATGATAGCCGCAACAGACATCCAAGGCACTACAACTGCGATAGTCTGTGGGGGTTAGGCTCGCCAAAATGTAGCGTTCAAGCAACGGGGTGCGATAGCTGCTGATTAACAGTTGTGTCCATCTCTGTAGGGCAGGCAGATAAAAGAGATGCCGCAGGCCGAGCGCCATCAAGGTCATCAACGGACTCTCCCACCAGGGATCCAGGTCATCGGTGCCGCCGGTGATCAGCACAAGCCCCGTGGCGCGATGGCGGGACGCCAACTCCAGCCCGATCGGCACTTCATAGCGATGACAGCAGAGGATGGGATCGCTGATGGAGAGCTGCGATGGCAGGCGGCTGAGGAGGCGGCAGTGCCGCCCGATCGAGTAGCGGCGATAGACGCTGGATTGGCCATGGCCGCCGAGGTCGTAGGCCAACGCCTGCCAGCCCTGTCGCTCAGTCGATTGCAGTTGACTCCGCCAGTTGCAGCGATTGCCCAGTGCTCCATGCAGGAACACCAGGGCAGGTGAGATTCCCTGCCCCACACTGACCGCCAGATCATCCCCCTTCCGGATCGGGATCAGCCTCAGTGGCGGCATGGTCTGCTCCCTCCCGGCTCGACTCCCTCCTTCTTGACGGCCGTTGATCACCTTGCTGGTGAGCTGGAGTGTATTTGCTGGATCACAACATGTCAGCGACCAGGCATCCTGGAACTGCCTATTGATCAAATAGAGGTGGTGTGGAGTGGGGTTCTGCGCGACTCTGCACTGGCTCTGCCGCCGCGACCACAGACGATGTGGATGGATTGAGCAAGCCGACCAGCTGGCCCCGAGCCGGTGCGCTGCGCCGACGCTGAAGCGCAGCCCTACAGACGGGATTCCACAGTAACTGAGGTCATGGACACGATGAGTCACCATCGACTTCTTAATTTCGTGTTAGGGAAATAGGAGAAACAGAGTTTCAGAAAGTGCCACCCAGTACCGACTCATCGGCACTCGTAGCGATCAGCTGCTAAGTCGCGAATGAGTTTCAGAAACTGATGATGAAGATTTACGAATCTTCTGGACCGGCCCTGAGCCTGTGCATACAGTTGAGATTGAGCCGCTTGGGCGCTGTCCGACTGACGCTTATCCACTCAAGCAGAACAGCAGACATGCTGAAAAAATTACCAGTAACCCTAAGTGAGATGCATCCCACCATGCAATCGTGTTTCGCTTTTTGAATTCCGCAGAGACATCTCAATCTCTCTAGTGCCCTCGTGACGATCCTGCGCTCTATGGGATTTGACCAACGCCGTGGGGCTCCACAAAGCTCCCTCCTTCATCGGCCCTTCCCCTCTCATTCTGCGTAGACTTTTCATGATTGGAACCGCCATCAGCTATATCCGTAAGCGAGTGGACGACCACCTGCGCAAGGTCAATCAAGACGACGCGGATGGTAGCTCGCGCCCGATGGCGGAACTGGTCGATGGCTCTCAGCTCGATCCATTGGTGTTGTCCTTGGGAACGGTGAGCCTGCTGGTGGTGGATGTGAGTGAAGATCGAGAATTTCGAGATGCAGACCGTTTTCAACGACGCATCATCACCGAAGACTCCATTAACCTCGAGAACCACTACCCAGATCTTCATCTCGAAATAGGTCTCTTATTCATCGCCAAATATAAGGACTATGGACGGGCATGGAATCAGCTCTCCCACGTAATTGGCTTCTTCCAGCATCATCCCTCCTTTGATACCAGCAAAGATACAGATCTACCCGAGGGAATTGGTCGACTTGTGGCTGATCTTTCTCCACAGTCACTTAAACAGACGAGTGAGCTTTGGAGTGCTTTCAGAATTGCGCCGCATCCAGCAGTGCTCTATCGGTTCCGCTTGCTCACCATGGCAGGTCCGCTGTTCGCCGAGCAACCGAAGCTGATTAAGACGGTGCAAACCGAGTTCACTCCCCAGCCCCACAGTCTCAACCTGCGCTCGCCACCCCTGGTGGAGACTCGATCCAACTAAGGCTGTTCAGGCCTGACCACACTCGACCTAGCTATCCAGCCTTCCATTCGCACACTTTCGATCTGCACTCATGTCACCAAGCACTTACGCAACGCCTGGAGTTTACGTCGAGGAAATCTCGACACTGCCGCCCTCAATCGCAGAGGTAGCCACAGCAATTCCAGCGTTTATCGGCACTACCTCCAATCCAGCTGGGAAGGAGGTCGTCATCGCTGAAATCAGCTCACTACGTGAATATGAAGATAAGTTTGGCCTCGCAGCACCAACCAAATGGGAAGTGACCTATGACCCAGAAAACGAAACTTCAAGGATCACGCTGAAGGGTAAACCCGCAGATCGCTTCAGCCAGCCTGAGTCGCTACTTTGGTACGCGATTGATCTCTACTTCCGTAACGGAGGCGGTCGTTGCTATATCATTTCTGTCCCATCCGCTACGACCTCTCCAGAGCGGGCCAAGCTGCTCATCAAGGGCTTAGCCGAACTGGAACGTTTTGATGAACCTACGTTGATCCTGATCCCTGAAGCCACCACTTTGGATTCCGGTGATTACAGCAGCGTGTGTACAAACGCGCTGTCCCATGCAGCCAAGTTGAAAGATCGCTTTGTGCTCCTTGATGCGCTGCCATCCGCATCCAACAGCTTGGCATCAGCCGATCTGCTCGCTCTGCGTGAACCCTTGGGCAACACCAATCTCGACCGTGGTGCCCTCTATTTCCCCTTCCTCTGCACCAGCCTCGCCCATCGCCTGGATGAAAGTGCCATCACAGTGGCGGGCTTGCCTGCCGCGACCGAGGGCTCAGCTGCCAGCGAAGATGTCACAAAGGCGGCAAACAAGAGCAAGGCAGGGGCGGCTAACGTCTCTACCGCCACGCTGCAATCGTTATCGACCACACAAACCGCTGCCTACAACACCATCAAGAAACAGCTCAGCGAACAGAGGATCCTGCTGCCGCCAAGCCCAGCAATCGCAGGAGTGATCACCAGCACTGATCGGGAGCGTGGGGTCTGGAAAGCACCGGCCAATGTGAGTCTGCAGGCGGTAATCGCCCCCAACGTTCAGGTCACGGATGAACAGCAAGCCCTGTTGAACATCGATGCCACCACGGGGAAATCAGTCAATGTGATCCGCAGCTTCGCTGGCAAAGGGACTCTGGTTTGGGGGGCGAGAACCCTGGCTGGAAATGATAACGAGTGGCGTTACATCTCCGTGCGACGCCTGTTCATCACAATTGAAGAGTCGGTGAAGAAGTCAACGTCTTTCGCAGTATTTGAAGCGAACGATACGTCCACTTGGCTCAAGGTCAAAGGAATGATTGACAGCTACCTTTACTCGCTCTGGGAGCGCGGAGCGTTGCGTGGCAGCAAGGCCGAGGAGGCCTATTTTGTTAACGTCGGTCTCAACAAAACAATGACGCAAGATGACATCCTCAACGGACGTCTGATTGTAGAAATTGGTCTGGCGGCTGTTCGGCCCGCCGAATTCATCATCCTCCGCTTTAGCCACAAGCTTGCTCAGTAACATCTCAACAAGTTCCCCTGTCCCATCCCCATCTTACCGCACACCATGCCCACCTCAACTGAAGCCATCCGCAATGAGTACCCACTACCAGTCTACAATTACCGCGTTGAGATCGGCAGTGAAGCCATTGCCTTTTCCGAGGTGTCCGGACTGACCATTGGCTATGAAGTTGGTACCTATAAAGAAAGTCCTACATCCAAGCAGGCAGGGCCACGCACGTTACATTTTCCCGGCCAGCGCTCAGATGTGAACATCACCTTGAAGAAAGGCCTCGTCAAAAGCATCAGCATCAAAACCCTCTACGGTTGGATTCAAACCGTACAAACCAATCAAGTTGAGAAGCGTGATGTGTTCATTCGCCTTTGCGATGAAAAGGGAGATGCTGTGATTTCCTGGAAGGTGATGAATGCGTTTCCCACCAAGCTCACTGCTCCCACATTCGATGCCAAGAGCAATGATGCTGCCATCGAAACTTTGGAACTACGTGCCGATTTGATTACCATGGAAGCGAGTTAACTGATGGCAGACCCTCCCACCGCCTTCGGCTATCCCCTGGTTGCCTACAACTATCGTGTTCTCGTTGAAGGCCTCAACATGCGCTTCAGCAAGGTAGATGGTCTTGTCTGGGAGCGCAAGGCCATCACCTATCGCGATGGTTTGTCCTTCCTCGATGGTGAAGCGCTTGGCCTCTCCCGGGTGGACACCTACAGCCAGCTCACCCTGCAGCAAGGCGTCATGGAGGGCGACACGAGCTTGCACGACTGGCTGCGGGCAGGAGATGCCCGCTGGCTACAGGTCCAGCTCTGTCGAGCGGACGGCCAGGCCGTGCTGGCCTGGCAGGCAAGCCGCGCAGTACCCGTCAAGCTCTCTGGCGCCAGCTTGGAGGCCAAGACGAATGAGGTGTTCATCGACACCTTGGAACTCAAGGCAGCCGGTTGGTCGGTCAAGCATCCTCTCTGAACAGCGCGATGGCGATTCCGCTCCCCAACCCCTCGCTGACACCATTGCTGGGTCAGCCAATGACCCATCGCTTCGGGGTGTTCTTTTTTGCCCGTGGCGTCATTCCAAATCCCTTGGACATTCGCTTTCAGGAGGTATCGGGCCTACAAGCCAGCATCAACACCCGCGATGATCCCACTGCCGCGTCAAGTCTCATCCAGAAAAAGATCCCCAGCGGTATTAGCTATGTCGACCTTGAACTCAAACGCGGCATGGTCTTGGGCTCCCCGTTGCGACAGCAAGTTCAAACCGCCTTCAACGACTTCGCCTTTACCCGCTCCGATGTGCTGCTTACCATTTATACGGAGACTGCTGTACCAACATCTGCTTTCTTGTTCAGCGAAGCTTTCCCAGTCTCCTGGCAACTCAGCACTCTTGATGCAAAGTCAGAAGAGTTCTTGATTGAAACCCTGAAACTCACCTATACACGGATGCGCCTTCTGACTCTATGAGGATCCAGCCACTACCATGACTATTGAACTGCGCCAACTGATCATTCGTGCCGTTGTGACCACGCCGGCCAATCCTCCGACCTCGATGAATGAAGCTGAGTTGGTTAGCCGTTGCACACGGCTGGTACTGCGCCAATTAGCACGCCTCAAGGAACGCTAGACATGATGGCCATGAACCTTCTCGATACCGTTAAGCCGGCCCAACTTTACATCCGAGCCTTTCTAGATAGTAAATTTTCGAGGCCAGTAAAACCTGCTCCCAACTCGATGACGGCGCCCTATTCGCCAGAGTCGCTGTCGTTCAAACAGGACAATACTTTCGAAACAAAACAAGGCCTTGCAACGAGCTCGGCCACGGCTCGCTTTTACGCCAGTGGCTTGCGGCAGCTGAGCATAAAATTATTGTTTACAGGTGTGGATCTTGGCGGTTACATCCCCAATCCGGGTCAGACCCAGCCGGTGAATGTCCCCAAGCAGCTCGATCTGTTCGAGCGACTCTGCCAGCGCATCAACGGCGCCTCCCACGAACCCTCCTACCTGCGTCTGAGCTGGGCGAGTGATGGGTTGCGCTCCAGCTTCGAGGCGCGCTTGAAGAGCTATGACATCAGCTACAGTTTGTTCGATCGCACCGGCAAGGCGCTGATCGCCGAAATTACAGCCACCTTCGTGGAGGCTGTCCATCCCACCCAGAAAAAGGCTCGCCAGCGGCTCTCCTCTCCGGATCTCAGCCACCGCCATTTGGTGTTGGCCGGAGAAACCTTGCCGATGCTATGTCTGCGGTATTACGGCAGCACCGACCCCTATCTCCAGGTAGCCGCCTTCAATCAGCTCGATGATTTGCGCAGCCTCACCCCCGGGCGGGAGTTGCTGTTTCCTCCCTTGGCACGGCCGGGGGGGGCGGCATGACAGGCCTGCCAGATGTGCGGATCAGCTGCGGCGGAAGGCCCCTGCCCGACACGTGCGAGGTGATCGATCTCGAGATTCACCTGGAGCTCAATCGGGTGCCTCAGGCGTCGATCACCCTGCTGGATGGCAGCCTGATCGGCGATGGCTTCCCACTCAGCGACGGCGGCCTGTTCGCACCTGGCGCGACTGTTCGCATCTCCCTCGGCTATTTGGGGGATGGACCCGCCGCTGCACCGGTGTTTGAGGGGTTTGTGACCCGCCATGCCGTATCGGCCAGCACCGAGGGTTGCCGTCTGCGGGTGGAGCTCAGCGACAAGGCGATCCAGATGACCCGTGTCAGACGCTCCGCCGTGTACCGGGACAGCCAGGATGCTCAGGTGATGCGCCGCTTGATTCAGGCGGCGGGCTTGCGGGCGGGAACAATCGCCAGCACGCCGATCACCCATCCCGAGTTGGTGCAGTTCAATACCAGCGACTGGGACTTTCTGGTCGCTCGAGCTGATGTGCTGGGTTTGGCGATCAGCGTCGTTCGGGGCGTCGTGAGCGTGCGGCCGCTTGCTCTGGGTAAGGTCGCCCGCCGCCTTCACCTCGGCCTGGACGACAGCCGCGACCTGGAGTTGGAGTTGGATGGCGCCCAGCAGTGGGACACGCTGAGCGCCACCAGTTGGGATCGCGCCACGCTGAAACCGACCCAGGCGGTGAAGGCCAAGGGCCCCGATCTGCGTATCGGTGATCAGAGCGATCAGGCTCTGGCTCGGGCGTTACTCGCCCCGAAGGCCTCGTTGATTCATGGGGCTCCCACCGCTCCACAGGAGCTGCAAAGTTGGGCTAACGCCCGCCTGGCCAAGCAGCGCTGGTCGCTGCTGCGGGGCTCGGGCTGGGTGGATGGCGACGCCAGCCTCAAGCCCATGGATACCGTGGAGATCCAGGGGATGGGTGCACGGTTCGACGGCAAAGCCCTGGTGTCCGCTGTCACGCACAACTTCGACAGCATGGGCTGGAACACCCAGCTGAAGCTGGGTGTGAGCGCTGCGAACTTCGCCCGCACCCCCGATCTCCTCGACATGCCAGCGGCGGGATTGCTGCCGGCGGCCACCGGCCTGCAGATCGCCACGGTGCAGTCGCTTGAGAACGATCCAGCTGGCGACCTGCGGGTGCGGGTATCCCTGCCCCACCTGGCGGACTCCACCAAGGGACTGCTCTGGGCGAGGCTGTTGGCGCCTGATGCCGGTGCCAAGCGGGGTTTCGTATTCCGCCCTGAGGTGGGTGATGAGGTGGTGATCGGCTTCCTCAATGACGATCCTCGCCACCCCTTGATCCTTGGCGCCCTGTTCGGCAGCAAGAACAAGCCCCCCAAGCCGGTGGAGGCTCCAGATCAGAAGAACAACCTGCGGGCGATTGTCAGCCGAGCGGGCACCCGAATTGTGTTTGATGATGAACTTCCGGCTCTGCGCATGGAGACCACCGCCTCTGGCGATGCGGATGGTGAGTCAAAAAATCGCATCATCATTAATGAGAAGGAGAAAACGATCACAATCGAGGATCAGCACAACAACAAAGTTCTGCTCAGCGACAAGGGCATCAGCCTGACTGCAGACAAAGACATCGCCCTGGCTGGCCAAGGGCTGGTGACGATTAAAGGGGAGAAAGGGGTCCAGGTCGAGGGTAATAAAATAAGCATAAAGGGCCAGCAAACTGAGGTTGCTGGACAGAGCCAAGTTGGTGTCAAAGGGGCTAATCTGGAGCTAACCGCCGATGCGGCTCTCAAGCTCAAGGGCGGGGCCCAGGCAGGCCTGGCTTCCGATGGCATCCTGGAGATCAAAGGTTCGCTGGTGAAGATCAACTGAAGCCATGACCACCAGCTTTCGTCCTACCCCCCGCCACACCGATTCAGGTCCCTATTCCATGCAGGTTATCCACTCGTCCAAGCTTACCGCCGTATTGTTCTGGCCGCCTCAGCCAATCGGCGGGTCAGCGGACCGCCGTCGCGGTTCATTCATCCTCATTTTTTCCTAGCCATGACCGAACAACCCACCCTCCACTTGGAACTCAGCATTGAGGATGTGAATCTCATCCTCGAAGCCCTAGGCGAGCAGCCTTTCAAATCGGTGTATGGCCTGGTGAGCCGCTTGCAAAACCAGGCACGAGGTCAGTTACAGAGCGCGCCCGAGTCCGAAGTTGAAGCCCCCGCGCGGCAGGAGGCGTCATGACAAACTCAGCAGCCACGAGTTTTCTCGGCCGGGGCTGGGCCTTCCCTCCCGCCTTTTCGGAGCGGGGTGAGCAGGTGGCGATGGTGGCGGACGAGGAGGACATCCATCAATCGTTGGCCCTGCTGTTCAGCACCCGCCAAGGCGAGCGGCTGATGCAGGAAAGCTATGGCGCTGCCCTGCAGGAATGGCTCTATGCCGAAGTGGATCCCGAGCTGCTGAGCAGGATGAGCTTGGCGATCGAGGAGGCCGTGCTGCTGCATGAGCCCCGTATCGAGTTGCTCGATCTGGATATCAGCGTTCATCCCCAGATTGATGGCGCCGTGTTGATCCGCCTCGATTACCAGATTCCCACCACTAATTCCCGCTTCAACATGGTGTTCCCCTTCTACCTGCAAGAGGCCACGGCGGTGACCCCCTGACCATGGCGCAACCCACGCCCCGCTGGCTCCCCGACCCCAACGTGCCCGCCTGGGGCACGACTGCGGCATCGCGGCAGGGGCTGGCGCCGCATCCCGAGGTCGTGACTCTGGATGGCCGCGCTGAGGCCGAGCAGATCCGCTTTGTGCAGGAGCTGGCGAAGCAAATCGGCTGGGAGGCGTTCTGTTGTCACCCCGAGCTCAGTGCCGAGGCCATGGCGGCCCAAATGACGGGGATGGAGGAACCGGGAATCCGGAGCGCGGCCCAGAAGGCCTGGCTGGGGCGGCCCCACTTCGCTCTGCTGTTGGTGTTCATCCGCCTGCTCCGCCATCAGCGCCAGCTGCTCAATGCCCTGCCCGCCCGCCACCTCGACCACTACGTTCGCGGGCGGCTCGGATTCGCGCCCCGTCTCGGTGAACCCGACCGGGTGACAGTGGCCTTCACTCTGGTGGAGGGGGCACCACCAATCGTGTTGCCCGCCGGCTCCCTGCTGCGGGCGGGCGAGGACAACGCAGGCGAAGAGCGGCTTTACCGCACCGTCTCGGAGCTCTCCCTCAACCACATCCGGGTGCGCCGCCTGCGTTCCATCCAGTTGGAGCGAGGCCTCACCAGCCTGGCCACGATCGCGGCTGAGGAACCGGATCGACAGCGGCGACTGGAGCGCATGCTGAATCTGGTGTATGGACAGAAGGCCCCGGCGATCGCGGACATCCAGGCCCTGGAGTCCTGGCTGGGTTTCTGGGCGATCGACGGCAAGCCGGAGCATCCGCAACTGGAGCCTCGGGAGTTTCTGCAGCTGATGCGGCTGGTGCGCCAACGCAGCGATGCGGGCGCGGATCAGGAGTGGGCGGCGATCAATCGCTGGCTTGGGGTCCAGGAGCTGCTCAACAGCGGCCAACTCCCAGATCCGCGCGATTTCGCCACCAATTTCTCGGCCAGCCTGCTGGGCGTGGGCGGCGAGCTGCTGGATCCGCGGCGCGATGGAATCGGAGAGATCAACAACCTCGACGACCTTTATCTCGAGCGTGAAAACAACACTGTCAAGAATTATCTCAAGCGCCTGTTCACCGCTCCCAGCTGTCTGTTGCAGCCCCAGGCGCCCTGGCAGGCATCCAGAGACCCGATCGAGGATCTGTTCCAGGCCCGGCTAGCCACATTTGTGCGGCTGATGACCTTGAAGCTGCACATCGATGCCCAATGGCAGCAGGTGAACTGGCTGTTGGAGCGCCTGGGGCGTCGGCGTCGCCGGTTGCTCAGCTGGCGCCTGGATCCCCATCTGCCCAATTCCGCCTCTGCCGCCTTCAGCGCCAACCTCGCCTTGGCCCTAGCGCTTGATGGCAAGGATGCCAATGCCTTCCCGTGGCCGAAGCCGCTGGACGGGGTGGCGAATTCGGTTCCGCCCCGGGCGGTGCCAGGCGGCTGTTGGCGCGCCTACACCGATCTGGTGGCCCTGGAGCGGCGCTATCACCTTCCCCTAGAGCAGCTCCTGCGGCTGAGCCAACTCGTCGCGGTGGCCTCCAGGGGCACACCGGTCAAAACCGGCGCCGAGAACACCCCCCAGCCAGAGCCTGACCCCTGGCCCGCGATCCGGGAGATCCTCCAGACCGCCCACGCGGAGTTGTGGGCCGCGGGCCGGCGGCAGGCCCTGGAGCGCGCCCGCCAGGGGCTGGAAGGAGTGGCTGCCTTTGCCCAAACCCTGCGGCAGGCCCTGCCGCTGGCGGAGGGGCAAGGGGGGGATCCAGCGAAGAGCGGCAACGGAGCCTTGCCTTGGAGGGAATGCCTGAGCCAGCTCCGGAGCGCCTTGCCCCAGGGAGCGAGCGAGGCCCTCGAGCGCTTCGGCTGCTTGCTGGAGCAGCCCGGCACATCGCCCCGCTCCCTGACCTGGGAGGAGCTGGATGCCCTGCTGGAGGGGGTGCAACGGGCCCGCGATGGAGTCCAGCCGCCAGAGCTGCTGCAGGTGAACTGGCGCCAGCTTTATGGCCGGGAGCAGCTGATTGAAGCGAAGGCGATGGCTGCGGGAGAGGCCCTGGCTCCCTGCTTCCATCGGCCTCAGGACAGCCAGACGGATCTTCCGGATCCAGGGGCGGGATTGGGATTTGCGGTGGCAAGCCGGCTGTTGGGTCTGGCGGAGGGAAACCGCCGGATTGAGCTGAAGCTGGCCTTCAGCGGCGAGAGCGCCAGCCTGGAGAGCTTCCGGGCCAGCCTGGTCCCCCAGCCCGGCACGACGCTGCCGTTGGGACGTTGCGCCGGTGAGCCGCCGCGGGGGCCGGACCAGCCGGGATGGGGCCTCAACCAGGCGCTGCTGGTGGAGGCGACCACGGCGGAGGGCTGGTGGGTGGTGCCGATCTCGGCGGCAAGCCTGCAACCGTTGGCGGATGCCAAACCCGCCCAGTGGGTGATGGCGCTGACCCTGAAGCTTTCGCCAAGCGATCCAGCCCTGGCGCCCCTCACGCCGGGCGAGCAGCCCCGGCTGCGGTTGCGGCTGCGGTCCTGGAGAGGCGCCGGATCCGCTGCGGACCCGTGGCGCAACTGTGCTGGGTTCGAGGCGTTGCGGGTAGCCGGCGGCAACCTGCGGGTGGAGGTGGATGGCCTCAAGGGTGTGCGCCTGCAGCAGGACGGCACCCCGGTGGATCCGCTCCAGCCATTCATGCCGTTCGGCAGCCAACCAGAGCTGGGCAGCAGCCTCTACATCAGCCAGCCGGAGCTACTGGACGGCGATCTGGAGGAGATCAGTTTCAGCGGCACCTGGCAGAAGCTGCCCACCGACCTGGCCCAGCACTATGCGCCTTACAACAAGCTGGCCGGGACAACACTCACAGACCAAAGCTTTCAGATCGAGCTCAGCCTGTTGGAGCGCAACGCTCCCCCCGTTCTGGGGCAGGCGCAACTGGCGTTGTTCCAGGCCAGCGGGGCCAACCAGGACCGGCTGATGATCAACTGGACGATGCCCACCAAACCACGGCCGAAGCCCCTGGCCAAGGCGCCGGATGACGACGACCTGCGGGGGCAGGAGCGGGTGTGGCGTTGGCGCCTGACGCCGAGAACCTTCGGCCACGGCTTGTACCCAGCGTTGGCGGCCAGCCAGGCTCAGGCGCTGGCGCTGGCCATGAGCGAGAAGGCGGGATTGCAGGCCCTCGCCATGGCGGAGGCGACGCGCGGCACGGGCGGCAGCCTCAAACAGCGCTATGAAGATGCCCTCAAAGCAGTGGGTGCCACCCCGATTCCAGCGGCGGGCTATCCAGCACCGGAGCCCTACACCCCCCTGCTGGCGGGCCTGGAGGTGGGCTACAGCCGATCGCAGGATCTGGGAGCCAGCGCCGACCCGACGGGCCAACTCCTGCGCGTGCACCTGTTTGGAGAGGAGGAACCGTTAACGCTGCCGCCGCCGCCGCCGCCGGGGAGCCAGGCGCCCTGGCAGGCGCCGCCGCTGCTGCCGAGTCATCCCCACCCCGGCGAACTGTGGTTGGAGCTGGAGGGGGTCCGCCCCGGCCAACCGATCTCCCTGGCCTTTCAAGTGGCGGAGGGCAGCGCCCGGGGCGCGCGGCCGCGGGAAGCGATCCGCTGCGATCTGCGGCGAGGCTGGCTCTGGCAGGCGCTGCCGGTGCGCGAGGACGGCACCGATGGGCTGCTCCATTCCGGCATCGTGCGCTTTGCCCTGCCGGAGACCCGGCCCGACCAGGCGGCATTGCCGGAGCGGCTCTGGATCCGGGCCAGCCTGCTGGCTCCGGTGGAGAGCTACGCCACGATCCTGGCGATCCAGAGCCAGGCGGTGGAGGCCGTAGCGCTGCGATCGAGCGGTGGTGAACCGCTACCGCCCCACGCGATCACTGGCCTGGAGCAGTTGCAGCCGGAGATCGCCGCGATCCACCAACCATTCAGTTCCCGTGCCGGTCGGGCGGCCGAAACGGAGGCGGAACTGCAGCTGCGGGCGGCGGAACAGTTGCGACACAAGGGAAGGGCCCTGGCGGCTTGGGATTACGAGCGGTTGCTTTGGGATGCGTTCGCCAGTCAGTTGCATGCGGTGGTGTGTCTGCCGGCGCGTCGGGACCGGGGCGTGGAGGTGGTGGTGATTCCCAACCTGCGGCAGCAGGTGCCCCGCAATCTGTTCACCCCCGGCACCCCGCTCGACCAACTGGCGGCGATGGAACAGCATCTGCGCGAACGCTGCCCGTCGGAGCGGTCACCCGTGGTGCGCAACGCCGTCTACATGCCCGTGACGGTGCGGGTGTGGGTGTGCCTGCGGGAAGGTGTGGATCCGGCCTATGCGGAGCGGCAGTTGCGGCAGGAGCTGATCCGCTGTTTGTCGCCCTGGTGTTTCGACGCCGACGCCGAGGTGCGGCTGGGCGGCGAGGTGCGGGCTGGCGACCTGGTGGCGGCGGTGGAGGCGTTGCCGTTTGTGGCCTATCTGGAGCGGCTGCGGCTGTTCCTGATGGATCACGGCGGCAAGCCGCTGCGCAGCCACGAGGAGGTGCTGCGGGCACCCGCCACGGACGTGGTGTTGATCGCCGCTGCCACTCAAGAGATCGAGTTTGTGACCGCAAGCGCCTCGGCGCCACCCCTGCATGGGATCGGCAGCCTGCGGATCGGCCTGGATTTCCAGGTGGCCTGACCCTTTCGAGCCTGCCCATTCCCTCATTCTTTTCCATTACCGCCATGCCCAAGCCCACTACCAAAAACCGCCAGGATCTGCGCTCCCGCTTCGTGCGCAACGCGATCCCCAGCGAGGCGGATTTCGCTGATCTGATCGCCGCCAGCCTCAATCAAGCGGACGACGGTCTGTTGAAGCTGCCGGATCAACCCATCGGCCTGGTGCGCCAGAAACAGGATCAGCCAGTACTGCGCTTCTTTGCCGATCCGGCGGCGGATGGGGCGGTTTGGCAAGTACAACTGGGTTCAGGCGACAAGCCCAGCTTCGGTTTGGCGGCAGCCGATGGCAAACCGGCGTTGGTGGTGGATGGAGAAGGACGCGTGGGGGTTGGTACAGATACGCTTGCTGCCAAACTGCACATTGTCCATGTCAACCAAGAGCCAAGTGGCGGCACCCTGATTCTTGGTCCGCTTGGGCAATCCAACTTGCGGATGGGATACAATCAGGGCTACAGCTGGATTCAATCTCATGGGAGTAAGCCATTAACCATTAATACAATTGGCAATAATGTTGGAATTGGCGCTGCGACACCGGCATCCAAGCTCCAAGTCACTGGCACTGCATGCATAACAAGTTTAGATGGCAAAAACTATGCTTGCATGAATGGCTTCATGGCGCCTGGCTCGTTGACGATCGGCGGCATCGATAGCAACTTTGGCGGTGGTACTGGCTGGAATGGCAATACCGCGGGCTTGCTTCTCGAGACACTCGACAATACAGAAATAGCGATCCACGATTCGGGCCTTCGGCTGGCAAGCTTCATGCATTACGAAAGCTCGGCAAATCGATTTACAATCGGTAGAGATATGGGTTGGGGGCCTATCGCATCTGTCGACATATTAGGCAATACGTCCATTCGTGGCCAAACAAATATCCTTACGGACACCAGCCCTATTCGCTTTTCTTCAAGCTGGACCGGATTCCCAGACAACAAACTCAACGGGGCAGAAATCTGTAATGACTCAACAGGCCACAAAACACTTATGATTGTTGGAAATAAGTCAAATGGTGGCGGCAGACGGGTAAGCATCTGGGATATCCTTGAGGTGAATGGCACTCTCAAGGTGGTTGGCTGCATGACTCCAAGCGCAGGAAATAGCGAAGGCAATGGTATTATGTTCCCAAAAGATCCCGCCGGCGGTGGCGGAGACGCAGCCTGGATCCGCTACTATCCATATTCCGGAGAAGCATGTGTGCTCGAAATCGGGATATCAAATGATCCGGATGATTACATCCATCTGAAATCATCAGGTGGCGTCAGGGTAAATAATGTTGTGTGCACATCCGATCTGCAGTCGAAAGAGAACGTAGAAGATCTTCAATCAGCCCTCGAAAAAACCTTAAAGCTTCGGGGAGTTTCGTATATGTGGAAGCAATCGGATGCCCTTCCGGGCAAGCCTAGGCAATCAAAAATAGGCCTCATTGCCCAGGAAGTAAGGGATATATTTCCAGAGTTAGTCAGTAGCGGACCAGGCAATCTGCTTGGAATAGACTATATTAGTCTCATCCCTGTGCTCGTGGAAAGCATTAAATCTCAGCAGTCGCAAATCAATCGACTTGAGCATCTGCTGGCCTCTGCAGTCAATCCACAGATCGAAAACAAAAGCTCCTGATCAATTGTTCCAGCGATGACTGTCCCCCCTCCCTCCATCACCCTCGACCCCAGCCCCCACCCCGCCCTGAGCTATGCGGGGTTGCGGGCTGAGGCGCTTGAGCTGCTGGGGCGGCTGTGCGGCGATCAGTGGAGTGATTTCAACACGCACGATCCCGGCATCACGATCCTGGAGCAGCTGTGCTTTGCCCTCACGGAGCTGGCCTACCGCAGCCAGTGGCCGATCGAGGACCTGCTGGCCAGCGCCGGGCCCGATTGGCAGCCCGCCGCCGCGGAAATTCTCAGCGGCGACCCGGTGACGCAGGAGGACCTGTCCGCCCTGGTGCGGGCCATGGGAAGCGAGGAGGTGTTGGTGCGGGCCATCGAGCAACCCGACCTGCCGCTGCTGTTCCAGCCCAGATTCAATGCCGGCAGCCAGGTCGACAGCATGGAGGGCTACCGAGTCCCTCCCGTGGTCGGCGACCTTGCCCTGGAAGACATCTCCTCCTCCAGCGCGGGACCCATCGGCCAGGCTCCCGTGGTACCGCGCGGCTGCTGGCGCGTGGCGGTCCAGCTGCGCGCCTCTGGCGAGGGCAGTGGCCCCAGCTCGCTGCTGCCGGTCGCCGAGCGCCTCCAGAGCGCCCGCCTGCTCGGCCGGGATTTCAGTTTCGAGGTGCTGGTTCCGTTCTCGGTGGCGGTGCGCGCCGAGCTGGAGGTGGATCCAGCTCAGGTGGCGCCAGGGTTGCTGGGTCGCCTCCGCGGCTGCCTCGATCAGGCGATTCGTCACGCCGCCAGCCACGACGGCGAGCGGGGTCTGCGCAGCGGCGCCTTGATCCAGGCCCTGCTCACCGTGCCGGAGGTGCGGCAAGTGCTCTCGATCGCCTTGGCCAGCAGCCCTCAAGGCCCCTGGCAGCCCTGGCATCTGCCCCTGCCCAGCCAGGGCGCATGTCTCGATCCCGCCTCCTCGATCCAGTTGTCGTACCGCGGCGTTCCCCTGGCGCTACCGGCGGAACTGGCGCTGCCCTCTCCAGCAACCCTGGAGGGGCCCTCAAGCCCGGCCGTAGCCGAGCCCGCCAACGTTGCCCCCGCAGCGGGCCGCGTCGGCCAGCGGCGTGATCTGCGCCGCATCCATTCGCTCGCCCGCCAGCTCCCGGCCGTCTATGGGGTGGGTCTGGCCGGCTTGCCAGCGGATGCCAGCGCGGAACGGCGGATCCAGGCCCAACAGCTGCGCTCCTATCTGCTGTTTTTTGATCAACTGCTGGCCCATGGCCAAGGCCAGCTGGCCCAAGCCATGGCGTTGCTGTCGCCGCTCGTGGCGAGCGATCCGAGGCCGCTTGACACCGAGGCGGTGCTCCCTGTCCTTGACCCCGAGCTTGCCGCCGCCGCTGCCATCGACCCAGACCAGGCCCTGCGCGCCAGCGCACCCGCCAGTGCGGGCGGCCAGCGGTCGGCGTTGCTGGCCCATCTGCTGCAACGCTTCGGCGAAGAGCTGAACCCCCAGGCGCCTGGTCATCCCGCTGCCGCGGTGGCCCTGGTGAGGGCTCGCTCGGAGTTCCTGCGCCGCATCGTTGCACTCAGTGGCGGGCGTGGCTCTGGGGCGGACCTGCTGGCCGCCGCCCCGGAGTCGTTCCAAGAGGAGGGCCAGGGCGCGTTCGCCGAGCGGCTGCGGCGCAAGCTGGGCCTCCCCCTGGCGGCCGATGGCAGCCCGCCGCTGCTGGTGATCGAGCATCTGTTGTTGCGGCCCCTCGCGGATGACAGCAGCCAACGGGTGCAGGGCGGGGAGGATCCGATTCCCTTTCTCTCCGATGTGGCCCGCCCCGATCCCTGGAGCGGCCGGGTGAGCGTGGTGCTGCGAGCCGCCAGCGTGCCGCCCGCCCCGATCGATCCCGATGACGAACGGGGCGAGGTGACGGCGCGGGAGCAGGCCGAGGAGGAACGCGACCGATGGCTGCGGGACGTGGTGAGGCGCGAGCTGCCGGCCCACCTGCAGGCGGAGTTGCACCTGTTCGACGACGCCAGCACTCCCGGCGAGGGCCCCTGGAGCGCGATCGTCCAGGCCTGGTGTCACTTCCGCCAGCACCTCCGGGCCCATCGGCTGGCGGGTCTGGGGGGTGCCGTTCCTGTGGAGCCACTCGGTTCTCGCCTGATCTCGCTGCGGCTGCGCGACAGCCGCGACCGCCTGATCAGCCTGCTGCGCATCGGCCTTCCCTGGCCTCTACGCGGGATCCCCCTGCCGGAGCAGCTGATGGTGGCCACCGGTCAGAGCGCCACGATCGAGCTGCCCTTCAGCCAGCGGGGCGTGAACTACCAGCTGGTGGAGGTGGCGAGCGGCGCGCCGGTCGGGGAAGCCGCCGCCGGCAGCGATGGCCCTCTCAGCCTTACGACCCCCGCGATCCGTCAGGACCTCTGCCTGCGGGTGCAGGCCAGCGTGCTGCCCCCCAGTCCCCTGACCACCTCCAACGGCCGGCTGCGCAGCACGCTTCTGGTGGGCGAGGTGGTGGTGGTGGAAGGCGTGGATGCGTCCCTGCCGTTGCGGTTGCTCGATGCCGAGGGGAACGCCCTGCCGCTGCTCCACGCCGAGGCTGCGGCGTTGCTGGCCTCGTTTGGAGACACGCTGCAGGTGGAGGTGGGAGCCAGCCAGGAGGGCGTGGTGTACGAGGTGATCGACAACGCCCAGCGATCGCTGAGCCCCGACAAGCAGACCCCCCTCAGCGACAAGGTGATCGGCACCTCCCGCCCGATCCTGCTCAAGCTTTCCAGCCCCACTGGCGAAGATCTCGATCTGACGGTGCGCGCCAGCCTGGAGCGCCAGCGCGGTCGGGCCCGCAGCGAAGACCGGCAGGTGCTCAAGGCGGTGCTGCCCCTGCGGGTGCGGGCCAATCAAGCGGTGCCCCTGCGGCTGAAGGCCGCGGTGGTCGCGGCGGACGACCCGACGATGGTCGTGATCGGCGCCCCTGCCGGCGACCGGGAGCCCGCCAGCCAGGCGAGCGTGACGTACCAGCTCTGGGCCCGGCCGCTGGGGGACGAGGACTGGCGTTTCGAGGCTCCCGAGGAGGCGCTGGAACTCATCGAGACCCGTGCTGGCCTGGCCGACTTTGACGCCCAGACGGCTGAAGTCCAGGGCAATGGCGCCGTGATCAGCCTGGAGCAGAGGGTCAGCGGCGAGGGAATCCTCGTCGCCGCCCTGGCACGCAAGCAGCATCGCCTGAGCCCCTACGACAGTGCCGACGAACGCTGCCAAACCAGCGAGTTGCCCCTGCGACAAGCTGTCGTGGCGTTCAGCGAGCCCGACCGTCAGCGCCAGCTGATTCTGCGCCGTGAGCTCGAGCACCCGTGCGTCTGGTCGTTCTGGGGCGGCCAACCCGGCGTGGCCTACACCCTGAGCGATGACACCGCCCAGCCCCCGTTGGCTGTGGCGGTACCGATCCCGGAGGGGGCCGATGCTCCGCTGGGCCTGCGCGGGATTGGCCGGCAACGGCTGGGGCGCGACCTGCTGGTGGCCGCCAACGACGGCCCGCCGCGGACAGAGTTCCTGCGCGATCCAGCGGCCCACAAGCTGGCGGTGCGCGCCCGCTTCCTGCGCAGCGGCGTGGAGACTCCCCTGGAGCGGCAGCCGATCCTGGTGTGGGTGGAGCCGCCAGCGGTGGGGCGAGGCCAGGCCGTGGAAGTGATCGTCGCCAGGCTGGCCGCGGGCCAAAACGCCCGGCTGCTGCGGGGCGAGACGACCCTGGCGGAGGGCAGCGCCGATGGCGAAGGGCTCGTGCGCCTGGCCACCGGCCCTTTGCCGGGGGGCATCAGCCTGCAGCTCGAGGTGGGCGTGCTGCGCTGCCCGGTGGTGATTGCCCAGGGAGTGAACACCGATCCGGCGGTGCGGGTGGTGGGATTCCAGGCCCTGAAAGCGGGGGCTCCGGCCCATCTGCTCAATTGGGGCGGCAGCGTGGCGGTGGAACTGGCCGAAAGCCAGTCGGATGTGTCTTACACATTGATCGACGCGGCCGATCGCGACCTGCCACTGGAGCGGCGGAAGCCCCTCTGCCCGCAGCAGAGGGGCAACGGTGGCCCCCTGCAACTGGTCTGCGAGGGGCTGCAGGAGGATGTGGATGTGCTGGTGCAGGGCCACTGCTGGCTCGACGCCGAGGGACTGCAACAGGTCACCGCAGTTCTCGACACGGTGGTGCCGCTGCGGGTGCGGGCCAACCCGGCGGTGCCGATCGCGCTGCCGGACCCGGTTGTGGATCCCGCCGCCGCCAGCCTGGTGTGGGTGGGGGATGACGCCGTGGCGTCCCAGCTCAGCGCTACCTACAAGGCCTGGACCTGGCCGATCGGCCCCGAGGATTGGCAATGGCAGGAGCCTGCCAGCACCGCAGCTACCCCCCGCGTGCCGGGGCTTCCCCCCGCCGCTGGCCCGGCGGAGGCCGGTTGGAGCGGCCGAGGCCAGCCGAAGAAAGGCACCGGCGGTGACGCCAAGCGAGCCGTGGAGGGCCGGCTGCAGCTCTCCCTCGGCCAGGCCGGTGCCGATGCCGTGGTGGCGGTAGTCGCCAGCAAGCAGCACAGCCCCTTCCCCCTGGACGGTCCGGAGCTGGACAGGGTGGACAGCCAGGTGTTGCTCACGGGCCTGCTGAACCAGCTCACCCGGCCCAACCCCGAAGTACGCCTGGCGCTGCTGGCGGAGCCATGGGGATGGCGGTTGGTGGGCGGCGAAGCCGGCTGCTACTACAGCTTGCTCGATCCTGCAACCGAGGAGGTTCTGGGGCGGCCGGTGTACGTACACCAACGCACAGCGGAGGATCCGCCGAGCGACTGGGGCCTGGAGCGGCTGCGCGTCAGCGTCGATCTGGCGCTGGCGGGCGACGGCGGCTCGGGCCTGGCTGCGGGCCCCGAGATTGAAGCGCTGCGCCTGGCGGTGGTGGAGGCGCGCCGCGCCTTCAGCGGCACCTCCAGTCGTCTGCGGCGCGGGCCGGTGCTGGTGACCCAGGATCCGCCGCCGCCCGACAGCGACGACACCGCCACCCTGGTGGTGTGGGGCCTGGCGGAGGGGGAGCGGGTCTCCCTGGGCCAGGGTGAAGGGGCGGTGGGTGAGCCGGCCCGGCTGGGCACGGGGCCCGTCGCTGTGGGTACGGAGCTGACGCTGGAGGTCACACCGGAGGGCGCCGCCAATGCCTGGCGCATTCCGGTGCGGGTCCTGGCGCCCGCCAGCCCGGCCCCGTGACCCACCGGCTGGATCGCCTGGAGCTGGAGATCCAGGTGGCGGAGGAGGCGCTGGCCCGCCCGCTCCAGGACCGCCTCAGCCGGCTCCATCACCAGACCCTGGCAGACCTGCTGGGGCGGGTGCTGGATGAGCTCAGCCCCCCCGGCCGCCTGCATCGGCTGGAGAGCCTGGAGCTCGACCTGGGAGAGATCCCGGAGGAGCAGCTGGAGCGGCTGCTGCCCCAACGGCTGGAACAGGCGTTGCGGCAGGCGTTGCCGGAGCAGCCGCCGACAACCCTGCTGAGCGACCCGCAAGGGGGAGGAGCGCCGGGAGAGGAGCGGCCGAGCGACACCCTGGCGGTCCATGAGGGGCTGGCCGTCGACCAAGCCCTGGAGCTGCTGGCGGTCTACGCCATCAGCGGCCGCCTGCCCTGGTGGGCACCCCGCGAATCCCCCGGGCTGATCCCCGTGGCGCTGGAGGCGGCGCTCAGCCTGCCTGCAGAGGCGCTGGTTGCCTGGTGGCGACAGGCCCTCCCGAATACCACCGCCCGCCAGCGGCTCCTCGCTGCCGCGCAGCAGGAGCAGGCCGTCCGGCTACTGCAGCTGGTGGGGGATGGTGTGGTGATGGGAAACGAGGTCTGGGGAACGCAGAGGGCCAGCGACGCTTCGGATCGGGCGACAAGACCAGAGGCGGTGGAGACAACCATGGCTGCCGAGTTCTTGGAACTGGCGCGAGGGAGTGCGGCGATGGAGCCAGCTGCGGTTGCCGAGCTCTTGGATCCCGCGGGGGGCGGTGAGTTGATGCGGCCAGCTGCCGAGCCCGATCGCCGCGCCAGCTCCGAAGGTGGGGATGGTTTGCAGCCCCCCAGCGCGGTGCAGGGTGTTGCCTCCGATGGCCTGCCCCCCGCGGCTGCCGCACAGCGGCCGTCTCTGGATTCCCTCGGGCCCGATCGCTGGCCAGTGACCGTCCTGGAACTGCTGTTGGCCTACGCCAGCACCGGCCGCCTGCCCGATGGACTCTCCACCCAGGCCGAGCAGCTGATCCCGCAAGCCATCGAGGTGGCACTCAACAGGCCCGCAGCGGAGCTGGCCGCCTGGTGGCGGCAGACCCTGCCCGATGACAGCGCACGCCAGCGGCTGCTGCTGACCTCACATCCGCAACAGGCGCTTCGCCTGCGGCAACTGGAGGCACCGCTGGCGCCAATGGCAACCCTTCCCACCTATGCGCCCGATGCGCCCGATGACCCCATCAGCGTCGATGGCGCCGGCCTGGTGCTGCTGACGCCGTTCCTGGAGACCCTGTTCAATCGCCTGGAGTTGCTCACACCGGAGCTTCAGTTTCAGGGCGCCGATGCGGCGCAGCGGGCGATGGCGCTGTTGGGCTGGCTGGTAGATGGCGATCCCCAGCCACCTGAATGGCGCCTCACCCTGGCCAAGGCGCTTAGCGGCTGGCCCCTGGAGCAGCTGTACGCCCTGGAGAAACCCCTGAGCGAAACGGACCAGGAGGAGGCGGAACGATTGCTACTGGCTGCTCTGGCCCATGGCCAGGGCCAGCTGGGGGAAACGATCGAGCAGCTGCGTCAGAACTGGCTGCGGCGGCCAGGCCTGCTCAGCTGGCGGCCCGGCGCCTGGTTGCTGCTGGTGGAGCACCGCGAGGGCGACGAGGCGCTGGAGGAGTTGCCCTGGAGCTGGGGCTGGATCCGCCTGCCCTGGATGGAAGAGCTGCTGCAGGTAGTGTGGTGACGCACCACTCCGCTGCCCTTATTTCAGAAGGGGGAAGCACAATGGGGCTGAATATGCGTTGGTCGTGATGAGTGGCAATCTGCCAGTTAGTTTAGACCAAGCTGAACTGATAGCACTCCGCTGTTTGAGGAAATAAATGCATACCACCAGCAACAATGCGACGTTAACATTTGGAACAAAATCAGCGGCGCGCTTACGGCTAGCCAAGTAAATCACCATGAACAGCTTTTGGCACCTGTCTACCGAGATTTCTGCCCAAGCCTTGCTCGCATTGAAAAAGTGGAACGCTACATATCCAAAAAAGAGTTATTCTAAGAAGTGGCTTATGTGCTTCGTGACTTTCTCTTAAACAGTCAGGATCTCAAGAAGAAAATAAATCAAGGGCACCTCGAGAAATCACGCTGTCCGAGGCCGGTTGCTCTCGATGGCTCTGGCCAGCCAATGAGTCTCACTCGCCCCATCCGGCGGAAATCAGATTTCTCGAGGCCCTCTTTATTGACATCCCGAATCAATAAGATTCCAATTCAGGCGATGGTTTTGGAGGGGCATCAGTGATCGAAACTCACTTGTCCAAGGCAAGCAAAAGCAGGAATTGCCTGAGAGTTCTGATGAGCACAGTCTCAATACTGAAATTCGACGCAGAATGCCGACATCCCATAAAGACAAGGCTTTCCGCAAAACTTGATCATCTTAGGTACTGCTTTCAACACCTTGACGGGCGGGAGGGTGAACTACCCTAAAATATGTCCCGAATGGGCCATCAGGGATCCATGGATCTCTGGATTTAGCCTAGAAAAATAGGCCCTTGCAATAAAAGTGAGGAAGACTGACGATCAGCTGCCATCTGGTGGCCTTGGCGCCCGACCAGCCTGGCGGTGCGGTTTCCCGATGGGGATTGGCGGCGTTGCTGTCCCTCAGCGGAGTTCCGCGTGTGTGCAGCTCCTGGGCAGGCCTGCAGCCCCTGGCCAGCGCCGGCAGACTGATGGTTTCTGGGCCTCGGCCCACCCCGCCCTGCTCCACCCCATGGACTCCGGCTTCAACCTCGCCTCCGTGCTGCTGTTTGGCAGCGGACTCTTCTGTCTGACCAGCCTGTTCTTCGGCACCCGCGGCGGCTACTACGACACCGACGACTACGACGGCAACGGCACGGCCCATTGAGTCCTCTGATCGGCCGCTCGGCCGCCGGCCTGTCGCTGCGGAGATCAGCCTTTCCATCAGGCTGCCACCTCGGGCTGCCGTTCACTGCGGACAGCCTTTCACTTCAGGCAGCCTTTCACTTCAGGCAGCCGTTCACTTCAGGCAGCCGTTCACTTCGGGCAGCCGTTCACTTCGGGCAGCCTGAGCAGCTCATCAGGCCAGCGCCGCTCTCCGGTATCTCTCCAGTCTCCGGCCTGCTGGCCCCATCCCCGTTTCATCCCCTCTCCGCTCTGCCTGCGATGACCCACAGCCTCGCCCCGGACGCCTCGGCCAGCGCCCCTGGCTTGCCCGGCCCCGTGTCAGGGACGGAGGCGATCCGCCTGCAACTGCGCAGCTGGCCTGAAGTGGAGGGCTACCTGGAACGCTGCCGCGGCGTGATCGTGCCCCTGGGCTCCACGGAGCAGCACGGTCCCACCGGCGCCATCGGCACCGATGCCCTCACCGCCGAAGCGGTGGCCCTGGAGGTGGGCCGCCGCACCGGGGTGTTGGTGACGCCGGCCCAGAACTTCGGCATGGCCGAACACCATCTGGGCTTCGCCGGCACGGTGAGCCTGCAACCCTCCACCCTGCTGGCGGTGCTGCATGACGTGGTGCTGTCCCTGGCGCGCCACGGTTTCGAGCGGATCTTCGTGATCAACGGCCACGGCGGCAATATCG
>JBKDOR010000239.1:0-3517 GCA_046342775.1 Synechococcaceae cyanobacterium
TCACTTACGTGGCCTTCACCGCCACCCCCAAGGCCAAGACCCTGGAGCTGTTCGGACGTCGGCCCAATCCCAACGAGCCAGCTGGCCCCGGCAACCTGCCGGTTCCCTTCCATGTGTACTCGATGCGCCAGGCGATCGAGGAGGGGTTCATCCTCGATGTGCTGCAGAACTACACCTCCTACAAGCTGGCCTTCCAGCTGGCTCAGGAAGGCCAGAGCCTCTCCAGCGAGGAGGTGGAGCGCAATGCCGCTCTCAAGAAGCTGATGGGTTGGGTGAAGCTCCACCCTCACAATATTGCCCGCAAGGTGGAGATCGTGGTGGAGCACTTCCGCCAATTCGTGTGGCCACTGCTCGATGGCAAGGCCAAGGCGATGGTGGTGGTGGGCTCCCGCAAGGAGGCGGTGCGCTGGAAACTCGCCATCGACAAGTACATCTCTGAGAAGGGCTATCCACTCGGCACCCTCGTGGCCTTCAGCGGCGAGGTGAGCGATCCGGAGATCGGCCCCGATGGGTTCACCGAACGCAGCCAGTCCCTCAACCCGAACCTCAAGGGCGACATCCGCGAGGCCTTCAAGGGCGAGGGCTACCAGATCCTGCTGGTGGCCAACAAGTTTCAGACCGGCTTCGACCAGCCGCTGCTCTGCGGCATGTATGTGGACCGCCGCCTCGATGGCATCCAGGCCGTACAGACGCTCTCGCGCCTGAACCGTTGCCACCCGGGCAAGGACACCACCTATGTGGTGGATTTCGTCAACGACCCCAACGACATCCTGGCTGCCTTCAAGACCTACTACGCCACCGCCGAGCTGGCGGAGGCCACCGATCCAAACCTGATCCTCGATCTCAAGACCAAGCTCGATGCCCAGGGCCATTACGACGAGTTTGAGATCGACCGCGTGGTGAAGGTGCTGCTGGATGAGCGCCGCAGCGACAAGCTGCGGCAGAGCCAGCTGATGGCCGCGATCGAGCCGGTCGCCCAGCGACTGATGACGCTCCACAAGCAAGCCAGGCTGGCCTATCGCCAGGCGGAAGCCAGCAACGACCAGGACGCCCTCAAGCGTGCCAAGGATGAATTGAATGCCCTGCTGCTCTTCCGCAGCGACCTGGGCACCTATGTCCGCTTCTACACCTTCCTCTCGCAGATCTTTGATTACAACAACACCGGCCTGGAGAAACGGGCCTTGTTCTACAAAACCCTGCTTCCCCTGCTCGAATTCGAGCGCGAGATCAACACGGTGGATCTCTCCAAAGTGGTGCTCACCCACCACCATCTCCGAGATCTTGGCGCCCAGAATCTTGACCTCCAGAAGGGGAAGAGCATCCCCATCCCCGGCCTGGGCCCGGGCGGTGGAGGGGTGAAGGAGAAGGAGAAGGCGGAGCTGGCCGCGATCATCGCCAAGCTCAATGAGATTTTCAGCGGCGAGCTCACGGACAACGACAAGGTGACCTATGTGCGGTCGGTGATCCGTGAGCGGCTGCTGCAGTCCCCCACCCTGCGTCAACAGGCGGCAGCCAACAGCAAGGAGCAGTTCGCGAACTCACCGGACTTCGGCACCGAACTGATGGAGGCGATCATCGGCGCCCTCGACGCCCATCAGGCCATGAGCAGCCAGGCCCTCAATTCCCCGGCGGTGCGCGACGGTCTCAAGGAGGTGCTGCTCAACCACACCGGCCTCTGGGAAGAGCTGCGCGATGCCGCCTGATCCGCTCACCCTCGCAGCTGCGGAACAAGCGCGCAATGTGGCGGTGCAGATGATGGCCGAGCGCGGACGGGGTCTGGTGCTGGTAGGTGCCGCTCGGCTGGATCTGGCCCTGGAGCATCTGCTCAAGTCAGCAGCCGCTGATCGGCCGCCCTTCCTGATGGGCAGCGACAGCTTCACTCCCCCCCGGTGCAACCGCACGGCCTCCTCGTCCTCCGCCCCGATCCCCAGCCCTGAGTCCTCATCCGGCAGCAGCCGCTACCGCTTCGCGGGCCTGCGGCACCATGCCCACGTGGATCAGGCAGGCCAGGGCCAGGTCGCTCCAGCTGCCGGGCAGGGTCTTGAGAGTGCGGGAGGGCAAAGGCGTTCTGCGGCTCCAGCTCGATCGCTGCCTCCAGGGCCCGCCTGGCTTCTGCGCGGTCCTCCTGCCTGAGCGCGGCCAATCCCAGCGCCACATAGGCATTGGCCTGGGCGTGGGCATCGCCGGCGTTGGCCACCACCACTCGGCGCCGCAGCAGCCGGGCCTCCTCCAGCCGGCCCTCTTCACCGGCGAGGACGCCCAGGTTGTCGAGGGCCTCGGGGTGTTCGGACTGCAGCTGCAGCAGGGTCTCCAGCAGCGGCCGGGCTTCAGCAAAGCGCCGCTGCTACAGGAGTGGCCCGATCGTGGCCATGGCCGGTGCTGCCGGCGGCGCCGGCTCCCAGGCCACCTCGATGCGGAAAAACAGATACATGACTGACTCCAGCGGAGTTGGTTACGCAGCCTGCTGCTCGCTGTACGGAAGCAGAGAGAGAGAATGTTGAGATGCAAATCGCTGATTGACTCCCTATGTCATCACGTGAGCTCGATTGAGTTGCACGCCTGCGGTGATCCTGTTCTGATGGGAAGGCGCGCCAGCCTCCGGGATCTCGATCTCACCATCCCCTGCTCCTGGCACCAGCTCGCCGGCGCCATCTGCTGCTCCAGCCACAGCGTTGGCTCCTGCCAGATGCGAGGTGGCACCTCCAGCCCGCTCACGCTTGCCTCCAGCTGCTGATGCAGCAATGGCATCACCTGGGCATTGGGCAGCAGCACCGTCTCATCCCAGACCCCCTGCCAGCGCAGGTGGCAGACCAGCTGCAGCTCCAACGTCGCCCGCGGCACCGCCCACACACCCTGCCACTGCGGCAGCCGACCTGGCAGGAACGGCTGGTGATGCCAGAGCGAGGAGACGATCGCGTCATCGATCACGTCCTTGGAGGCCGGTCTCGCCGCCTGCGAGCCAGGCTTTGCGCTCAGCCGCGAGCAGCCCGAGCCGCAGGAGCGGCGGGAGCTTAAGCAGCCGCCCTGGAGTGTACAAACCTGATGTACAAGCAGTGACGTGCGTTTCGGTGTCCCACCTGCGCCAGCACCTGCCCTCATATCTCAAGCGTGTGCAGCAGGGCGAGGCCATTCAGATCACCTCCCGCGGCCTTGTCATCGCCCGGCTACAGGCCGAACAGGATCCGGCCGAAGAAGCTCTCCAATGGCTCGAGGGGCTGCAGGGACGCGTGACGCTGGTGGATGTGCTGGCGCCGCTGGGTCCTGAGTCGGCGGACGAGGCCTGGAGCGGCGATGCCGACCATCTGTGACACCCACGTTCTGCTGTTCTGGGCCCATGAGCCCGAGCGGCTCTCCGCCGCGGCACGCCAGGCCCTTGAGTTGGGCAGCAGCCAGGCCGAGCTGGCCATTGCCGACATCACGCTCTGGGAGCTGGCGTTGCTGCAGGAGCGCGGCCGGCTGCAGCTCCCCGATGAGGTCGACCCCGCCTTCTACGTCAAGCAACTGCTGGCGGCGCTGC
>JBKDOR010000240.1:0-6137 GCA_046342775.1 Synechococcaceae cyanobacterium
GGCTTCAGGAGGTGAATCAAGCATGATGAAACGGCACGTGATGGCGGCCCAGTCTGGCCTAGAGCATCGTCACCTCGTCATGGTTGACGTCCACAGTGCTTCGCTTCGCAATCGGCTCGCCAATCCCGATCACTGATGGCCTTGATCTGTCTGCTGGTGCAATGGCCCAGTTGCTCCACTCAGCCTGAGGGCGCATCAACGGTATCCAGCTCTCCTGATTCTTGGATCAGCTTTCGCTGCAGCTTGGCCCGGCGATGCCGCGAACACAGGGTTGCCTCATCGTCGGTCAGCGGAGTGATCAGAGGTGCCAGCGTCATGGCTGATGCCAGTCGCGACCGAGCCTTGATTGCTGCGGAGTGAGGCCAATCGCTGGCCTTCCCGGGTGAACTCCAGTGCTTCAGTCAGGACCCTGCTAGCGGACTGGTTTGGGATCTGCTTCCCCAGTCCAGTCAGTCAGGACCGCATGTGTTCCAGCCTGGATACCAGAGCCGTCGGCATCTGGCTCCAGCTGGTGTGGTTAAGCTTAGACTTGCGATCGAAAAGAAGAACCACATGTGATCTGTCCACGATGACATCTGTTTATTTCGATCCAGCCTGGCTTGTCAATGTCAATCCACTGGATTGGCAATGCCTCACACGCAATCTCCTGACAGCCAGCGATGATCCTGTCCGTGCCGATCCACAACTGCGTCTGAACCGCATCCATTGCAATACGGTCGTTGATCTGCATGATTCGCTACGCCTTGTGCCCCTCGCGCAGGCCGATGCGATCCTGCTGCCGATATGCCATAAGGTTGCTTACTACGGGGCCAGTTCCGCCGAGTCCTTTGCCCGAGCCTGTCGGGAAGCGGAGCATCTTTCCCGCCGTACAGGCCTGCCAGTTGTGGTGCAGGGTGCCAGCGCTGATCTCAGCGATCTGGTCGGAGAAATGCGGCTGCCACTGAGCAACTTTCTCTATTTCAACCCTGCCATTATCGATACCGCTCCCGCAGAAAGGATACATCCCCATGTCTATTTTGTTCCAGACTATCTGCTGAAATATTTTGATGGTCGGGTCGATCCTATCGAGACGACGGGAAGCCCCACTGTCAGCTTCTGGGGAGTCTGCGCGCCGTTTGCCCAGCGCTGGTCAACAACTCGTGTTGCTGACTATGCACGCTACGCCTTAAGTCATCTTGATTCCATCGGACTCGATAGTGAGCGCATCGTCCGCCGCTTCGGTACCAATATGAAGCATGCCCATCGAGCCAGGGTCGTGAGCAGCATCCGGGCCTGCTCCAAGATTCAATTTGATCTGCGTCTTCAACCCGTGGGGGGGCTTGTCGATGGTCGGTTCTGGCTCGAGACCGATCAGTCTGAGTACCGGCGAGGCTTCTACAACAGTATCCATCGTAGCCTTTACAGTGTTTGCTGTCGCGGCACTGAAAATTACTCGATCCGCTTCTACGAGACCCTCTGCCTTGGTCGCATCCCGGTGGTTGTGGATACCGATATCCGCTTGCCACTGGAAGAGGTAATTGATTACGAAAAACACTGCCTGATTATCCCGAAATCAAAGGCAGGGCGTGCCGCTCAGTTGATTCTTGAGCACTACCAACGCCTCAGCAGTGAGCAGCTACGCCAGCAGCAATTGGCCAATCGGCGCCTTTGGCAAACCCATTTGAGTCCCGCATCGTTCTATGGTCAGCTGCAACCCCTGCTGCGCCGATTCAGACGACCCCCTCATGACGTGGGCACGAGTGAATCCGGTTGAAAAATTTAACAATTATAGCTTGACGATGATATTGATGCGCTAGTTCAAGTCGTGTAATCGGCATTGATCCGGACATACTGATCCGAAAGATCACAGCCCCAGGCAAGCCCCTCCCCGGGGCCGTCGCCCAGCTGCAGCCGGATCTCCACGCTGTCGTCCTGGAGGTAGGCGCCAGCGGCCCGTTCGCGCAGGTAGCGGCTGGCGGCCTGACGATCAAAGGCCAGAGGCTGGCCGCGTTCCATCAGCTGATGGTCGCCCAGCCAGAGGGCGACGGTTGCGGGATCAAAGGGCACTCCGGCTCGGCCAGCGGCGGCCACGATGCGGCCCCAGTTGGGGTCGCGGCCATGCACGGCGCATTTCACAAGCGCTGACCCGCAGACCGTGCGGGCGATGCGGCGGGCGCCGCTGTCATCGGCAACACCTTCCACATACACGGCGATCAGGCAGGTCGCCCCTTCGCCGTCGCGGGCGATGGCGCGAGCCAGATGCTGGGCCGCAGCCGTGACCCCACGCTCCAGCTCCGACCAATGCGCCTCGGCCAGGGGCTCCCCAGCGGCGAACGCCAGGAAGGTGTCATTGGTGCTGGTGTCGCCATCCACGGTGATGGCGTTGAAGGAGCGAGCCACGGCGCGTCGCACCAGCGCCTGCCAGATCTCGACTGGCAGCCCGGCATCGCAGCTGAGAAAGCCCAGCATCGTGGCCATGTCGGGATGGATCATGCCCGAGCCCTTGGCCATGCCGCCGATGCGCACCCGGCGGCCGCCGAGATCCGCCTCCAAGGCGATCTGCTTGTCGATCAGATCGGTGGTGAGGATCGCCCGGGCGGCCGCGGCACCGCCCTGGTCCGCGAGGGCCTCCACCAGAGGGGACAGGCCCTCCTCCAGGGTGTCCATCGGGATAGGCACACCAATCACGCCGGTGGAACAGATCAGCACCTGCTCCGGCTTCAGCCCCAGTCGCTCGGCCAGCGCCGCCGTGGCCCTCAGGCTGTCGTTCAGGCCTCGTTCACCAGTGCAGGCATTGGCCTGGCCGGAGTTGATCAGCACCGCCCGGGCCCGGCCGCCGCTGCGGGCCAGGCGCTCGCTGCAGAGATCCACGCAGGCGGCCCGCACCAGGCTGGTGGTGAAGGTGCCGGCGCAGACAGCACCTTCGGGCGCCAGCAGCAGGGCCAGGTCCGGGTTGCCGGAGGGCTTGAGCCCGGCCGTGATGCCGGCGGCCAGAAAGCCTCGGGGGGCGGTGATGCCGCCAGGGATGGGGGCCCAGGGGTCGCTCACGCGGATCGCAGGGTGCTGGGGCCATTGTCTGCTTTGAGGGTCCCGGCCTGGCGGGGACAGGCCAGCGGCCCTGGGCATGGCGTCGCTGTTGAACGCGACGGGGTGGTCGCGCTCCAGGGGAAAGGCCGCGCGGATCGGGGTTTGCCTCACCCTATCGCGTGCAAATGCGAGTGATTTGCAGTTGGCGGTTGACGGATTGCGAGCTGTAACGATGCGGGCAGGAAAGGCAGGTTCGGTGCATGTTCGGCTTCCCGAAATCCCGCAGGTTCCGGATCGCTGCAGGGGCAGGCGCAAGCACCTCGTCGACGGCCGGCAGCACTCAATTGCGCTGGTGACCAACATGCAAACTACATCAACACTACAGCAACAATGCCCTTCATGCCATGGGCTCAAGGATGGCGGTAGTTGGCGAAAAATCCAGCCCCCGCAATGGTTTTTTCGCGGCTGCTTGACCTCAGCCCGCTTGGTAGCCGCGCCGGAGCTGGGACTGGCCATGGCCAGAAGCGCTGAGTTTGAGGGAAGCCAATCGGGTGTAAGGTCAATTCACCCTTGAACGCGATGTTGCGCCAATCGCTGATCGGGGATCGCCGCAACCCGTTGTCACCTCTCCCATGACCGCCACCAACACAGCCCGCGTCTATTCCGCCTATCTTGACGCGCCAGTCGGCAGCACCGGCAGCGGGCTCGACCAGCTGATCGCCTGGGATGCCCTCGATGGCGGCCTGGCCGGCGCGAATGAAGCTTCAGCTCTCGACGAGGGCATCCGCGCCGCCGACGGCCTCAACCAGCTTCTGATTCAAGGCTTGCAGGCCACCGGAAACCTCGCCAAGGAGGTGCTCAGCGTGGCCGACATTGTGGCCCTCAATGCCTGGGTGCGCAGCGACGCCACGCGCCTAGCCCGCTTCATCGAGCTCCACGGTGATGATGAAGGGGGCGTGGCCACCGGCTTCCATCAAATTCAAAATAACGGCGGCAATCGCGAGTTCGACGGCCGCGCCCTGATCGACACCGTTCAGGACGGCCTTTATCACTTTGGCTTCCCGATCAGCGCGGATGGCACGCGCTTCACCAATGAGGACGGCGACAACAACGCCTTGCTCAGCGATGTGGCCCGCTGGCTGACCGCCCTCAAAACCGATCTGACCAGCACCAACACCGGTCTGGATCGCATCGTCGAGACGATCGTGGCTGATCCGGGGCTGGCCGCCAGCAACACCTGGCCCCAGATCAAGGCTGGCGCCCTTGCCGCCGACGGGCTCAACAACTTGATCGTGAGCGGCATCGACGCCCTCAACCAAGCCGGGGCCGCCGATGCGGACAGCACCCGCCTCAGTGAAGCGGAGGTGCTCTGGATCAATAGCTGGATTCGCAGCGACACCACACGCTACGGAACCTTCATCTCCCTGCATGGCGATGATGAGAACGGCATTGAGACCGGTTACCACCTGGTACAGAATAATGGTGCCAATACTGCCCTGTTCGCCCAGAATGCCATCAATACAATTTTCGATGGGATTTATCACATCGGCTTTGATCTCACGGTCGATGGTCGCTTCGTCAATGAAGATGGCAACGCCAATGCCAGAGTCAGTGATGTTGCCGAATGGATCACTTATTACTACGGTGATCCCTCCACCACCGGCACTGGCTTCGATCTGCTCACCGATTGGATGCGCCTCGATCCCGGCCTGTCCAAGTGGACCTCCGCCCTGGACATCAACGATGGCCTAGCCGCCGCAGACCGCTTGCTGCACCTTTATGTGGATGCCATCGCTGCTACGGGGGTGAATAGCGATGGCTGGATCACCAAGAACGACCTGCGGTTGATCAGTGGCTGGATTCGCACCAACCGCTATGCCGAGTTTGTGGAGGATCATGGCGATGATGAAGGAGATGGCACTGAAACCGGGTTCCACAAAGTCCAGAACGATGGTGGCAGCACCCAGTTTTTCGGCCGCAATCTGATCAACACCGTCGCTGACGGCATGTTCCATGTTGGTTTTGAGATTGAAGGCGAAGTCTTCGTCAACGAAGACGGAGATCGCAACCAGAGCCTCAGTGACGTGTCGTCTTGGGTGAACTACTTCCTCAATACCATCCGTCTCACGGTTGGCACCGATGCCGGCGAAGTGCTGGTTGGCAATGACGAACGGGACCAACTGCTGGGCAACGGTGGGGATGATCTGCTCCAGGCTGGAGCGGCAGACGATTTGCTGGATGGCGGTTGGGGACGGGACACCCTGCAGGGCGGTGTGGGCAGAGATCTGTTGGAGGGCGGTTTTGATGAGGATCTGCTCGATGGTGGTGAGGATGGCGATCTTTATCTGGTCAGCGGTAGCATTCCCGTTGAGTATGACTGGTGCACTTATACCTTCCAAGGGTACGAGACCTATGCCGATTCAGGCACCAGTGGAACGGATGTCATCCTCGTGCAGGGCGCCGGCCCCGTGGATGCCGGCCTGGCCAGCTTTGGCCCCGGCAACGGCATCGAGGAGATCGTCAACGTCACCGATGATGGCAACGGCGGCACGGCGCTCGTGCGGCTGTTGGGTGCCTGGTGGAACAACGAGCTGGATTTCTCGGCCGTCAGTTTGGTCGGCGGCAACTTCATCATCGATGCCGCCGATGGCAATGACACCGTCGAGGGTTCATTGCTGGCGGACACGATCAAGGGCGGCCGCGGCGACGATCTGCTGGATGGCGGCCAGGGGGGTGACAGCTTCTGGGTGAGCGGCGCCGGGCCCTGGTGGGTGGAGGGGGTGCCTTACACCTTCGAGGGCTTCGACAGCTATGCCGACAGCGGCAACAGTGGCGTGGACCAAATCGTCGCCCTCGGCGATGCTGCGGTGGACATCGGTTTCGCCGACTTCTCCGCAGCCGGCGGCATCGAGCAGATCGTCAACGCCACCAGCAATGGCAGCGGCGGTACGGCGTTGGTGCAACGGCTGGGCGGCTGGTGGAACAACCAGCTGGATTTCTCGACCGTCAGTTTGGTCGGCGGCAACTTCATCATCGATGCCGCCGATGGCAATGACACCGTCGAGGGTTCATTGCTGGCGGACACGATCAAGGGCGGCCGCGGCGACGATCTGCTGGATGGCGGCCAGGGG
>JBKDOR010000241.1:0-8696 GCA_046342775.1 Synechococcaceae cyanobacterium
CTCTCCTGCGTGGGCCTGGGAGAGGACGGCTCCACCTACCTGGCCAGCAACCTGCTTGATCCCGCCGCCCGGGCCCAGCAACCGGAGCACACCAACTTCAGCCCCTCGCTCTGGGACTGGGACGCCGACGGCGTGCGAGGCACCGCATCCCGCATGGAGCAACTGTGCGTGCATGCGCTGTTGGTGCAGCTCTATGCCCCGCACCTGGTGGAGGAAGGGGAGGTGCCCCCACCGCCCGGAGCCAAGGGCTTCGGCGGCCGCGCCGCCCTGGGCTACGGGGCGGCGGAGCAGTCGCTGCGGCGGCCGGTATGGCTGGGCAAGGACTACCAGCTCCAACGCCAGACCGGCGGTGCCCAGCGGGGCTTCTGGCGCGCCCTCTCGCCCCTCTCGGGACCCGTGGCAGCGCCGCTGGAGTGGGTGGAGCCGGTGGTGGGGTAGCCGATGCCCCTGAGTGGATCGAATGCCGGTCAGTCGCTGCTATCCACGTCCATCTCGTCTTCGTGCACAAGCACCTCGTCGCTTAGATCCTCCACCAGGTCGTAGAAGCGGATGGCGAACCAGTCGCGGAACAGCGCATAGCTCCGGGGGCTTGGCCAGGTGGCCGTATCAAGGCTCCAGGACTCCAGCTCGCTTCAGAAAATCTCCTCATCCACCTCCTGCACTCGCTGCTCACCCTCCCCAGGCGTCTCGTAGGCAGGCAGCAGGTAGAGGCTGTGGTCCTCCTCGCTCCAGGCCAGGTCGCACTCGCCGCTGACCTGGCGGGACCAGTCGATCAACGGTTGCTGTGGGCCGACACCGATGGCGCAGCGGTTGATCGAGCTCATGGCTCAGCCCTCCGTCTCCAGCTGTTCCAGCGCCTCAGGAGCAGCAGCCGTCTCGAACAACGGCCCAAGCGGCACCACCCCCAACTGCCCCTGTTCGATCCGCTCCAACCCGGCCGGCAGCCGCTGCTCCGGCCTGTAGAGGGCCGGCGGCGGCGCGCAGTCGCCCAGGGGCAACGGATCCTGGCGGTAGCGGGGGCGGGTTGATGGGCGGAGCGACAAACATGGAGACGGAAGAGGCAGATCGGCAGCCCTGTGCGGGCCTAGATATATCCCAGGCAAGAAGGGAAACAAGAAAGAAGCAGAAGCAGCGCAGACTTACCGGCTAAACGCTAGGCAGAGACGCATCGACTTCCTTCTATTCTTGATCCCAGGTTAGTTAGACACTGGCGGAGAGAGAGCAGGCCTACCACCCATCGCGAAAGCGGGATCCAACGCGCAGCGAGCCGAGTACCCCCCCCTTGAAGCTAGGGGTGTGGGGAGAGTCGCAAGGGCGTCTATAGTTCTTAAATCTCATCCTTGGCTATGCTGACATTCCTTTTGGTGATCACCCTCGTTGCCGCAATTGCCTGGGGGACTGGCAACCATAGCGAAGTTAAGCGACTTAAAGAAAGGCTCAGGCCGATCTTAGACATCGATGGCTACGTCCGTGTTGCGAAACAGACTGCCGACTCTTCCTTGGCGAAAGCGAAGAACGAGGCTCAGAGGATTGTTGACTCCGCCGAGGCTGAGCGAGAGCGGATTGGCCGGCAGGCATCAGAGCTGCAAGTCGAGAGAGACCTTACAAGCGCTGATCTCACTGTACTTCAAGAGGCCCTCCGACTCAAGGCCGATGATGCACATCTGCTTGAGGTTGGCTACTACGAGCCGGTTTATGGGTTCGAGGATCTCCCGCAATATGCAAGCAGACTTGAGAAGATTAAAGAGGAGCAACGTCAGATGCTTCGGGCTGGGGGTGAATCCGGCAGCCGCAGCGCCGCGGCTTTTGCGACCGAGCAACTAACCTACAACGGTTCCGAGAAGAAAGGCCGCAGTCTTCTCAAGAAGGTGTTACAACTAATGCTAAGAGCCTTTAATGGCGAATGCGATTCTTTCATTGCCCGCGCAAATTACCGAAATATAGTGACAATGCAGAAGCGAATCCGCTCTTCCTTTGATCAGATCAACAGGCTTGCCACGACCTGGAATTGCACATTGAACAGCCGATATCTTGACAACCGAGTTGCCGAGCTGAGCTTGGTCTATGAGTATTCCGAGCTAGAACAAAAGATCAAGGAGGAGCAGGCTGCTATCCGCCAACAGGAGCGGGAAGACGAGAAGGCCCGCCGTGAAGCGGAGAGGCGGGAGCGTGATGCAGCCAACCGAGAGGCAGAGGCTGAGAAGGCACTTGAGGAGGCCCAGGCAGCTCTCGGTGCTGCAAATGATCGTGATGTTGAGGAGTATAGACAACGAATCGCCGATCTAATGCGCCAGCTGACTGAGGCGCGCGAAGAGAAACAACGCGCCAAAAGTCTTGCCGAGCAGACGCGAGCAGGCTATGTTTATATCTTTAGCAATGTCGGAAGCTTCGGCGACAATGTCTACAAAATTGGCATGACTCGACGAGAGGATCCCGAGGACCGGCGCCGAGAGCTTGGGGATGCCTCTGTGCCATTCCCATTCGACTGCCATGCCTATATATGGACCGAGGATGCGCCTGCCCTAGAGCGAGCGTTGCATGATCATTTCGACGGCAGACGACTTAATCTCGAGAATCCGCGCAAGGAGTTCTTTCGGCTGAAGATCGACGAGATCAAGAAAGAGATTGATGAGCTTAAGATCACTCTCGGGATTGACGCCGAAATCCGATGGACTCTTCTTGCTGAAGCAAAAGACTATCGAATGAGCGAGGCTAAGCGAAAGCACCTTGAGGCAAGCTTCAGGCAACCGAATGATGATTCATCAGACACAAAGGATGATCTCCGTATCTAGAAGTTACTCTAGTGTTGTATGTCTCTGAATATGGGGGCTTATCTCTTCTCTCGCGCAGTCTGCGAACTGTTCGAATCCACCTTGTGCAGTCTGTAAAGGACCGCCCATGCTTTGCTCCCTCAGTACCACGGACGAGTTGACAGCCCTGGAAACCTCTGGTGTCCCAACCGGTGAAACCCATGTCCGCCCCGAATAACCCCGAGACAGCCCGCACCCAGGCCCCGTGCTGGCTGCTCGATGAGCTACTCGACGCGGAGGACGTCCTGCTGGCGCTGGTGGCCCGGCCCGGGGCACTTGTGGGCTGGCGGCGGGAGCGGCTGGGGGAGTTCTTCCGGCGGGTGGGGGAGGGGTTGCTGGGGGTGTGAGAGTCAGCGGTGCAGGCACTCTCAGACTTCTCCGTCGCCGTTGCGATCGGGGTAGGTGTGCTCTTTGCCCAGCTGTTCAATAGTGTGGGCAAGAGCGAAGAATTATCTCTCCCTTGGTGGGTCAGGGTTTTGAGGTCTTGGGGCGGGGCGGGCTGTTGGATTCTTGATGAAGCCGCGCTCTACGCGCCCTGTGGGCTGAGGTTGTCCAGTGTTTGAAGATTGATTGGACTCGCGAGAGTCGGGCATTTGCCTTCGATCGGAGGGAAGATCTCTGACGATCATACCTTCTTATCAGCTTGACACTCCAGACACCTGCCTGATCGTCATTCGTGATTTGCTGGATTTTCTCAAGAAAATCTACAGATATGCTATCTTGCCCCTTGAGAAAGCCAGACAGGAATAGATCCACCGTCTTTTTATCGACTCCGCCGCGGAAATACGCCATCGCTATGAACTCTAAAGAGTGAACAAGAGAAATATAATCGCCCTCCTCAGGGGACAAAGTAATATTATCCTTGTATTTCCGCAAGGCATTATCGCGGATTTGCTGAATATCGCTTTGAATTAGCCTTGCATGGATGTCAGAGAAGTCTTTAAGCAGAGAAATGGCAAGTCTCTTATTGGAATCAATTGTCGACTGCCATAATCCGGCGATAGCAATTATGGCAGCAACCGAGGCGGCAACTGCTGCCACAGCGTCCCAGTTCGCGCGGATGGCCATCATGAGACAATAATGCAATGGACAATCATGCGAGGCTCCCGAGAGGGTTGACAAGCCAAGGGCAAGGTAAATTTATTGTTTATTTTCCCGATCTCAATGCGTGGAGCTAGTGCATTTCCTCATTTTACGACATGCTTGAGCCGAGACGCCCGCTCCGACCCCCGCGGCGGGGAATGAGGGTGTCACCCGGCGCAAGGGCTGCGCAAGTGCGGCTGGCGCCGCACCCTTGCCCTCGGGTGATCGCTTTTCCCTTGCCGCCGCCGGGGTGGGGCTCGTCGGGTCACGGTTGCAGCGGCTGCTCTCCCGCGGGCTGCGGTGGCGCAGGGTCACGGTTTCCATCGCGCTCCCCTCAAATCTGCTGGGGCTCTCGGCTTCTTGTGGTTGGTCGGCTGAGGCTGCTCTCCCGCGAGCTGCGGGGGCAATCAGTCCCGGTTGGCCATCACGCTCCCCTCTCATTCCCTCGGGGTCTCGCTGATCCGGCTGGCCCCATTCGCACCCCTGCGGATCTCCTCGGCGCGGGGGCCTTTGCGTGTTTCTACGGATGCGGCTAGTACCCATGTTCTCCTATTTTTTGGAAGTGGTCAGAAGCCCTGCCCTGCAGGCGCTCCGGCCATCTACCACTCCGCTTTTTCTCCTCACACTCTGCCATGGGTTTGCTCCTTCCAGGGGCCGCACATGCGGCCCCGCAGCCGCCGCTTTGCCTGCTGCCGGAGCCCTCCTTGTCTCATCCCGCGCCTCGCTCCCACTGCCGTGCCCTGGTGATGGTGGACGGTGGTGGCCGTGATCTTGATTGGTCGCCCCTCTCGATTGCCGCCGCCCTCAGCTCCGCCGCCGCCGGCCGCCTGGTGCAGCTGCTGCTCCACGGTGGTGCCCGTGGTGCCGATCGCGCCATCGAGGCCGCCGCCCATCGCCTCGGCTGGCCGGTGCAGGCCATGCCCGCCCAGTGGGCCCGCTATGGCCTGGCGGCCGGACCGGTGCGCAACGGCCAGATGCTCCTCAACGCCAGCGAGGGGGCAGCGGCCTACCGCTGCAACGGGCCCACCAGCTCTTGTGGTGGCCGTCCCCGGCCGCGGCGGCACTGGCATCCCACCTGCAGCAGACCCATCGCCTCCAGGGGCGTTTGCCGCTCTCCATCGAAATCTTCGATCTGGCGATCTGAGGCAGCCACAGCAGGGGGGCAGCGCCCCCAATCACCTCCTGCTGCACGCCTTCAATGTCTGTCGCCTCCCAGGTGCCGGAATCCACCCCCTGGATCGCCGGCTGATCTCCCAGCAGCGCCATTGCCTCTGGATCCAGCGCTATCTGGCCCAGGGCCTCAGTCAAGGCCAGCCCCAGGCCCGCACCGCCTGAGGCCGGCAGACTGCCGCCACCACCAGCGGGGCCTCCCAAGGCCCCGCTTTCCCTTCCCGCCGCACCTTCCCCCATGCTCCATAACCTCGGCTGGGTGGTGGCCACCGCCGCCGTGCCCCACCACCAGATCACGGCCTTGCTCGATCGCCATGCCGCAGGCGACTGGGGCGAGCTCAGCGAGGCCGACAAGGCTGCCAACGACGTAGCCGCCCGCACAGGCGACGGCCGCTTCTTCTCCAGCTACCTCACACCCGAGCACGGCAAGCTCTGGATCATCACGGACGACATCCGCGGCGAGGGCGAGGAGCCGATCACCACGGTGATGTTTCCTGAGGACTACTGAGGGGGGCAGGATCCGATAGGCACGGCACAGCTGGAGGCTCCCGGACCCACCGGCGCCAGCAGGAGCTGGTGCCATCCCCGCCAAACAACAGCCCCGGCGCAGCGGCGGGACCGAATCCAGAAGAGGTCCGGCGGCAGCCGGGCCTTAGACTGACGAGAGCACGGCGCAAGGTGAGGCTTCGTATGGGGAAAGATCCAAAGTGGTATTGCTATAGGTGCTAAGATGAAGTGAAGGATGAGGATCAACGCTCAGATAATCCACAAAAAGAATAGTGCATGACGGGGGGAAACAATGCCTTGCCTGTAAAGTCAACTTGTTCAACTGTGGCTGCTTAGTCAACTCTTTAATCCATGGACCAACACCCTGAGAATTTGTCTGAATCCAATCAACGCATAGCCGATTACCTCCATAATTACTGCCAGTTCGATGAGCCAGGATTTGCCGTCTTGATGCAAGGCGAGTGGGGCTGTGGAAAAACCTGGCTCGTTAAGCGGCTTCAATCAGATGGAACGATCCCTGATGCAATTTATGTGAGCCTTTATGGGATATCAAGCAAGTCAGAACTCGATAGCAGTCTATTTGCCGCCTGCTTTCCATCTTTGACTAACCCTTCGGCCAAACTTGGATTCGGTCTCGCAAAGATATTGGCATCACGCGTCAGAATATCTTGGAATGACTCTCTTGCAAGTACCACAGGAGCCTCTGAGTCGCTTGGGATACAACAGTTGATGACAAAGACTAATTTAACTGGAAGAGTTGTCATCTTAGACGACTTTGAGCGCTGTCTACTTAAGCTTTCTGAGACACTCAGCATATGCAACTTGCTAGTACAAGAGGATGGATGTAAGGTAATCATATTGGCGAACGAGGAGCCTCTTCGGGCAGATGGCGCGTACGCTGAAGACAATATCAACTTGCTCTATGCGAAGCAGAAAGAAAAAGTCATAGGCATCACGCTGACAGTGCAGCCAGAAGTCCAATCCGCCCTTGAAGCATTCAAAGGTGCGCTTCCAGAATCTCTACGCAATTGCGATTTCCTTGACTTAGCTATTAATGTGCACAAGCATTCAGGTTACCGGAATCTAAGATATCTTCGGTCGATGTTTTATGGATTCGCGTGGCTCTACCAGAGTCTTCCCAGTGAGGCAAAACACAATAGAGAGTTAACGCGTGAACTATTCAAAATATACGCGATAATTCAGTATGAAGTCCAGCATGCATCGATCTCAGTCGACATGATTGACAAGTTTCTGCGGCATTTCTCGATGGGCTGGTCAACATACTCAGCGAAAGAGAGCTCGGATGACTCGACGAGTTTAATAAATATCGCGGCTAAGTATAAGTCCTTAAATCTTAATGGAACAATCTTTGCGTCAAATATCTGGTCCAGACTATTCAGGGAGGGAAGTGTCGATCCCCTGCACCTGGCTGATGGCCTGCAGGAGTATGGATCACTAAATAGTGTAAAGCCTGCATGGCTTGCACTTCTTGACTTCTGGGACATGCAGCACGATGAGCTTGAAAATCAGCTTAAAAGCCTAGAAGACGAAGTCAATAGAAAACAACTATATAAGGCCGGAGAAATACTTCACGCAGCCGGTCTAATGATTTTTTTTAGAGATAATGACCTTTATAGTCCAAGTAACGAGATTTTGACAATGTTCGGAGACTTGATTGATGATATTCGGGGTCGCAATTGCATTGTTCCCATGAGCTACTTGCGGAGAAGCAATAGTAGGCCACGTAATAGCTATGCTGGATACCAATTTCTCTGTTTTGAAGACGATGATTTTCAGAGCATAAAGAGGAGAGTCGAAGAAGCCGAAGGCGAAGCCTTAGCTGCTGAATTCAAAAAGGCGGCATTAAAGTGCACTGGCGAATTTGAACAAGGTAGATTCTACTCCTTGCTTGAGGCTTTAAATGGAAAGAGCATAGGTATTGAGGGCCGCTCCGGTGCGCCACAGGAGATTACGATAGAAGACGCGCTAATGTATATTGATCCGAAGCTTCTTGCTCAAAAGCTGCTTGCGGTTACTCCGACGGAAGCAAGAAAAGTCCTGTCTGCGATCTCCGAGTTTATGAAGCGATTTAACATAGTGAAAGATGAAGGGCAGCGGGGTTGGCTGGAGACGTTTTCGAATGCTCTTTTGAGCGCAGTGAAGGCTGATCCCAGGCGACTCGAAAAGATGCTTCTGGAGCATTCTCACACTGACTTGATTGTGCCGCTACTTCCTACCAGTTGATCCTCTGGGAAGGATGCCGTGGTTAGAATGCCAACTACTTTGTATCTCTCTTTATTTTTAAATATATCCTACCTCGATCGCTGCGCTTCCGTTCCCCAGTGTGTCTGATACACCCAAGGTGGCTCGGATCACCATGATCTGAGTGCCTCCCCCTAAGGGGTTTGCGCCTCAGAGGTCTATCCCCACATTCTGCGCCCAGCCCGCCCGCCCCCGAGCACTACTCCGGCCTCCCACAGTGCCCCGCACCACCACGGCGGCAAGGATCAGGCCAAGCCGCGTTGCCCGTCGGCGCACCTTTCGGTGCGACGCGGTCCTTGCCACCGCGGTGGCACCGGGCGCGGGGTCGGTGTCCTTCGCACCTGCCTGGATGGCGATCAGCACCGCTCCCGCTGCGAGATCCGCGCCATGGTGATGCACGTCTACCCGGATGGCATCAGGGCCTATCCCCATGAGCGCCTCACCGTCTACCTCGTCCGCCGCGGCAAGCCCGTCCGCAAGCTCCGCACCATGCTCATGGCCCGTGCCCATGAGCTGTCCAAGAAGCTGCAGGGCCGCTTTGGCACCACGGTGCCGGTGGTCCGAGGCCCGGTCCCAGACAAAATGATCGATTCGCTTATGCTTAACACGTACATCTGAACTCTGGCATGGAAAAACAGCTCGTGTCTTGCTCTACATGCGGAGCAACTTTCCAATTTGAGCTCCACGTATATGCTGGCAAGTAGATTCCGTCCTATCGGATTCATGTTTGCCAAGGCTGCTGGTCTGGCAACTTGGATGGCTGGGCTCCCGATTTAGGGCAGAAGATTATTGAACATCTTGGGATGCACTACATTCCAGTCCCACTTCCAAATAAGTTTGGACTTTTGCCGCGCGAGCCGCCTT
>JBKDOR010000242.1:0-7002 GCA_046342775.1 Synechococcaceae cyanobacterium
CCGGCGATCTGCGACCGCGGCAGCCCTGGATCCGCGGCTTCCCAGTGGCCCCTTGCCGGGGGCCTGGAGCCGCTATCGCGACGGCTTGCCCCTGGTCAGCCCCGCCAATCGACGCCGCCTGGAGCTGCTGGTGGTGGGCACGGGGCTGGCCGGTGCTTCGGCGGCCGCCAGCCTCGCCGAGCAGGGCTACCGGGTCACGGTGATCACCTATCACGACAGCCCGCGGCGGGCCCATTCCGTCGCCGCCCAAGGGGGGATCAATGCCGCCCGCAACCAGGCCAACGACGGCGACAGCGTCGCCCGCCTGTTCCGCGACACCCTGCGCGGCGGCGACTTCCGCGCCCGCGAAGCCGGCTGCTACCGCCTGGCTGAGATCAGCGGCGCCATCATCGATCAGTGCGTCGCCCAGGGGGTGCCCTTCGCCCGGGAGTACGGCGGCCTGCTGGCCACCCGCAGTTTCGGCGGCACCCAGGTGAGACGCACCTTCTACGCCCGCGGCCAGACGGGCCAGCAGCTGCTCTACGGGGCCTATCAGGCGCTGATGCGCCAGGTGGCGGCGGGGCGGGTGCGGTTGCTGCCCCATCGCGAGCTGGTGGAGCTGGTGGTGGTCGACGGGATCGCCCGCGGTGTGGTCTGCCGCGAGGGCCGCAGCGGCGCCCTGGAGGTGCACACCGCCCAGGCGGTGCTGCTGGCCAGCGGTGGGTACAGCAACGTGTATTTCCTCTCCACCAATGCGCTCAAGAGCAATGCCAGCGCCATCTGGCGCGCCCATCGCCAGGGGGCCTGCTTCGCCAATCCCTGCTTCACCCAGATCCACCCCACCTGCATCCCCGCCGGTGATGCCTGGCAGAGCAAGCTCACCCTGATGAGCGAAAGCCTGCGCAATGACGGCCGCATCTGGGTGCCGCTGCAGCCAGGCGACAGCCGAACCGCGGAGCAGATCCCGGAGGCGGAGCGCGACTATTTCCTGGAGCGTCTCTATCCCAGTTACGGCAACATGGTGCCGCGAGATGTGGCCTCCCGCCGCGCCCGCGAGTTGTGCCTGGCCGGCCGCGGTGTCGGCCCCGGCGGGCGGGCCGTGTATCTCGATCTGGCGGAGGCGATCCAGCGGGATGGGCCGGAGGCGATCGAGGAGCGCTATGGCAACTTGCTGGAGATGTATGAGCGGATCAGTGGTGATGACCCCCGCCAGCGGCCGATGCGCATCTACCCCGCTCCGCACTACACAATGGGCGGGCTGTGGGTGGATTACCAGCTGATGAGCACGCTGCCGGGCCTGTTCGTGCTCGGTGAGGCCAACTTCTCCGAACATGGCGCCAATCGACTGGGGGCCAGCGCCTTGATGCAGGGCCTGGCGGATGGCTACTTCATTGCTCCCGCCACGGTGCCGGCCTGGCTGGCCGGCCATCCCCAGCCCAACATCAGCAACGACCATCCCGCCTGCCGCGAGGCTTTGGCCGCGGCCGAAGCCCGCGTTCATGGGCTGCGGTCGATCCAAGGCAGCCAGCCGGTGGATGCGTTCCATCGTGAGCTGGGGCTGCTGATGATCGATGCCTGCGGCATCAGCCGCTGCGCAGCAGGGTTGGAGCAGGCCCTGGTGGACCTGGCGGCCCTGCGCCAGGCCTTCGATCAGGATCTGCGCCTGCCGCCGCCGAGCGGGATCGACGCCGAGCTGGAGAAGGCCCTGCGGCTGGACGACTTTTTCGGGCTGGCCGAGCTGATGCTGCGCGACGCCCTGGCGCGGGAGGAGTCCTGCGGCGCCCACTTCCGGGAAGAGCACCAGGGCCCCGATGGCGAAGCGCAACGCGACGACGAGCGCTTCGCCCACATCGCCGCCTGGGAGTTCCGCCAGCACGGTCCGCCGCGACGCCACACCGAACCGTTGCGGTTCAGCCTGCTGACCCCCAGCACCCGCAACTACCGCTGATGCCTCTCGCCCTCACCCTGAAGATCTGGCGCCAGGAGGACGCGGCCACCCGTGGCGGTTGGGAAATCCACCGGCTGGAGGGGCTTTCGCCCGATCTCTCGCTGTTGGAGGCCCTCGATCTGCTGAACGACCGTTTGGTGCAGGCCGGCACGCGGCCGGTGGGCTTCGACCACGACTGCCGCGAAGGGATCTGCGGCTCCTGCGGCTTCCTGATCAATGGCCAGGCCCATGGCCCCAGGGCTGGCACCAGTGTTTGTCAGCTGTATCTGCGCCACTTCCGCGATGGCGACACCCTGGTGCTGGAACCCTGGCGGGCCCGGTCCTTCCCAGTTTTGCAAGACCTCAGTGTCGATCGTTCCGCCCTGGATCGCCTCATCGCCGCCGGTGGCTACTGCTCGGTGAACACCGGCAGCGCCCCGGACGCCAACACCTTGCTGATCGGCCACGACCAGGCGGGAAGCGCCTTTGACGCGGCCACCTGCATCGGCTGCGGCGCCTGTGTGGCCTCATGCCGCAACGCCTCAGCCAGCCTGTTCGTGGCGGCAAAGCTGGCCCACCTGGGCCAGTTGCCTCAAGGGCAACCGGAAAGGCGCCAACGGGCCCTGGCCATGCAGGCGGCGATGCAAGCCGAGGGCTTCGGCAGCTGCGGCAGCCAGCTGGAATGCGAGGCAGCCTGCCCGAAGCAGATCTCCGCCGACTGGATCAGCTGGATGCGACGGGAGGATTGGCGCCTGCCGGGTTGAGGCCAGACCCGCTGAGCTCATGCCGCCCGCAGGCCCACAATCGGCATCGCCAGAACCACGGCCGCATCGGCGCCGTCCCTGGCGAGAGACCGGGATTGCCGAGCCCAGACAACAAGTCGTCCCATATTTGTTCTCAGGAGAGACAAGGGCGACCAGAAGTGGGTCTGGCTGGCCATGGGGCTGAAGGCGGGTCTGGCCATGGAATCACTGTAAATTGGTGCCAACTTTCGAGGGCAACCCACTCCTTGGCGCTGGAGATCCTGACCATCCTGGTGCTGATCGTAGCGAACGGTATCTTTTCGGGAGCTGAAATCGCCATCGTTTCTGCTCGACGCCATCGCCTTCAACAGATGGCCGATGCAGGCAACCGCCCCGCTCGATCAGCGTTGCGACTCGCCGATTCGCCCAACGAGTTTCTCTCCACAGTTCAGATCGGCATCACCCTGGTGGGGATTCTGAGCGGCGCCGTCGGTGGTGCCACTGTGGCGCGACAGCTGAGCCATCTTTTGCAGCCGATCAGCTGGCTGGCTCCCTACCGCGAGGGCCTCAGCCTCACCCTGGTTGTGGCGGTGATCACCTATCTCACCCTGGTGATCGGTGAACTGGTTCCCAAGCGCATCGCCCTCTCCAATCCGGAGCGGCTCGCCTGTTCAGCGGCTCCCTGGATGCGCTGGCTCTCCCGCGTCAATGCGCCGGTCGTGCATCTGCTCGGCAGTTCTACCGATGCCCTGCTCAAGATTTTGGGGATCCCGATCAGCACGGAACCCGACATCACGGAGGATGAGATCAAGGCGATGATTCGACAAGGAGCCGATTCTGGTCTGATTGAGGAGGCGGAGCACGACATGGTGCAACGGGTGCTGCGCCTGGGTGATCGCACCGTCAAAACCCTGATGACGCCTCGCACCGAGATCTGCTGGCTCGACCTGGAAGAGCCCATGGCTCTCAGCCTCCAGGAGGTGATGGAAAGCAGTCACTCGCGCTTCCCGGTGGCGCGCGGCACCCTCGACGAATGCCTGGGCATTGTGAGTGTGCGCAGTCTCTTATCGGCGCGCGTAAGCGCTGATGACATCAACCTTGAAGCCATCATGCAGCCACCTTTGTTTGTGGCTGAAACGATGCGAGCGCTGTCTGTGATTGAGCAATTCAAGCGCAGCGGCATTCATATTGCCCTCGTGACTGATGAGTTTGGTGGTGTTGAAGGCCTGGTCACTCTCAACGACCTTATGGAGGGTATTGTTGGTGATCTTCCATCCTTGGAAGATGAAGAAGGTCCTTTGATCACCCCACGCGAAGATGGATCCTGGCTCGTGGATGGCAGCCTGACGGTTGATGCCTTTGCTGAGATGATTAACACGGATATCTTTGGCGATGAGAAGCAGCGTCGCTACCACACGATCGCCGGTTTTGTCATGCAGGTTTTGGAGCGCATTCCGCAACCTGCGGATCATTTCGATTGGCAGGGTTATCGATTTGAGGTGGTGGACATGGACGACAAGCGCGTCGACAAGCTGCTGATCACCCCACCCAGCTCCAGCGCGGCCAGCGAAGCGGAGAAGGAAGCCGACCTCGACAGCCTCTGAGCCCTGCCATGGCATCCAGGGGCAGCCATGGAACCCCTCGGCCCGGGGGAGGGCTTGTCTGCGCCGCCCAACGCCCTGGGCATGGCGTCATCCGGAGGCTTCCAGGCGGTTGATCCAGAGGGAGCCTGCCTTCGGCAGCCCTGGGCCAGGCGCCATCGTGATCAAACCACGCCATCGGCCCAGCTCCTACACCACCGCTGGAGCTGGTAAAGCCCTGGCCACTGCCGCTAGCGTGGCTGTGCCGCCACGGTTCTGACGATGACGTCGCTCCACGATCTGCGCCTGAGGTTGTTGGTGCAGCAGGAAAGTGAGCGCATCGCCGCCAGTCAGCCGTCTGAGGTGGATCTCTCCGTGGTTCAGGCCCGCTGCCTCTGCTGGCTGGCCGTGCTGGCCGAATCCCATGAGGAGCAGGCTTACGAGGCCGAACGCAGTGGCGACGTCGAACAGGCGATGGGCTGGTTTGCGGATTCGATGCGGTTGCGAGATGTGATTCAGGTGGTCAGCTCCATTGAGATTCCCCTGCCTGCCAGCAGGACCGACGGGGAGGATGCCGACTCAGGCCAAGGACCGGACCCACCCCTGCTGGACCCGTCGTCAGGAGAGACTCGGCCCTGAGCCCGCTCAGGCGATCCCACAACTGGATGCGCGCTCGTGGTGCCATGATGGGGTCTGATCAGTGAAGGGACGCGGTGCCTGAAGAGCCCTGCCAATGCCCTGACTGCCAGCGGTTCTATCGGGAACACGACCGACTGATCCGCGAGAATCCCAGCCTGCGCCAGCAGCAGGAACTCAGCTGGGCCTCCCTGCAGTCCTTCCGCACCCTGGCCGGCCGCGTGCTGGAAGAGCTCCAGAAGCAGTACGGCGACAGTGAATCCAGCCCGGCGCCTGCCCCGGCGCCGGTCGAGGCGGGCAAAACCCCTGCCACGACAGAATCCGACGCGATCCAGCAGGCCATGGCCGACCTGGAGAACATCAACGCGCACCTCTTCTCCATCGAGGCCTTGATGGAGCGCATCTTTGATGTGCGCGTGCCCGAGGAGATCGAGCAAAAGTTTCGGGAGGTGGCCGGCGAGCTGGCTCCTGACCCCCTCAACGCCGATCGGCTGCGGCTGAATCGGCTTCTGCACCAAACTCCCGACCTGCCCGACCACCGCGGGTAAGTGGGTCACGGACCCTGCGCTGCCTTAGGACCTGAGCTGGGACCGACCGGCCGTGGCTAACGCGCTGGTGAGCTGATCACGTTCCGTTTGGCTGCAAAATACAGCGGCTCAGCGGCGGTTGCTCATCGCTACGGGGTCATCAACGCGGGTTGCTCAGCAGGGGGCCTTGTCATGTTGCCCCATGGATGTCGCTGCTGATCTCGGGGCCATGATGCTGGAGCGCCTCACGCCGCACACGGGTATGGCCACGCGCCGAACCCAATCCCAAGGGGCTGCGGGCAGGCTCACAGAGGGCTGGTGAAGGACAAGCCCTCTCAGTCCAGCTCACAGGTGATGGTCACCGGGAACGCCTCGGCACGCCAGATGCGCTCGGCGTAATCGCGGATCGAGCGATCCGAGGAAAAGAACCCCGTGCGGGCGGTGTTCAGCAGAGACATCCGGTTCCAGTGCTGCCGATCGGCCCACGCCTGGCTGACCTGATCCTGAGCGCGAAGGTAATCGGGAAAGTCGACCAGCACGAAGTAAGGATCCCGCCCTGTCAGGTTCTCGAGCAGAGGCCGGAACAGCTCGCCATCGCCATTGCTGAAATGCCCCTGTTCCACCAAGCGCAGAACCTCGGGAAGCTCTGGGGTCTCATGGATGAGCTCCCAAGGGCGATAGTCATGACGCAAGGCGGCGATCTCATCGGCATTGCGTCCGAACAGAAAGAAGTTTTCGGCCCCCACCTGCTCACGAATCTCCACATTGGCACCATCAAGGGTGCCGATCGTCAGGGCACCATTCATGGCGAACTTCATGTTGCCTGTCCCAGAAGCCTCAAGACCGGCTGTAGAGATCTGCTCGGAAAGATCGGCCGCTGGATAGACGCGTTCGCCAAGTTTGACGGTGTAGTCCGGCAGGAAGATCACCCGCAACCTGCCCTCCATATCCGGATCGGCATTGATCGTTTCGGCAACGCCATTGAGAAAACGAATAATCAGCTTGGCCATCGCATAGCCCGGTGCCGCCTTACCGCCAAAAATCACGGTGCGTGGTGCCATGTTTTGGCCAACCCCATTCTTGATACGCAGGTACTGGGCGATCACCTGCAGGGCATTGAGGTGCTGGCGCTTGTATTCGTGAATGCGCTTAACCTGGACATCAAACATTGAAGCCGGATCGACCAGCACGCCCGTGTGTCGGTGGATATAACCCGTCAGATTGCGCTTGACCGCCAACTTCGTTGCCTCCCAGCGCTCCAGGAAGCCGGTGTCGTCAACGAAGCGCTCCAAGCCGCGCAGCTTGTCAAGGTCGCTCACCCAGCCATCACCAACGGCATCATTGAGCAGGGTTGTGAGCTTGGGGTTAGCCAAGGCAACCCAACGGCGTGGCGTCACGCCATTGGTGACATTGATGAATTTCTCGGGCCAGATGGCCGCAAAATCCGGGAAAAGATCGCTCTTGACCAACTGGCTGTGCAAGGCCACCACGCCATTGACATGGTGGGAGGCGACTGTGGCCAAGTGGGCCATGCGCACAGCCTTGCCACCGTCCTCGTCAATGATCGAGACCCGGCGCAGGATCTGCTCGTTCCCCGGATATTTCAGGCG
>JBKDOR010000243.1:0-3400 GCA_046342775.1 Synechococcaceae cyanobacterium
CTCACCCAGCTGGCCGCCGAATCGAAGCTGGATCCGGTGGTGGGCCGCCAATCCGAAATCGACCGGGTCATCCAGATCCTCGGCCGCCGCACCAAGAACAATCCGGTGTTGATCGGGGAGCCGGGTGTGGGCAAAACCGCCATCGCCGAAGGGCTGGCCCAGCGCATCACCTCGGGCGACATCCCCGACATCCTCGAAGACAAGCGGGTGCTCACCTTGGACATCGGCCTGTTGGTGGCCGGCACCAAATACCGCGGTGAGTTTGAGGAGCGGCTCAAAAAGATCATGGAGGAAATTCGATCCGCTGGGAACGTGATCCTGGTGATTGATGAAGTTCACACCCTGATTGGCGCCGGTGCGGCCGAAGGCGCGATCGACGCCGCCAACATCCTCAAACCGGCCTTGGCCCGCGGCGAACTGCAATGCATCGGCGCCACCACCCTGGATGAATACCGCAAGCACATCGAACGCGATGCCGCCCTGGAGCGACGCTTCCAGCCGGTGATGGTGGGTGAGCCCTCGGTGGCCGACACCATCGAGATCCTGCGGGGCCTCAAAGAGCGCTACGAAGCCCACCACCGCCTCACGATCGCCGATGAGGCGCTGATTGCGGCCGCCACCCTCGGCGATCGCTACATCAGCGACCGCTTCCTGCCGGACAAGGCGATCGATCTGATCGATGAGGCCGGCAGCCGCGTGCGCTTGCTCAACTCCAAGGTGCCGCCAGCGGCGAAGGAGGTGGATAAGCAGCTGCGCGATGTGCAGAAGCAGAAGGAAGATGCTGTGCGCCAGCAGGATTACAGCAAAGCTGGCGAGTTGCGCGATCGCGAGGTGGAGTTGCGCGAGCAGATGCGCTCGATCCTGCAGGCCCGCCGTGATGAGGACACCAAGCCGGCCGAGGAAACCAGCGCCGCCTCCGAGCCCAGCGAACTGCGCACGCCGGTGGTGGGCGAAGAGGACATCGCCCAGATCGTCGCCGCCTGGACGGGCGTGCCGGTCCAGAAGCTCACCGAATCGGAATCGGTGAAGCTGCTGAACATGGAGGAGACCCTGCACCAGCGCCTGATCGGTCAAGACGAGGCGGTGAAAGCGGTGTCGCGGGCGATCCGCCGCGCTCGCGTGGGGCTGAAGAATCCCAATCGCCCAATCGCCAGCTTCATCTTCTCCGGCCCCACAGGTGTGGGCAAAACCGAGCTCACCAAGTCGTTGGCGGCCTACTTCTTCGGCAGCGAAGAGGCGATGATCCGCCTCGACATGTCGGAATTCATGGAGCGCCATACCGTCAGCAAGCTGATTGGCTCGCCTCCTGGCTATGTGGGCTTCAACGAAGGCGGCCAACTCACCGAAGCGGTGCGGCGTCGCCCTTACACCGTGGTGTTGTTCGATGAGATCGAGAAGGCCCACCCCGATGTGTTCAACCTGCTGCTGCAGCTGCTGGAGGATGGCCGGCTCACCGACTCCAAGGGCCGCACGGTGGATTTCAAGAACACCTTGATCATCATGACCTCGAACATCGGTTCGAAGGTGATTGAAAAGGGTGGTGGTGGCCTCGGTTTCGAGTTCGGTGGTGGCGATGCGGAGGAAACCCAATACAACCGCATCCGTTCGCTGGTGAATGAAGAGCTGAAGCAGTATTTCCGGCCGGAATTCCTCAACCGCCTCGACGAAATCATTGTCTTCCGTCAGCTCACCCGCGATGAGGTCAAGGAGATCTCCGAGATCATGCTCAAGGAGGTCTTCGCCCGCATGGCCGAGAAGGGCATCACCTTGTCGGTCACCGAGGCCTTCAAGGAGCGGCTCGTGGATGAGGGCTACAACCCCAGTTACGGCGCTCGCCCGCTGCGGCGCGCCGTGATGCGTCTGCTGGAGGATTCCTTGGCCGAGGAATTCCTGAGCGGCCGCTTGGGCGAAGGCGATGCCGCCTGCGTGGATGTGGATGACGACAAGCAGGTGGTGATTCGCAAGCAGAGCGCTCTGCCGGCGATCCCCGAATTCGCCGGAGCTGGGGCCTGATTCTCGGCCCCGATCAAGTCACCAACGCGCCAGATCATCAACCCGGCCCATGGGTCGGGTTTTTTTGTTGTGGCCTGATCAACGCAGCCCACTGGCAACGCAGCAGACGTCCAATCCATCTCGAGTCCAGCTCTGCTGACGGTTCAGCCTGCTCAGCTTCCAGGCAGCTCAGCTTCCAGGCTGCTCACGCGCAAAGCGGGCCGCGATCAAACAGTGGCTTGGGTAGGTTACGAGAAGTGTTGAATGCGGCCATGGGCAACGCCGATCTCCCCGCCATGCTCCAGGCGCAGGCGATCGCGCCGCGCCAGGTGCTGCGAGGACCAGGGGCCTGGCAACAGGCCCTGCCGGCCCTGCGGGCGCTGTTCCAGCGGCCACTGCTGTTAGGGCGCAGCACTGCCACAGCCCCGATGCGGGAAGCTCTGCTGGGGGATCTCCAATCGGCCGGGCTGCAGCCGATTCCAGCCCAGTTGCGCTTCGACTGCTGTGAAGAGGATCTGGCGGATGTCCAGGCGCTTGTGGGCCAACACGGCTGCGATGGCGTGATCGCCTGCGGAGGCGGCAAGGTGCTCGATGCCGGCAAGCTGCTGGCCGATCGGTTGGGGCTGGCCTGCGTCACCGTGCCCAGCAGCGCCGCCACCTGCGCCGGTTGGACGGCCCTGGCGAACATCTATACCCCCGAGGGGGCCTACCGCCGCGATGTCGCCCTGCAGCGCTGTCCGGAGCTGCTGGTGTTCGACCACAATCTGGTGCGCCAGGCGCCGGCCGCCACCCTGGCCAGCGGCGTCGCCGATGCCATGGCCAAGTGGTACGAGGCCTCGGTGGCCAGCGGCAACAGCACGGATGGCTTGGTGCAACAGGCGGTGCAGATGGCCCGGGTGCTGCGCGATCAACTGCTGCTCGATGCCACCACCGCCTTGGAGGACAACAGCAGTGAAGCCTGGGTGCGGGTGGCGGAGGGCTGCGCCCTCTCCGCCGGCGTGATCGGCGGGATCGGCGGTGCCCGCTGCCGCACCGTGGCCGCCCACGCGGTGCACAACGGCCTCACGCAACTGCACGCCAGCCACGGCCGCCTGCATGGCGAAAAGGTGGGGTTCGGCATCCTGGTGCAGCTGCGGCTGGAGGAGCGGCTGGCGGGCAGTGGCCTGGCAGGCCAGGCGCGTCGCCAGTTGCTGCCCTTTTTCCGGCAGCTGGGGCTGCCGGTGCAGCTCTCCGACCTGGGCATGGCGGACGCCAGCCTGAGAGAGCTGGAGGCGGTGGCCAGCTTCGTGTGTCAACCCGGCTCCGACCTGCACCAGCTGCCATTCGCCGTGTCGGTGCCGGAGCTGCTGGCAGCGCTGGTCAGCACCGCCGCCGAACTGCAGCCGGCATGAGCCCCACCAGCGGCTCC
>JBKDOR010000244.1:0-4363 GCA_046342775.1 Synechococcaceae cyanobacterium
GGCTGCAGCCTGGCGCCGACCTGCGCCAAGCGCTGGAGGCCTGGATGGGCGAGCAGCAGGAGCAGGCGGGCTGTGTGATCAGCGCCGTCGGCAGCCTGTCGGTGGCCCAGCTGCGCTTCGCCGGAGCGGCCGAGGCCACGGCGATTCATGGCGAGCTGGAGATCCTCAGCCTCTCCGGCACCCTCTCGCCGGATGGTGCCCACCTGCACATCGCCGTCGCAGGCAGCGGCGGCGCTGTGATCGGCGGCCACCTCGGCGCCGGCTCACTGGTGCGCACCACCGCCGAGCTGGTGATCGGCCTGCTGCCGGACTGGCGCTTCAGCCGGGAGCTGGATCCAGCCACCGGCTACCCCGAGCTGCGAATCAGTCCTCAGGCTCCGGGCTGAGGGGCGGCAGCCGCCGTTCCACCTGCAGAAACACCAGCCAGGCCACACCGGCGCTGAGGCCGCCGGTTCAGTCGTTGCGCAGCAGCTCCACGATCGACACCGTGCTGGCGCCGCTGCGCAGGCCGCGCAGCAGGAAGCGGCCCAGCTTGTCCAGCGTCTCCCGGTTCACCGTCATCCGCTGGGACCAGCGCCGAGGAGTTTCAGGTTGGCGGAGCAGCCGGCGGCAGCAACCGCGCGATCGCTTCCGGGGCCACGCCCACCTGCTGAGCGATCAGCAGCACCATTTGCTCCACGCGAACGAGGCGCTGCTCCAGGGCCTGGAGCTCAGCGGTGCCAGCCTTGCCGCCCGTCGCTCCCGTGCCCTTGCCGCCCAGGTGGCCCGCCAGCGGGTGGAGCGGCTGGCGATGAACGCTGTGTTCGAGGCTGAGAAGGCCCTAGGCCGCATGCCCAAGGACGTGAGCGCCCAGCGGGGCCTGGGCTACGACATCGAATCGATCGATGCCGACGGGAACCTGTTCTTCATCGAGGTGAAGGGCCGGGCCGATGGCGCCGATTCCGTCTCCCTCACGCTCAATGAGGTGAACATCGGCCGCAACGCCCCCCACCGCTTCCGCCTGGTGCTGGCGAGCGTGGAGGGCGATCGGGCCTCACCGCCGGTGTACGTGAGCGGCGTCGACTGGGGTCTGCCCGGTTTCGGCGACACCCAGATCACGAAGAACCTGCAGCAGATGCTGGTAGCGGGGAAGGCACCGCTTTGAACAGATTGGACCATGCCTGGAAGCCTCCATGGCCTTCGCGATGGGCGCCTCAGGCTGCGCTGGGAATGACGACGCACGGCGACCTGCAGGGGAACGGCGCCTGTCGCCGGCACGGATGTCCTGCAACCCTCGGAAAATCCAGCAGGAATCCTCCTAGGATTTGTCACAGGGTTGCCAGGATGCCATGGCCAAGCAGTCCATTTCCATCTCTGTGGAGGCCGACCTGCTCGAGGCGCTCGATCAGGAGCTGCGACACAAGGCGCATCGCCAGCAGAACCGCTCAGCAGCTGTGGCCGAGGCGCTGGAACTGTGGCTGCAGGCACGGCGTCTGGCGGCGCTGCGGCAGGCCTACCGCGAGCTGGGCCAGCTCGAAGGTGGTGATCTCGAAGCGGCTACGCAGGATGCCGTGGCCATGGGCAGAGACGCCCTGGATCGCGAAGCCCTGGACAGGGCAGCCCAGGACCGTGAGGCCTCGGAGCGCTTGGGTGGCTGATCGGGGACATCTCTACCGCTGGCCCCGCAATCGCCCCTTCGGCGACAGCAAGGCCAGGCCTGTGTTGGTGGTGTCGCCGGAGGCCGCCAATGGGGCCAGCCAACGGAGAGTGGTGGTGCCGATCAGCCGCGATCCACGCCTGGCACAGCTGGCTCTGGCCGTCCCCCTGCCGGCGACGCCCGGCACCGGTTTGCAGCAACCCAGCTATGCGATGGCCTGGCACCCCACCACGGTGCTGCGGGAGCAGCTGGAGGGTCCGTTCGGCAGGATCAGCCCGGAGCAGCTCAGGAGCGTGCTGGCGGCCCTGCGCACGGCCCTGGATCTGGACATGCTCGAGCCCTGGCAGGAGGTTGATTGATACCCCCACGCAGCCAGGAGACGCCGAATGACGACAGAGTTGCCTGGCCTCACCAGCACTCCTCCCGACGCAACCCCTTCGCCCAGCTCGCCCATGGCGGTCTCCCAGCTCTGGAAGCTGGCCTTGCCCTGTTGGACCTGCTCACGCCGGCTGCGCAGCACGTCGCCATGCCAGGCGGGAGACACCACCTGGGCTGGATCCTTGGAGAGGTCGGCCCAGAGCTGTTCCATGGCCTGAAGCTTGTCGTCCAGGCCCATCGAGCCCAATTGTCGCCCCTCGCCCCGTCTGACCATCGCAGGACCACTGCCCCGTCAAACGCCGCAAGCGGCATCGGCGCGGGAGAAGAGCATCCGCGCTGGAAGGGGGCCTGGGACGAGACGGTGCTGTTGCCCAATGCCAGGTGATGCCGCTGCTGCATCAGCAGCTGGAGGCTGGAGGCAGCGGACTGGAGGTCCTGCCACGAACCTGGCGGCTGGGGCTGAACGCTTCCGCCAGGCGCTGGCGGTGGCACCGGACGACCTGATCACCCCCTACAACCTTGCCCAGGCGTTGCTGGAGCTGGATCCAGACGAGCACCGCGACGAGGCCGATCGGCTGCTGCTGCGGGTGATCGAGGCCCAGCCCTACAGCGAGCTGGCCCTGGCCTGGCTGATCCACGTGGGCATGGAGGCGCAGCCCCGCGAAGCGGTAGCGGCTGCTGCCCGGATGAGGATTCAGGCCTGGGGATCAAGGCGGAGGTCGAAGAGGCGGTGCGGTTGCATGGCCGGTAGGCCAAAACGATGCACAGGCTGCATAGTTTTGGCATGGCCAGGCGGGGACGGGAGAAGCCAGGCTGCGCCTGGGCTGCGCTGGCGGCAGACTGGGGCAATCGTCCACTGTCTTTTATGCCAGACCAGCCGTGGCAGGCACTGCCGCGATGAGCCAGGTTCCGCCTGCTCTCACCCTCAGTAAGGGTTGCGTGGTGTTCTGCCGCAGCCACCACCACCTGGTGGAGGACGTGCAGCCCCCTGAAGACGGCGGCGACACCGTGGTGCGGCTGGCCTGCCTGGATGACGACGCCAACGGTCAGGTCACCGAGGTGTTCTGGGAGCGCGAGGTGGATGCCCGTGTGCTGGGCCAAAGCACCTGGGAGACGATCGGCCAGCGGGGCTTCGATGACCCGCAGGTGTTCTCCAGCTACCTGCACACGTTGCAGTGGAACTGCGTGACGGCCACCGACCCGGGGCTGTTTCAGGCGCCGCTGCGGGCGGGGATCGATGTGAAGCCTTACCAGCTGGAGCCCCTGCGCAAGGCCTTGCGGATGCCGCGGGTGGCTCTGTTCATCGCTGACGACGTCGGCCTCGGTAAGACGATCGAAGCCGGGCTGATCATGCGGGAGCTGCTGCTGCGTCAGAAGGCTCAGCGCGTGGTGGTGATCGCTCCACCGTCGGTGGTGCTGCAGTGGCAGGGGGAAATGGAGAGCCGTTTCGGCTTGCCCTTCCAGGTGATGAACCGCGAGTACGTGTCGCGGATGCGGCGGGAGCGGGGCTGGGGCATCAACCCCTGGGCCACCCACACGCGGTTCATCCTCAGCCAGGCGCTGGTGCGCAACGAGGACTACGCCGGTCCCCTGCGTGATTGGCTCGGGGATGGCGAAAGGGCCCTGCTGATTCTCGATGAGGCCCACAACGCAGCCCCTGCCAGCGGCTCCAAGGTTGCTGTGGACTCCAAGCTCACCCGGGCCATCCGCGGACTGGCCCTGTGCTTTGAGCACAAGCTGTTCCTGTCAGCCACGCCCCACAACGGCCACAGCAACAGCTTCTCGGCGCTGTTGGAAATCCTTGACCCCACCCGCTTCTGCCGCGGCGTGCCCGTGCGGAACAAGGCCGACCTCGAGCCCGTGCTGGTGCGGCGCCTCAAGGAAGACCTGCGCCGCATTGGCGAGGAACTGCCCAAGCGCGAGGTGGTGCCTGTGGTGCTGGAGGGCTTGGATCCCTCCACCGCTGAGCTGGAGCTGGCCCGCCTGCTCAAGGCCTACCGCACCCTGCGGGAACAGCGGCTCAAGGCAGCGAGCAGCAAGCAACTCGCCGCCGAGCTGCTGGTGGTCACCAACCTGCAGAAACGGTTGCTCAGCTCGATCGAGGCGTTCCACCGCACCCTGGGCGTGCATGGCGACACGCTGCGGCGGCGCGACGCCGGCGAGCGCCTGCGCACGGCCCGCGACCCTGGGCAACTGAAGCTGCTGCAGCAGGGCATCGACGGCGACGAAGAGCGCGCCGAGGCCGATGAAGACAGCGTGGAGCGGGAAGCCGAGCAGGAGCATCGGCTGGCCGTGGCCACCACCGAACTGGGGGCGGGGCCCGAGGAGTGGACGTTGCTCAAGGACATG
>JBKDOR010000245.1:0-13383 GCA_046342775.1 Synechococcaceae cyanobacterium
AACGCCCACCAGCACCGCCACGCTGCCGGTCGGCGCGCACAACCGCAGCCCCCCGACACCGTGCACCCCGGCCAGGTTGTACCCCAACACACCGCAGAACCCCTTGCTGAGCACCGCCGCCAGCGGCTTCACCAGCACCACCTCCCAGGGGAGCGGCAGCAGCAGGATCGGCGCCAGCAACAGATTGGCCACCAGAAGCCCCAGGATCAGCCCCACGGCCCGGCTGATCAGCAGGTCGGTAGGCATGCTGCGCACCTGGGCCATCAGCCGTCGCCGCAGCTGCTGGAAGAAAAAGCCAGCCAGCAAGCCAAAGAAGGCCCCGAACCCCGCCAGCACACCGCGCAGGCCCTCGAGATTGGTGACTTGGGCCAGCAGTGGCTCCGGCAGCAGGTCCACGCCGAGCCAGCCGGTGGCCGCGCCCGAGACCACGAAGAGCAGCAGGATGAGGGAATCCACCATGGTCGGAAGGTCCGGTTGCCGGTGTTCCGGCCCGTGTGGCAGCTCACCACATCTGGGAGGCAGCTTGGCCGATCCGCCGTCATTTGCCATGGGGGGTTACCGCCTGTGAAGACGATTTCCAGCGACGGGACCCTGGCGATGCCCCAACTCCAGCTCCAGCAGCCCCTCCAGCCCCGGCCGCCGCGCAGCGCCTATCTGCACCTGCCCTTCTGCCACCGCCGCTGCTTTTATTGCGACTTCCCGGTGGTGCCCCTGGGCGATCGGGCCGATGGCGAGCGCTCCGGATCAATCGCCGCCTATCTCGAGCTGCTGCTGGCGGAGATCGCCCACGCACCCCAGGGGCCCCCTCTGGCCACGGTGTATTTCGGCGGCGGCACCCCCTCCCTGCTCACCCCCGCGCAGATTGGGCGGCTGCTGCAGGCCTTGGTCCAGCGCTTTGGTCTGGCGGCCGGTGCCGAGCTGACCCTGGAACTGGATCCGGCCAGCTTCGATCAGCGGCGCCTGGCGGGTTATCTGGCCCTGGGCGTCAACCGGGTCAGCCTGGGGGGGCAGAGCTTCGACGACGCCGTGCTGGCCGGCCTGGGGCGCCGCCACAGCGGCGAGGATCTGCGCCAGGCGGCGGGTTGGCTGCGGCAGGCCCAGGCCCGGGGCGCCCTGCGCAGCTGGAGCCTCGATCTGATCCAGGCCACGCCGCTGCAGGGACCCAGCTGGTCGGCTTCAGGCGTGCGGCCGGTTGGCTGGGATCGCGGCAAGCAGCCGCTTGGGAAGACGTCTTCTCCCCGACCCGCCGCGGCGGTGCTGGAGCACTGGCGAGGGCAGCTGCGCCAGGCGATCGCCCTGGCACCGCCCCATCTCTCCATTTACGACCTCACGATCGAGCCCGGCACGGTGTTCGAGCGCTGGTGGCGCCAGGGACGTCTCACCCTCCCGGATGACGACCTGGCGGCCGATCTCCATGGCCTCAGCCGCGAGCAGCTGGTGTCCGCCGGTTACGGCCACTACGAGATCTCCAACTACGCCTGGCCTGGGCATGCCTCCCGCCACAACCGGGTCTATTGGAGTGGCGCCGCCTGGTGGGGCTTCGGCATGGGCGCCAGCAGCGGCCTCGGCGGCGAGCGCCAAATCCGGCCCCGCAGCCGTGCCGCGTACCAGCACTGGCTGGAGGCCTGGATCCGCCAGCGCCAGGACCAGCCCAATGCCCCAGCGCCGCGAGGGGGCTTCCCGCTGGATGAACGGCTGTTGGTGGGCCTGCGCCAGCGGGAGGGCGTCAACCTGGAGAGCCTTTGGCGGGAGCACGATCTGCCCGCCCCCTGGTTGATCGAGCTGCGCCAGCGGCTGGCCGGCTTCGAGACCGCGGGCCTGTTGCGGGTGGAGGGGCCCCGCTGGCGGCTCAGCGATCCCGAAGGCTTGGCCCTCAGCAATGCGGTGCTGCGGGATCTGCTGGCCTGGTGGCAGCCGCGGGATCCGTTGGCCGTGAGCGCCACGGGCGTTGAGCGTTGATCCACTCCCGCAGCGCTTCGATGGCCAGCTGCCGGCCTGGCAGCAGCGGCGGGCTGAAGGGGGGCTGGCGTGCCGTCAGCCCCAGCAGGTCCGCCGTGACCCGCACCTGGCCGTCGCAGCCCTCTCCGGCGCCGATGCCGATCACAGGAATCGTCAGCTGGGCGCTCAGCTCCGCCGCCAACGCGGCTGGGATGTGCTCCAGCACCAGGGCGAAGCAGCCGGCGGCCTGCAGTTGCCGCGCCTGGCGCCGCAGCCGCTCCTGGCTGTCTGGATCGCCCGCCTGGCGTCGGTAGCCGAGGCGATGCACAGCCTGGGGCGTCAGGCCCAGATGCCCCATCACCGGGATGCCGCTGCGCACCATGCGGTCGATGGCGGCCTGGGTTTCTGGCTCCGCTCCCTCCAGCTTGACCGCGGCGGCGGCGGTCTCCTTCAGCACCCGGCCGGCGGCGGCGACCGCGTCGTCGCTGGAGCACTGATAGGACAGAAACGGCAGGTCGCAGATCAGCAGCGGCCGGTGACCGCCGCCGCGGCTGGCGCTGGCCTCGATGCCGCGGGCCACAGCCCGGCAGTGGTGCAGCATCTCGTCGAGGCTGACAGGCAGGGTGGTGGTGTGTCCCAAGACGACCATCGCCAGCGAGTCGCCCACCAGCACCGCGTCCACCCCCGCTTCCACCACCAGCGCCGCTGACAGGGCATCCCAGGCGGTGAGCACGCTGATCGGCAGGCCCGCCTGTTTGCGCACGATCAGATCTCCAGGGCGCTGGGGCACAGGCTCCACCTCGGGGGCGACAGGAGGGATGTTGCTAGCATCGCGCCGACTCGGACCCACGCAGCCAGGACGCCCAAACCTGGTCAGGACCGGAAGGGAGCAGCCACACGGGATGCTCCGGGCAGGCGTGGACTCCGGGTCACCCAACTCGGCTCCGATACCCCGCGGGTACTGGGAAGGGTCGGCAACCCGGCTCACCTGTCGCCAGAGATTGCCCTTGGTGCTGAAGAACCATCTCTGCCAGCTCGCAGCCGCAACGACGCTGGCCAGGTCTCCGCAGCCCCCGCGACGCACGGAACTCTGCGCGTGTGAGGCGGCCGAATCCACGCCTCATCTCGCACCATCTCATCGAGCAAAATCGCCGCGGCGATCCGCAGGCTGGCGGCGAACGCCTGGCGGAATGGGTGGATCTCTCCGCGGAGCCTCCCCGCCAATGGTCGGCCGGAACACCGGTGGAGCCGATGCTGGCCTTGAACTTTCACAAGCAGTCGACGACGCGCGGCAGAAGAAACTCAGGCCGATCAGCAACCACGTTGCTCAACGTCAAGCCACACTCGCATCCGGCGCAAGCGAAGGGATCCAGTTGCTCTGTGGAGCCGAAAAGCGCGGTGAATCTTCACCTGGTTTCATTGCGTACAAGCGTTCCAGCTGCAGAATGAGCCGCGAACGCAGTAAAAATTCAGTCGTCCATCCTGGTTTGGCGGTTCAGAAGGAACGGTGGAATCATCGCTCCACGCTCCTCAGGGGTGGTGGTGATGGAATCCACGAAACTGGTGGTCAGTCGTTCGGGCCGATAGGCACCGCCGCTTTCGAAGCCGGTGGCGATCACCGTCACGTGGATCTCGCCCTCCAGACTTTCGTCCACCACGGCGCCCACGATGATGTTGGCGTCAGGGTCGACGACGTCGTAGATGACCTCAGAGGCGGTGGTCATGTCCTCCAGCGTCATGTCCTTGCCGCCGCTGATGTTGATGACGCAGCCGCGGGCACCATCGATGCGGGCGGATTCGAGCAGAGGGCTGCTCATCGCCGCCTGGGCCGCCTCGCTGGCACGGGAGCGGCCGGAACCCACACCAAGGCCCAGCAAAGCTGTGCCGGCGTCGGCCATCACCGAGCGCACATCGGCAAAATCCACGTTCACCAAACCGGGCTTGGTGATGATGTCGGTGATGCCTTTCACCCCCATCCGCAGCACATCATCGGCGGCGCGGAAGGCTTCCTGCAGCGGCGCGCCGGCGATGGCATCACGCAGCCGGTCGTTGGGGATCACGATCAAGGTGTCCACGTGCTCGGCCAGCCGGGCGATGCCCTCCTCAGCTTGACGCAGCCGTTTGCGACCCTCGAAGCCAAACGGTTTGGTGACGATGCCAACGGTGAGCGCGCCGACCTCCTTGGCCACTTCGGCCAGAATCGGAGCGGCGCCAGTACCGGTGCCGCCACCCATGCCGGCGGCGATGAACACCAGATCGGAGCCAGCCAACATCTCGTGCAATTCGCCACGCGATTCCTCGGCCGCTTTTTGGCCGATCACTGGGTTGCCACCGGCCCCGAGCCCGCGGGTGAGCTTCTGGCCGAGCTGGATGCGCTGGCTGGCCGAAGACTGAATCAGGGCCTGGGCATCGGTGTTGAGCACCCGATAGGTCACGGTATTGAGGTCCGAGGCGATCATCCGGTTCACGGCATTGCTGCCGCCGCCTCCGACCCCGATCACCTCGATCCGTGCCGTCTGGCTTGGCACGATGCCGTGGTTGCTGGGCGGGGTCTGGCTCATGGCGAAGAGTTCCTCGGCTGGCTGAAGATCCACGGACTGCTGCCTGTCCTGATCGCCGTTCATGGCGGCTGACGAGATGTGGCCGTTGATCTGCGGATGCATTATCCCGTTACCCGGATCCGGAGCTGCGGTGAAAGGTCACATTGCCCGGCCGGTCCGAGGGTGGCAAGGCTGTGTGTGGGATGGCTGGCTCTGGGGGTCTGGCCGCAACCCAGGGGGGCGAGAGGGTCGGCCCCTGCATGCCAACTTCGCCTTAACGCGTGGGCCTTGCGGCCAGGCCAGCCGCGGGGGAAGGCCGCGAGGTGCTGGATGGTGCTGCGCCGGAAGCGCCGGAACGGACAGGGCCGGCCGTGGGCGAGACGGGAACGGGCACGGCGGCGGCGCTGAAGCTCAACTCCGGCTGTTCGGGATCGCTGAGATCGATCAGCCGGGGTTGGCGACCCTTCATGCGCGCTGGCAGGTTGGTCATCAACGCTTTGGCCACCTCCAGGCGCCGCGGCAGCTGGCTATCACTGGGGCCGAGCCGAATCGGTCCCAGTTCGCTGGTTTCGAGCCAGATGCTGCCGGCGGGATCGAAGCGCACCTCGCGCAGTCCAGGACCGAGCCGGGTGCGGGCTGCCAAGATCTGCTGCAGCGCTGGGCGGTGGCGCTCGTTCCAGCCCACCACCTTGATGGTGGCATTGCCCTTGATGCGCACCGCCGGCTCCTGGCGGTTGACGATCCAGTTGCCGACCCGATCCACGTACCCCCGCTCCACACCTTCGCTGGTGTGCCGCTCGGCTCGGGCGACCGCTTCACGGTCCACCAGCTCGATGCGCAGCCGGGGAGGCAGCATCAGCCGGCTGACGCTGACCCGTTCAATCGGCAGGGCCGCGCGCAACTCCTCATCCAGCTTCTTGGGTTGCAGGCCCAGCAGGGGGAGGGGAAACCTCAGGTCTGCGGCCCGGATCACCTGCTCCCGGCTCACCTGGGTGCTGCCGCTCACCTCGATCTGGCTCGGGCCGCGCAGAATCCAGCCCTGCCGCAGCAGCCCGTAGCCAAGCCCTCCAGCCAGGGCCGTGAACACCAGCAACCGCCAGAGGTGGCGCAGCCGCTGGTTGCGGCGTTGGCGGCGCAGTTGGCGACGTCGCTCGGCGCCGGGGGGGAGTGGGGTGGCGGTCAAAGTTCGCAGCGGGAGCGGCTCATCAACTCGGTGATCCACGCGCGCGCCCGGTCGGCGTCAGCGAAGGGGATGTCCTTCTGGAGCTGCCCACCAATCAATCGCAGGCGACAAGCCCCTTGGCTCTCGCCGGTCAGGGGTGCTTCGCCGGAGCCCAAGGAGAGAAGCTCCACCTTTTCCAGCTTGGTGACGGGAAAGCTCTCCACGTTGCGGAAGCTGCCCGACTCGAAGCGACTCCAGCTCACGGTTCCATCCACCAGGCGGGCGGCGCCGATGGCATCCAGCTTGGCAAGCTCGGCTCCGGCGGCCCAGTCTCGGAACAGCTGCTGGCGGCGCCTCTCCAGCCAGCCCAGGGCTGCGAGCAGCACAAACACCAGCAACAGGGGCAACCAGATCAGTCCATGACTCATTGGCTCAGCCTCGCAACGGTTTCAAAGCGGCTCATTGTCTCGCGCCTTGCACGAGTTCGTGGACGAGATCTTCAAGCGGCAAGCCGCTGGCGGCCCAGAGCATCGGGTACATGCTCTGGCTGGTGAAGCCGGGCATGGTGTTGATCTCGTTGAGCCACAGCTGCCCGTTGGCCTCATCCCAGAAGAAATCCACCCGGGCCAGGCCGGAGGCCGCCACGGCCCGCGTCGCGGCCAGGGCCAGCTGGCGGGCACGATCGCTGATGTCGTCGGGCACCCGGGCGGGGATCTCGGTGTGGCTGAGGCCTTCGCTGTACTTGGTGTCGTAGTCGTACCAATCCGCGCTGAAGCGGATCTCGCCCAGCACGGAGGCCCGCAGCGGCCCGGCGCTTCCACCACCCAGCACGGCACATTCCAGCTCGCGGGCCGTCACGCCCCGCTCCACCACCAGGCGTGGATCCAGGGCCGCCGCAGTTCGCAGACCCGCCAGCAGCGCCGCCCGATCCCTGGCCTTGCTGATGCCCACCGACGATCCCAGGTTGGCCGGCTTGACGAAACAGGGGTAATCCAACGCCGCCTCCAACCGATCGAGCAGCGCCTCCAAGGATTCGCTCGCCCCGACGAGCTCCTCGGCCTGCACGCAGGCGTAGGGCACCTGGGGCAGGCCGGCGGCGGCAAAGGCGGCCTTCATCGCCTGTTTGTCCATGCCCAGCGCTGAACCCAGCACCCCGGAGCCCACGTAGGGCCGCCGCATCAGGGTGAACAGACCCTGGATCGTGCCGTCCTCGCCGTTGGGGCCGTGCAACACCGGAAACCAGACCTGAACCGCCTCAGCGCCGTCTGGAAGGTCATGCAGGCCGGGGGGCGCGTCGGCTGGAGCGGCAATGGCCTCCTCGCCGCCGGCCAGCACGGTCTCCGCCACGGTCGGTGGCCACCAGCGCCCAGCGCGGTCGATGTAGAAGCAGCTCACCGCGTAGCGCTCGCTGTTGGCGCCGCCACGCAGGCCGCCGATCACGGTGCGGGCCGAGCGGATCGATACCGCATGCTCCCCTGAATCGCCGCCGAACACCACACCGACGCGAAGGGGAGGAACGGCCATGGCGGCAGCAGAGCGGCGCCAAACGTATCAGCCATGGCGGAACCGTCCAGGGCCCTGGGGGCGGGTTGCGGTGGCGATGCGATAGCCGCCCGGCTGGGCGGGCGGCAGGGCACGGCAGGGCTGGCGGCACAGTGGCGGCGCCTGGAGGGCGGCGAGGTGCTGAGGGCGCGTGGGAGCGCCCCGCTGGCCATCGCCGGGGTTGGTCAACGGCTGAGCGCCGCGTCCGCCAGCGAGCCGCTGAGGGAAAAGGCGCGCACCGCCTCGATCCGCACCTGCACCAGTTCCCCTGGTACCAACGGGCGCCCTGCGGAATCGCGGCTCGGGAAGAAGGTGAGGCGGTCGCTGCGGGTGCGGCCCATCAGCTGGTTGGGGTCCCGCGGGTTCGGGCCTTCCACCAGCACCTCCTCCAGCCGACCCAGATAGCGACCGCTGCGCTGGCGGGCCACCTGTTCAACCACCGCGTTCAACTGGCGCAAGCGCTCCACCTTCACCGTTTCGGGCAGCTGGTCGGGCCAGTCGGCGGCGGGGGTGTTGGGGCGAGGAGAGTAGGCGGCGGTGTTCACCTGATCGAAGCCGATCTCCTCCACCAGCGCCACGGTGCGGCGGAACTGGGCTTCGGTTTCGCCGGGAAACGCCACGATCACGTCGGCGCTGATGGCGGCATCGGGCATCCGCTGCCGGATGCGCTCGATGATGCGGCGGTAGCGGGCCACGCTGTAGCCCCGCGCCATCGCTCTCAGCACCTCATCGTCGCCGCTCTGGAAAGGGATGTGAAAGTGCTCGCACACCTTGGGCAGATCGGCGCAGGCGTCGATCAGGCGTTCGCTGAAATAGCGCGGGTGGCTGGTGGCGAAGCGCAGCCGCGCGATCCCCTCCACCCCGTGCACCGCATGGAGCAGGTCCGTGAGGGTGTGCTGGCGGCGGCCCTCCGGCGTGATGCCAGGCAGATCGCGGCCATAGGCGTCGATGTTCTGCCCCAGCAGCGTCACCTCCCTGTAGCCCCGGGCGGCGAGCCCCTCCATCTCCAGCCGGATCGCTTGTGGCGTTCGCGATTGCTCCCGGCCTCGCACCGAAGGCACCACGCAGTAGGTGCAGCGCTCATTGCAGCCATAGATCACGTTCACCCAGGCGCACACCGGGCTGTCGCGGCGGGCGGTGGTGATGTCCTCCAGGATCAGGTGGTCTTCGGTCGCCACCACCTGCTGCCCCTGGGCCACCCGCTCCAGCAGGGTCTCCAGCCGGTTGGCGTGCTGGGGACCCATCACCAGATCCAGCTCCGGCACCCGACGCAGCAGGGCCTCCCCCTCCTGTTGGGCGACGCAGCCGGCCACCACCAGGGTGAGCTCGGGCTGGGCTCGCTTGCGCTGGGCTTGGCGACCGAGATAGCTGTAAACCTTCTGCTCGGCGTTGTCGCGGATGCTGCAGGTGTTGTAGAGCACCAGATCGGCCTCGAGTTCCGCCCCAGCCTCGCGATAGCCCATGGCTTCCAAGATCCCCGCCATCCGTTCAGAGTCCGCCTTGTTCATCTGGCAGCCGAAGGTGGTGATCCAGTAGCTGCCGCGGTCCCGGCGCGGCGGGCTGGAGGGAACGCCGACGGGCGGAGGCGAATCGGCGGTTGCCGGGCTGGGAAGGGATGCGCTCATGGCTTCAGTTTCGGCCATGGCTTGGCAGGGCCGCTGCGCCCCGATGCGGGGCCGCTGACGCCGGGATGGGGCCATGCCAGGTTGAATCTGCGCCAGGGCGGCACCGGCCCGGCGCGCCCCTTCGCCCAGCTCTGCCCCGATGCGCCTGCACCTGCGCCGCTTTCGGCTCACCAAAGCCGTGCCGTTGGCGATCAGTCGCGGCACCACCGCTGTGGTGGAGCACCTGTTGCTGGAGCTGGAGCATGACGGCATCACCGGCCGGGGGGAGACCGGCGGCTTCGACACGGGCCATCGCCGCTACGAGACCGACGATCTGGAGCGGGAACTGGCTGCCGTAGTGCCGCGCTTGCAGGGCCTGGAGCCGGAACCTCCGCAAGCGTGGGAACCTCTGTTGGGGCCGCTGTCGCCGCCTGCCCGCTGCGCCCTCGACCTGGCTCTGCTCGACTGGCAGGGGAAACGCCTGGGTCAGCCCCTGCAGCGGCTCTGGGGACTGGACCCCGGGCGGGCTGCCCCCACCAGCGTCACCCTGGGCCTGGGGGCGGTGCCGCGGGTGCTGGAGCGGCTGGAGGGCTGGTGGCGGCAGCTTCCGGCCAGCCGGATCAAGCTCAAGCTGGGCAGCCCTGAGGGACTGGAGCACGATCGCGCCCTGCTGGAGGCGGTCGCCATGGCCCTTGAGCGTCGTCGCCAGGAGCTGAGCGCACCCTGCGAGCTGCAGGTGGATGCCAACGGCGGCTGGAGCGCTGAGGCGACGAAGCGGATGGGGGAGCCCCTGCTGGAGGCGCAGGTGCTGCTGCTGGAGCAGCCGCTGCCCGCCCAGCTGGATCCCGAGGCCGACTGTGAGGCCTTTGCGGGCATCGATCTCGATTGCCCCGTGCCCTTGGTGGCCGACGAAAGCTGCTGGAACCTCAACGATGTGATCCGGCTGGCTCCCTATGTGGATGGGGTGAACATCAAGCTGCTCAAAAGCGGCGGCCTCAGTGAGGCGCTGTTGATGGCCCAGGCGGCCCGGCGCTTGGGTCTGGACCTGATGGCGGGTTGCTATTCCGACAGCGCCCTGCTGAATGGAGCCGCCGCCCAGCTGCTGCCGCTGCTGCGCTGGCCCGATCTCGACAGCCACCTCAATCTGATCGATGATCCCTTTGAAGGGCCCGTCCTGGATGGGGACCGCTTGCGGGCTGGGCCTGGACCAGGGCTGGGGGTGGAGCCGCGGGCTGGCCTGAACCCGGCTGCTGCCGCCGAGATTGTCGACGCCAACAGCGGTTGCGCACCCGCCGCGGGGGTGGGCTGATGCTCCCCCAGGCGATGCCGGTGGTGCTGCTGCAGCACTGCGGGCTGACGGACCTGAGCGGCAAGACCGGCCTGGCGATGCTGCGATACCGCTCCGGGCCGATCGTGGCCGTGATCGACCCCAGCCATGCCGGTGCTCCGCTGCAGGCCCTCACCGGCATCCCTCGGGCGGTGCCCGTGGTGGCCGATATGGCGACGGCCTTGGCAGGCGGGCCAGAGGCCATGGTGGTGGGACTGGCCCCCTCCGGGGGACGGCTGCCCGATGCCCTGCGGCGGGACGTGCTCGCGGGCCTGGAGGCCGGCCTGAACCTGGCCAGCGGCCTGCACAGCCGCCTGGCGGAGGAGCCGGAATTCGCCGCCGCCTGCCGCCGGCCGGGGCAGTGGATCTGGGATCTGCGCCAGGAACCTCCGGGGCTGGAGGTGGCGACAGCCCGCTGCGCCGCCCTGCCCTGCCGCCGCTTGCTGGCCGTGGGGTCGGACATGGCCGTGGGCAAGATGAGCGCCTGCCTGGAGTTGCTGCTGGCCGCTCGCCGCCAGGGGCTGGATGCGCGCTTTGTGGGAACGGGTCAGGCCGGCATCCTGATCAGCGGCGCCGGCGTTCCCCTCGATGCCGTGCGGCTCGACTACGCCGCCGGCGCCGTGGAGGCGGCGGTGTTGGCGGCGGCCGCAGGTGCCGATCAGGACACCCTGCTGCTGATGGAGGGCCAGGGCTCTCTCGCCCATCCGGGCTCAAGCGCCACGCTGCCGCTGTTGCGGGGCAGCCAGCCCACCGATCTGCTGCTGGTGCATCGCGCTGGCCAAACCCAGGTGCGCACCCGGCCCGGCGCTGCCCCTGTGGCGATTCCGCCCCTGCCCGAACTGATCGCGGTGGTGGAGGGGCTGGCGGCCCTGGGTCGGCCGGATGGGCTGCGGCCGAGGGTGAGGGCCATCGCTCTCAACACAGGGGCGTTGACGGCTGACGCGGCCCGCCAAGCCATGGATCGCGTTGCCCACCTCACCGGTTTGCCCTGCGGAGATCCCGTGCGAGCAGGCGGCGGTGATCTGTTGACCGCCCTGTTGGCTCGCAGAGCCGAGTGAGAATCATTCGAGTGGGCCGTAGAACCCCAAACAAAGGGATTCAACAGCCAAATCAGCCGAAAACGTTGACGACTGAACCTGAGGAGAAGGGCGAGCGAGGGGACTCGAACCCCCGAATGGTGGCGCCACAAGCCACTGCCTTAACCACTTGGCGACGCCCGCCGCGCCAACGCAACTTACACCAGAGGCCGGGGAAAGTCGCGGCCCTGCACCTCAGCCGCTGGGCCCCCGGCCCATTCGGCCCATTCGGCCCAGCCGCCAAGGCGTTGTCGCTTCGCAGCCGGCCCGAGCGGGCTGGACCGTTCCGACGGGCCTGCCCCGGCAGCGATGCCGGGCCCCTGGCGCGGCAACGGCTGGCGGGGCAACGGCTGGCGCGGCAACGGCTGGCGGGGCCGAATCGAGGGCCGGTCGCCGCGAGCCATTCCGGCTCCAAACCTTTGCGATCCTTGCCCGATCTGTTTGCCTCGGCACGGAACTTGGCCCGGCCCCGCTTCAACCAGGCCACGCCGCTGGTGGCACTCCTGGCGGCCTTGGCGGTGGGCATTGGGCTGGCCAGCACCAATCCGGGCAGGAGCCAGTTCGAGGAGTTTGCTGGAGAACAGCTGAGCGAGGCGATCAGCCGTGAAGTCTGTGTTCAGGGTCATTTGTCGACCCTGCTGCGGCTGGTGCTGCCCAACTGCGTCGCCATGGTGCGGCAGCAGCAAGCGGTGCTGGGCCAGCTGGCTTGGGCCCAGACCCGCCGCCTCAACTTTGGGCTGTTCAGCCTGTTCTTCACCGAGTTGGGCGGCCAGGAGTTGTTGCCCAACCTGCGCCTGCCCACCTACCGCGCCACCAGCTTCGGGGCCGCCGGCCGGATGGTGCTGCTCAGCTCCAGCACCAGTCAGGCTGCCGCGGCCAGCCCTTGAAGCCCGCCCCGTCGCCATTGCCGCCGTTGCGGCTGCCCAGGGCTCTGCTCGACCCTGGCGAGCTCGGCCTGCCTGGGGCCGATGCCGATGGCCTGGTGACCGTGCGCCTGGCCCATCACCATGGCCGGATCAGTGCCATCCAGCCCTGCTCCCCCGGCGAGGCGGATGCGGTCGATGCGCCGCTGGCCCTGACGCCGCCGGTGGAACCCCACGCCCATCTCGACAAGGCCTACAGCTGGTCCCAGTTTCCCAACCGCGAGGGAACCCTGGAGGGCGCCCTGGAGGCCAACATGCGCGAGGCCCAGCAGCGCAGCGGTGAGCTGGTGCTGGAGCGGGGCGAGCGGGCGCTCAATCAGGCCTGGCGCCACGGGTTGCGGGCGGTGCGCAGCCACATCGACAGCCTCGGGCCGGCCGGCCAGGCCAGCTGGGAGGCCCTGCTGGAGCTGCGCCAGCGTTGGCGCGGCCGGGTGGAGCTGCAGCTGGTGGCCTTGGTCGCCCTCGACCACTGGCTGACGCCGGAAGGAGAACAGCTGGCGGCCCAGGTCGTCGCCAACGGCGGCCTGCTGGGCGGGGGGCTGGGCGCGCCATTCCTGAGGGGGGCCAACGACCGCCGTGCCTTGGCGGCGGTGCTCACCCTGGCCAAGCGCTACGGAGGTGCAGGGATTGATCTGCACATTGATGAAAGCGACGCCGACCACGGCCGCGGCCTGGAGCTGCTCTGCCAGGTGCTCCCCCCCGGCCATGGCGGACCGCCACTCACCTGCAGCCATGCCAGCAGCATGGGTCTGCTGCCCGAGCGGCGCTGCCGCCGGCTGGCCGAGCGATTGGCGGAACGGCAGGTGCGGGTGGTGGCCCTACCCACCACCAATCTCTGGCTGCTGGGTCGGCGACCGGCGACCACGCCCTGCTTGCGCCCCCAGGCACCGATCCACCAGCTACAGGCAGCGGGCGTGGAGGTGGCCATCGGCGGCGACAACGTGCGGGATCCCTGGTATCCCGGCGGCGATTTCGACCCGCTGGAACTGTTGCGTTTTGCGATGCCGGCCTGCCACCTGATGCCCTGGCAACGCCAGGGCATCAGCCCCTTCTGCGGCGCCGCGGCCCGCTTGCTGGACCTTGAGTGGGATGGCGTCATCCGCCTCGGCTGCCCGGCGGACTTGCTGGTGCTGGACGTGGCGGACTGGAGTGAACTGCTGGCCCGCCCGCCCCGGCGGCGGGTGCTGCGGGACGGCTGCTGGTTGCCGGAGGTTGCAGCGGATGCCCCCCACTCCCGCCTGCGGCCCTTCCTGGCGCACGACCAGTCCGGC
>JBKDOR010000246.1:0-3093 GCA_046342775.1 Synechococcaceae cyanobacterium
TCCGCTCCAACAGCCAGCCGGCCCGCTGCAAGGCCGGCGTGATGAAGCGATCGCAGATCTCGGTTTCGCTCAGCTCACGCTTGTTCATGGCGCGATTCTGGAGGAGCGGCAACGCAGCCGCCATGCGATGCAGGATTTGCATGGCGGCGGCCGGTTGCCTGCATAGCGGCTGCTGGGGTCTGCATAGCGGCTGCCGAGCGGACCGGGCTACTGCGGGGGATCAGCCCCTGGGCACCTGCCGCCTGGATTGAGGCAGCAACAGCGCAGTGGCGCCCTAGGCGGGCGGGCTGATGCACGCATTTCAATCGAGGCGCCTACGGCGCCTGGGGGGGGAACAACCAACAGCCCCAGACCAACAGCCGCAAATCCAACAGCCAGGGTTAAGCAACAGCCAGTGTTGAGCGATTGATGGGTTTAGGGTTAAGGGTTAAGGGAAGGGTCCTGGGGGAGGCAGACCACACGGAAGCCGACAGTGCCATGGAGGCGGTTACCAGGATGAATCCCGGCACGACATGCCGAGCGACAGGCTCTTGGGTGTTCCTCCCACGAGCCACCGCGCAGCAGCCGTTCCGAATCGTCAGTACCGACCGATCCTCTCTGCCTGGACAGCTTGTCATCCTGTGGAGCTGGGTTCAGCCAGGCACTGCCATCAGTTGGCGCTCCCTCATAGCTGTCGTGCCAATGATCCAGGCACCATTCCGAGACGTTGCCGTGCATGTCCTGCAGACCCCAGGCATTGGCCGGGAACATTCCCACCGGCATCGTCTGCCTGCGATAGTCACCCTTGGGGCCACTAGCATAGGTGGAATTTCCATCGTAGTTGGCCAGCTGTGATGTGAGCGTGGCACCAAACGAAAACGGCGTGTTCGTACCCGCCCGGCAGGCGTATTCCCACTGGGCTTCGCTGGGCAGGGTGTAATAGCGGCCCGTGCGTTGGCTGAGCCGGGTGCAAAACTCCATCGCATCCTCCCAGCTCACATTCTCCACCGGCCGCAGATCGCTGCTGGCTTCTCCAGAAAGCAGGGAAAAGGCTCCGACGCTGTAACCCCTGGCTTTGGGATTGGGGCTGGGTTGAAAATACGAGGGCTCCGGGTCCAACTCCCGCCCCCAGCGCTGGCCTCGCTGCTCCGACCACCGCGTCACCTCACGCCATTGGGCCTGAGAGATCGGCGTTTGGCCCATGAAAAAGCCCTGCAGTTGCACCAGATGCTGGGGGCCTTCACGTTCCCGTCGCTCCGACTCCGACGGCGGCGAACCCATCCAGAAGTGGCCCGGCGGGATCCACACCATAGTGAGTATAGTTATTTTATACTCCTTCGCAAAAATCCCCTGATCAAACACACCTTCGACGAACACCTGATCACCTGATCGAATTTTCTCCCGAAACCCCTGCACCTGCCGCGGCTGGCGCAGCAAGAACGTGGCGGTGCGGCTGGCGGTGCTGGTCATCGGGGTAGCGAAAAGAAGGGCGCGGGTTCGCTGCCGGGGAAGGCCAACCAGCCGGAACCCAATGGCGCGGCAGCCGAGCCAACGACCCAGTGGCAGGTTAAGGCTGGTTGGCTCGGCGCATCACCCTCAGCCTGGCTGATGATCTGGCGGAAGCCCTCAATCGGCCAGCGGCGCCGCCGGCAAGAAGCCGTTTGTGGTGGAGCCCCAATCCTGTGGATGGAGGCCGGGCATGGATCCGTTGCGGCAGGCCCGCTGTAGAGGAGCGGGGCCGTCCAACGGTGGCGGCACGCAGGCGTTGCGGGCGGATGTTGGAGAGCTGGCTGCACAGTGGCGGGATCGAAAGGCGGCGAGGCGCCAGCGGGGTCCAGCTGACAACCGCAGGCCATCAGCCAGGGTTAAGCAACAGCCAGTGTTGAGGGATTGCTGGATTTAGGCATGAGGGGAAGGGCCCCGGGGGAGGCAGCAGACACGGAAACCAATGCCAGCGTTGTTGCTGCTTGAGCGAATGCCGACGCGGTGTGCCGAACGACAAAGCTTGGGGTGGCCGCGCCACGAGCAACCGCGCAGTATCCTTGCTTCTTGTCCCTGGGACGCGATCGTTCCAGCATCGCCACTGGACTCGTCTTGACTGTATCCAAGTGAAAGACAAACACTGGCATCCGTTGAAATTTCTTCACCATTTAGGCTCCATTCATCCAAACACCACTCCCAGACATTGCCGTGCATATCGTGCAGACCCCAGGCATTGGCGGGGAACATCCCCACCGGCGTTGTCTGCATGCGGTAGACACCCTTAGGGCCATTAGCATAGGTAAAGTTACCATCATAATTTGCCACCTCTGTGGTGAGCGTGGAGCCAAACGAAAACGGCGTGGTGGTACCCGCCCGGCAGGCGTATTCCCACTGAACCTCGCTGGGCAAGGTGTATGAGCGGCCCGCCGCTGGCCCCAGGCGGCTGTTCAGCCTGCGGCAGAACTCCATGGCATCGAACCAGCTCACCCGCTCCACCGGCCGCTGGTCCGTGGAGGTTTCGCCTTCCAGCCAGGCAAACCGCCCAGCCAAGTTCTTCTCAAGAGCCTTCAACGCCTTCGCACCGGCGGCATCCGCCAAGACATCCTCAAGCTCTAAGCCTCCCTTCGCGCCCGGCCGAAAGAACGACGGAGCCGGATCCAACTCCTGCTGCCAGCGCTCCCCCGCCGCTGGCTTCCATTGCGCCACGGTGCGCCACTGGGCCTGGGTGATCGGCGTGCGGCCCAGCAGAAACTCCCCAAGCTCCAGGCGCTGCTGGCTTTCGCTCTCGCCGCGCTCGAGTTCCCCGGGCGGCGAGCCGATCACGAATGAACCGGCCGGGATGCGCAACAGCTCAAGCTCCAGGCCCTCAATCCGCTCGCGGAACACCTGGGTGCGGCTCTGCCAGCGCAGCAACTGCAGCGGTTGCGGTTGCGCTGCCGATGCAGGTGCCGCCGAGGGCGAAGCACTGGCCATCACACCTGGGGCAAATCTCCGCAGCCAGCGTAGGCAAGCCAGCCGGGGTCGCTAGGGGCCTGGCCCAAGCTCAGCGGCGAGGCGCCGACGGCGCCCCGGGGGGGACAGCCCAAAGCCACCAACCGCCAACCCCCCGCCGCCCACCGCAAACCCACAGCC